>CAZNBS010000264.1:0-6447 GCA_964570955.1 uncultured Burkholderiales bacterium | reverse complement strand
TGCGCGCTCCGGAAATTACGGACAAATGCGTCCGGCGATGTGCGGAATGTAAGGCAGGGTGGGTCGTTATCATCGTCTTTGATCGGGTCGCTGCTGGCAACGAGAACAGCCCCGAGCCGGGTCTGCGACAACGCGGAGCGGGCGGCCGAACTGACTTCCGCTTCTTCATGCTTTTCCGACCAACTGTCGTACGAGAGGGAGTGCCACGAGCAGTGATGGGGCGTGAGGAGGAGGTCGTATTGGAGTACTTCCGGCTGTCGCTTATGTCTTGCCCAGAGGCGCTCCCAGATTGCGACTTCGGCATCGCCGGCGGTCAGGAACCGGCATGCATCGACGTGGGTTCTGTCACCTGCGAGCCGGATGTTGAGGATCGTGCTCGAATGGTTTTTCGACAGGACCTCCTCAGTCTCGTCATCACCCTTCGGCAATGGTGCGAGAAGCCGTGCCCGGAAGTATGCGTTGTGTACCCAGTTGATCCTGTCGAATTCCTGGTCCACTTTCACGAGGATCGGACCGAGGTCGTCGGTCTTGCCATCTTCGTCCTCTCCGAGAATCAGGATTCGATCCCCTTCCGCTACGGCCGAAAACTTCCTATCTCGGTTTATTTGGACACGACGCCTAGCCTCAGCCGCGAATGCCTTCGCGTCGTCGCACAGCGGATGATCCTTACTGGCTCGCCGGAAAACGAGCGGTGACGACCAGATCTCGCGAATCATGATCCGCTTCTCCCCGTCCTTCTTCTCATCGTCCGGGTAGCTCGAGGGGTTGCCGAGCCAGAAGTGTTTCTGAAGGCCGTTGCAGTGATCTTGATCGGGGTGACTGAGCAGAAATGCGTCGACGTATGGACGGCCGTTCTCGTCCCGGTACAGCCGCTTCCGGAGGCTTGTCGCGGCATCAAAGGTCTCGTCGCTTGGATCGTCGGCGGCGTCCCTGATGTTCACGTCGATCAGGATCTTGGTCTGGCCATCCGCCACCTCGATAAGGGTCATATCGCCGTTGCCGACGGGGAAAAAAGTAATCTGCGCAGTCACTTAGAGCTCCGAATGGGTTGCTTGCCGTCAGGTGGCTAGACAGGTAAAATAGGTCTAGAAACTATGTCCATCTAATTATTATACACAAGGCGACGAGGTGGTGAGTCAGCAAGGCGGCGAAGTTCACGGGGAACCACAAAACAAGGCAACGCGGTGGGGGCAGCAACAACGGCTCGAGTTCATTGACTTCCGACTGTATTGGGAGGGGCGGATTAACCGGGCCGATCTCACCGGGTTCTTCGGAATCTCCGTTCCACAAGCATCGTTAGACCTGGCGCGCTACCAAGAACTGGCGCCAGCGAATGTCGTGTACGACCGCAGCGAGAAGGTCTATCTCGCGACGTCCGACTTCAAGCCGGTCTTGGTCTCTGAAGACTCGGGTCGCTACCTAAACGAGGTGCTCGCGGTCGCGAATGGAACGCGGGGAGAAGACGCCGTTTTTGTCGGTTGGATGCCGCCTGTCGAACTTGTTCGACATCCTCATCGCAGCGTTTCCCCTCGGGCCCTCTTGGCGGTACTACGAGCAATCCGGCAGCGGCTCGTCTTGGAGGTCGAGTATCAGTCGTTCAGTCAGGCGGCGCCGACAACGCGCCTAATCAGCCCTCACGCGATCGCGTTCGATGGCTTCCGCTGGCACACGCGGGCGTACTGCCACGCGCGCGGTGCGTTTCGGGACTTCGTGTTCGGACGGCTGTTGAGCATCCGGCCGCACTCAAACTCCGAGATTGATCCTCGGTCCGACCACGACTGGAACACGTACGTCGAGGTGAAGGTCGCGCCGCACCCTGATCTCACAGAAGCGCAGCGGCGGGCGATCGAACTCGACTACGCCATGGACGGAGGGGTCGCGACTCTACCCGTCCGCCGTGCACTGCTGTTCTACGTCCTCAAGCAACTTGGGTTTTCACGGGATGCGACAGAGGCGGCGGCAGCACAGCAAATCGTGCTCGCCAACAAGAACGAACTGGCGCCCTACCTACGTGAGAGTGCTGGATGAGCCTGTAGGAGATCTTCCGTGACCGGATTTGCCGATCTAGTTGCAAAGGTAACTGATCCGTACGAGCGGCAGGCACGCCTCTGGCCCGCCCTGCTTGCGTTGCTGCCCCTCTTCGTCACAATTGGTGCGACGTACGGACCCAGGGCTTCCGTGTTCGCCAATTCGATCATGTTGATCGCCGCATGCGGAGGACTCTACTTCCTAGTCCAGATTAGCCGTGACAGGGGAAAAGCGCTCGAAGAAAACCTCTTCGTTGAGTGGGGTGGAAAGCCCACGACCCAGCTCCTGCGTCATCGTGATCCGATGATTGAAGCCGCAACCAAGGCGCGTTACCACGCGCTCCTGTCCCGTAAGATTGGAGTGGCGTTTCCCGACGCTAACCAGGAGTCGCACGATCCAAGGGCTGCCGACGATGTCTATCAGTCTGGCGTGCGCTGGCTGCTCAACCGAACAAGAGAACCCTCCCGTTTTCATCTTCTCTTCAAAGAGAACATCGCGTACGGGTTCCGCCGCAACGCCCTCGGTCTGAAACCACTGGCGCTGCTCATAGCTCTTGCGTGCTTTGCTTTCGTGCTTGCGAAGCACGACGTGCTTACGGCGAATGGGTGGGGCGCCGAATCATTTTCTAAGCTTCCAGATGAAGCGTGGTTCTCTGCAGTGGTCGCTATCGTGGCGGTGGCCGTGTGGATTTTCTTCGTCACAAAGCGGGCGGTTAAGACGGCTGCGTTCACGTATGCCGAAACGTTACTTCGAGCGTGCGACGAGCTCGACTAGCTTTCGGCGGCGTCTCCTACCGCTGGAGTCACTCCGTGCTCGGGGCCGGTGCCGTTGACTGGGAGAAGCTTGTGCGGCGGATGCGGCCATGATTAGCGCTGCTTTGCAGGTATAGCAGTCAGGGGCTAGAGAATCCGAGATGGAGCTACGGATCTTTGACGTCGAACACGGTGCGTGTGCGTTAATCAGCTGCGACAACGGCACGCGCATGATGATCGATTGCGGCCATAACGCGTCGACTGGGTGGCGACCGGGGACCTATCTTCGGCAGCAAGGGATTGGCTATCTGGACATGCTTGTCGTCACGAACTACGACGAGGATCATGTGTCCGGCTTGCCGGATCTACTTGCGAACGTGGAGATCGGTTGGCTGTGGCGGAACAAGTCGGTCAGCCCAGATGTCTTGCAGCACCTGAAATCTGAAGACGGGATGGGTGCAGGTATCGAAGCTCTTGTGCGCATGGCTGCCCGGTATACCGGAGGTGACAACGCGACGCCGCCCGTGTTTCAAGGGGTAGAGCGACAAGCGTTCAAGCTCGATTACCCCGAGTTCGAGGACGAGAATAATCTGAGCTTCGTGGTTCACCTGAAGCTGGATGGGGTCGGGTTTCTCTTTCCGGGCGACCTAGAGACGAAGGGTTGGGATACGCTTCTTGCGCGCGACGCAAGGTTTCGCGCAGCGATCGCCGATACCAAAGTGTTGATTGCCTCTCATCACGGGCGCGTCGGCGGGGTGTGCCCTGATATCTTCGCAAAATTCGCGTGCAGGCCTTACTGGGTGGTGATTTCGGATAAAGGGTACATGCACGATACTCAAGAGACGGTGCCGTTCTATTCGCTTCGTGCGCAGGGTGGGCGTTTTCGCGGCGAAGATCGCAAAGTTCTCACCACGAGGAACGACGGACGAATCCGCTTCTGGTTTAGCGACGGTAAGTGGGGGGCAGAGTGAGCGGGTTTCCCTATGTCGCTCGCCTTTGTTTTCTAGGAGGCGGTCTTACAGGGATCAACAACCCGGGACGAAGGTTGAGATTAGCGCGGGGTGTGACGGCCCTTCGCTCATGCAATTTGAGATCGATACGTTCCCGGGCCTCTTTGTCAGAGTGACGCAGCTTGGGCTGCTGGTGATCGGCTGCCAGTTCTTTCAAGACGCCGACGAGGTGCAGGCGTTGAGACCGCCCGTTTTTAGAGTCTACGCACCCGGGCACGGATGGATCGCTCACGATGCATGGATGCTCTGGAGGCAGGTAGCTGCGACCGCATTACGCTCGGATAGGATGGAAATCGCAGACGGTGCAGCGCGAGTAGCGTTCGAGCTAGAAGCGGTTGAGCACCGAACGCTTGAACTGTGCAAGGCGTACGCCACGCAACTCCGGGCGCTCGTGGTAAGGAATGAGATCGAACCGTATAAGCGATTCGAAGATCTCAATTCCGGTCCGGTGCTGCATTCCGTGCATGCTTTGTTTTGCGAGCTAGCGGTGCTGCGCGATTATCTCGCTGAGTTCATCTCACGACACGTCTTTGCCATCTACAAGGATAAGACTCAGCCCGTTCGGAGTATGGCTAGACCAGCTGCGGTTCTTCGTGCGCAGCCTGGTGATGATCCGTTGGCCAATGACCTCTTGGCGAGCACCGATCGCGAGAATCCAGAGCGCGGTTGGCTTGCGACGCTCTCGGCATGCCGGAACCTGTTCACGCATATCGCGCCAGTGTCGCAGATCGGCACTCGTATGTTCACAGTGCAGGAACAGCTTGCTTTGGAGGGCGGGGGAAGCTTGCCTGTCATTTACCATCCGCTGCCGCCTGACCCGATTGGCCAGGAGAAGACGCGCTCGCAGCTTCCCGTTCGACCGCTTCATCGATTGGGCGACGGCGTCTGCACGCCACCGGCCGCGTCGCGAGCAAGAACCTGACGCTCTCGAGTACCTACATCGGTCGGTCAATCAATTGGCCAGCCTCGCAAAGCGAGTTGTCGCTCGCTCGCCAGTTGCCCCGGAGCCAACGCACCTAGGGCCTGACGACATCATCGGTCCAATCACCGTGACACGCGTTTGAGACCGCTCGCGTATGAACTCGGCTAGCGAAACGACGTGGGGACTTTTTGGGGACTTGAGCGCGCATTAGCGTACAAAACAGAGCAAAAACACGGAACGGCCGGCTACCGATAACACAGTTAATCAATCACTTGCGCCCGAGTACCTGGCTACGAACCAGGGGGTCGTGGGTTCAAATCCTGCCGGGCGCGCCAGTTCCCGGAAGGGCTTGCGGATACGCAGGCCCTTCTTCTCTTGCGAGGTCTCGCCGACCTTGGCTATCTCTAGCGGGCATGCAGGGCCTCCCAGAACTGGCGAGGCGAAACGATCTTAAGGGCATCGACGGCTGCAAGCTTCAACAGCGCAGCATCGCCGGTAACGAACAGCTCGGCTTGACCAGCGAGTGCCTCGCCCAGCACTCGAGCGTCGTCCGCATCAGCCTTGACGTTCGCAGGCTCGGCCTGATCAACAATCTGCGTTGCCTCGCCGGTCACGAACTCGGCAACCTCCACGGCGTTGGAAGCCGGCAGCCGAACCTTCTCGCGCAGCGCCTTGTCGAACTCGCGTAGCACGTTCTGCCCCAGAATCAGGTCGTGCTCCAGCAGGACCAGCTCCAGTAGATCTGCACACAATCCTCGCGAAGCGAACGCGCTGACCAGCACGTTCGTGTCGAGGAAGACCCTCACGAGAGGGCTCGGAACACATCCTCGTCGGTGACGAGTCCTTGTGCTTCGGCGAACGGCAGCGTTTTCCTCCGAAGTTCCCGGAAGCGCGCGACCGCGACTTGGCGCCTGAGCGCCTCGCGCGCGATCTCACTCTTCGTCCGCCCGGTGCGCTTCGCAATCCGATCCAGGGCCTTCTCGAGCTTCGGGTCGAGACGTATGGTGAGCGTAGTCATCTTGGGGCTCCATCGCGTACGACATTGTCGCACAGCTTGGTCCCGGAATGCCAGCCTGAGATGCACCGAGCCGCGGTTGTGACCAAGGCAGATCGGGTGGGACCAACCCGGGACTGGGATAGATTGGTTTCGCGGGGGGGTGGCGCTGCAAGTGCTTGATCAACAAGCTGCTGCATTGCGCGTAAATCGCCTACGAACCATGGGGGGTCGTGGGTTCAAATCTGTCGCACATTCCCAACGTTCGGTCCTCGGTCCCCGCGCGCCGTAGCACTCGGAATCACGCACTAGCCCGACTTCTACAGCTCAGGGAAGAACATAGTGCCTTAATTGGGCTCGCTCGGGTCTGTGAGGGGCGAGGGCAGCAATGTCCTCATCTTCGCGGAAGTAGCGGGGGCGGAGTGCCGAGGGCCGCGCGACGGTTCCCCTCCAGACCTTGTGAAAGAGCGCTATTGGCGCTGCTTATGGCGCTTGACACCATATACCTTGATATGGTACTGAAGACCATATAGTGAAGGCGCGGCTCCTATTCAGCTACAAGTCCCGACAAGGTGAGCTGACGATGGAAATGGTGCTGTGGGAACTTCCCGGAAAGACCGCCGATCGGCCGCACGGAATCAAGTTGCGCTTGTACCTCGGCCGTGGCGGCAAGATATTGGTGCGTTATCAGTAGTGTCCGGACGTTAGTCGAACAATTTCAGTTGATTAGCCGAAATGGCC
>CAZNBS010000263.1:0-6479 GCA_964570955.1 uncultured Burkholderiales bacterium | reverse complement strand
TCCCCGGTTCCTCGAACAGATGGGTGGCACCGGGCACGATGTGTAAAGCCTTCTCGCACTGCAGGTGCCGCTCCGCCGAGCGATTGAGGGCGATCACCTCGCGGTCCTCGCTTCCGACCAGCAGCAGGGTCGGTGCACGGACCAGCGGCAGCATCTGATTGCCCGCCAGATCGGGCCGGCCGCCGCGCGAGACGATCGCGCGGATCGTCTCCGGCATTTCGGCCGCAGCCCGCAGCGCCGAGGCCGCCCCGGTGCTCGCGCCAAACAGGCCGACACGCAGTGAGCTGGAAGCGGGATAGCGCTGCACGAAGCGCACCGCGTCGATCAGGCGCTCGGTGAGCAGCGGGATGTCGAAGCGCAGTTCGACATCCGCGGCCTCCTCGGGCGTAAGCAGATCCAGCAGCAGGGTCGCCAGCCCCGCCTCATTGAGCAGATCGGCAACGTAGGCGTTGCGCGGCGAGTGCCGCCCCGAGCCGCTGCCGTGCGAGAAGACGACGATGCCGCAAGCCTTGTCCGGCAGCGCGATGCTGCCCTCCAGCTGCAGCCGTCCTGCGGGCACGCTCACGTCGCGTGCGATCGATGCACTCATTGCCGTGCTCCCCTCCACGCTGTGGAGCAGCAGTATGGAACCAACTCGGTCCCGCAGAGTTGATCGACATCAACCCAGCGGCCGAGGCACTCCGCTATGGTCACCATCATGTGGGCGACTCGTGTGCCCGGCCAGAGGTCCTCGCCCATGCAGGCGACACGTTGGGAACTGTTCGAGCACCAGGCGGATGTGGGCGTGCGCGGATTCGGATCGACCCGAGAGGAAGCGTTCGAGCAGGCAGCCACGGCGCTGACGGCAGTGATCACCGATCCGGCACGGGTGGAGGCACGCGAGTCCGTCACGGTGGCGTGCGAGGCGCCGGACGACGAACTGCTCTTCGCCGCGTGGCTGAACGCGGTGGTCTACCAGATGGCGGTACGTGGCATGCTGTTTTCCCGCTTCTCGGTGCGCATCGAGGGCGATCACCTGGTCGGACGGTTGTGGGGCGAGCGCGCCGACGTCGCGCGCCACGAGCCAGCCGTCGAGGTCAAGGGCGCCACCTATACGGCGCTGCGGGTCGTGAACGTGGATGGCAGCTGGATGGCGCAGACGGTGGTGGACGTATAGCGATGGATCCGACCCAGTTCCTGAAACGCTCCGATGTCGAGTGGGAGATTCCTCGGCACGGCGCCATGCGTGTACCCGCGGTGTTGTTCGCGAGCGAGCCGCTGATTCGCGCCATGGACAGCAAGGTGTACGAGCAGGCAGTCAACGTCGCCTGCCTGCCCGGCATCGTCAAGGCCGCCTACGCGATGCCCGATGCGCACTGGGGTTACGGTTTTCCCATCGGCGGCGTAGCCGCCTTCGATCCCGCCGAGGGAGGCGTCGTGTCCGCCGGCGGAGTGGGATTCGACATCTCCTGCGGCGTGCGCTGCCTGCACACGCACCTCACGCGCGATCAGGTGATGCCGCGACAGCGCGAGCTGGCCGACCTGTTGTTCGCGCGCATTCCGGCCGGCGTCGGCAGCACCGGCGCGATCCGGCTGGACGCACCGGAGATGGACGCGATGCTGCGCGGCGGGGCACACTGGGCGGTGCAGCGCGGATGGGGTAATGCCGAGGATCTCGAGCGCATCGAGGAGCACGGTCAGATGCGCGGTGCGCGCCCGGAAGCCGTGTCCGAACACGCCAAGCGTCGTCAACGCGACGAGATGGGCACGCTCGGCAGCGGCAACCACTATCTCGAGGTGCAGGCGGTCACAGCGATCCACGACGCACCCGCGGCGCACGCATACGGCCTGGCCCTGAACGACGTGGTGGTCATGATCCATTGCGGCTCGCGCGGCATGGGCCACCAGATCGGTACCGAGTTCCTCCAGCGCATGGCGGTCGCGGCGGCGGACTTCGGCATCGCGCTGCCGGACCGCGAACTCGCGTGTGCACCGATCGACTCCGCGCTCGGCCAGGAGTACCTGGGCGCGATGCGCGCAGCGATCAACTGCGCACTCGCCAATCGGCAGATCCTCACCCATCTGGTGCGCGCGGCCTTCCTCGAGTTGTTTCCCCACGCACGCCTGCCATTGCTCTACGACGTGTCGCACAACACCTGCAAAGAGGAAGAGCACGTGGTGAACGGGCGCAGCCGGCGCCTGTTCGTGCACCGCAAGGGCGCGACGCGCGCGTTCGGGCCCGGGCATCCCGACGTGCCGGCCGACTTGCGGCCGCACGGACAGCCGGTCCTCATCGGCGGTTCCATGGGCACGGGCTCCTACGTGCTCGCCGGCAGCGTACACGGCGAATCGCGCGCATTCAGCTCCGCGTGCCATGGCGCCGGACGCGCCATGAGCCGCCATCAGGCGTTGAAGACGTGGCACGG
Source organism: uncultured Burkholderiales bacterium (assembly GCA_964570955.1). Lineage (GTDB taxonomy): Bacteria > Pseudomonadota > Gammaproteobacteria > Burkholderiales > SHXO01 > SHXO01. The sequence goes on along the minus strand of CAZNBS010000263.1, from coordinate 4,074 downwards.
CCGCCAGGTCGTCGACACGCTCGCCGCCCGCGGCATCGTGGTGCGCAGCCCTTCGTCGCGCGGCGTCGCCGAGGAGGCGCCCGGCGCGTACAAGGATGTGGCGGCTGTGGTCGAGGCGTCCGAATCCGCCGGCCTGGCCAGACGCGTCGCCCGGCTGGAACCGCTGCTCTGCGTGAAGGGCTGAACGAGGCGCTCAGTCGGTCGCGCCTTGCGCCATGGCCGACCCCCTGCGACCCATCGCCAGGCGCGCAAGCCACGTCGCATTGATCGTCACGTACAGCAGGTTCCAATACACCACGTTCATCAACGGCTGCGGCAGGGTGTAGAAGTACATCGCCAGGCAGCCGGCCCCCGCCAGGGCGAATGCTCGCAGCCACAGCACGTCGCGCACAAAGTAGGCGGAGACGAACAGCACGTTGGCGATGGTGATGAGAGCATCCATGGCGCCACTGTACGGGCGAGGCGTAACCGGGTGATGTCCGGAGCCCTGCAGGACGTTACGCATGTGTAACAGCCGGACCAGCGGTCCGCCCCGACACCGACACCTGGTCAGCGTCCCGAGCAGGTCCGGCGGCAGGGGGCCGCAGCACGCCGCCGTGCCCGCTGCCTCTCCCATCCACTACCATGCCGATTCTCGACCGTATCGTTCGGTCGAATGAGGGACCCCTCGCGACCCAACCAGGAGATACGCACGTGTCCTCCCGCCTGTTCCGTCGGCTGACCCGCATGCTCGGGATGGCCGGTGCGCTCGCCTTTCCCGGCTACGCGGCCGATGGCCCGCCCTACTGGGCCTACCCGGTCAATCCGCCCGATCTGAAGCCGGCGCCCGACGACGGAACGCCCCGCACCGTGCCGGGCAGTCCGGTCAGCATGACCCTCACGCAGATCCGCGATCTCTTCACTGCGCCGGTCTGGCATCCGGACGATCATCCGCCGATGCCCGATAGCGTCGCCTTCGGCCGCAAGCCGCGCGTGTTCGCCTGCGGCTATTGCCACATGCCGCACGGGTTGGGTCGCCCGGAGAACTCCAGCCTGGCCGGATTGCCGGTCGAGTACATCGTCCAGCAGGTGGCGGACTTTCGCAGCGGCGCACGGCGCAGTTCCGAGCCGGACAGCCTGCCGGTGAACTTCATGATCGTCGCCGCGAAGGCCGCGACCGATGCCGAGGTGCGCGAGGCGGCCGAGTACTTCGCCGCCCTCGAGCTCAGGCCCTGGATCAAGGTAATCGAGACCGACGAGGTGCCGAAGACGCACATCACCGGCTGGATGCTGGCGGCGTACGAGCCGCACCAGATGGAGCCGATCGGCGCACGCATCATCGAGATCCCCGAGGGCCTCGAGCGCACCGAGCTTCGCGATACGCGCTCCCCCTTCCTCGCCTATGTGCCGACCGGCAGCCTCGCGCGTGGCCAGGAACTGGTGACCACCGGTGCAGGCCGCACCACGCCCTGCGCCGTCTGTCACGGCGAGGACCTGCGCGGGCTGGGTCCGATACCGGGACTCGCGGGGCGCTCGCCCAGCTATCTATTCCGGCAGCTGTACGACATGCAGCACGGCACCCGCAACGGACCCTGGATGGATCTGATGCGGCCGGTGGTCGCGACGCTAACGCAGGAGGACATGATCGCGATCGCCGCATATGCCGCGTCGCTGGCACCCTGAGGATGGATCGAAGCAATCGGCGGACAGCGCCCGGCCGCGATCGCCAAAACCGGTGTCATCCCGAGCCTCTTTGCCACTGATCATCCCGAGCCTGTCCACCACCGGAGTCATTCCGAATTCAATCACCAACCGGTGTCATGCCGAGCATGTCCACCACTGATCATGCCGAGCATGTCCACCACTGATCATCCCGAGCCTGTCCACCGCCGGGGTCATTCCGAGTTCAATCACCAACCGGTGTCATCCCGAGCATCCTTACCACTGATCATCCCGAGCCCATCCACCACCGGAGTCATTCCGAGTTCAATTACCAACCGGTGTCATCCCGAGCATCCTTACCACTGATCATCCCGAGCCCATTCACCACCGGAGTCATTCCGAGTTCAATCACCAACCGGTGTCATCCCGAGCCGAGGGCGAGGGATCCTCGCCTTGATGCGCCCACCGCGAGGATGCCTCGCTGCGCTCGCAATGACACCGTCGGGACGCATCGCATCGCCTTCCTCGTCGCGTGAGGCATGACAGCGTGAGCGTCCGCCTCGAACGTACACAGCGCAGTAGTGTAGGCTACGTCCACGACAACCACTCTCTTGACTCCAACATGAACGGCGCCGAAAGCCTCGTCCGCACGCTGCTCGCGAGCGGAATCGACACTTGTTTTGCCAACCCCGGCACATCCGAGATGCACTTCGTTGCAGCACTCGACAAGGTGCCCGGCATGCGCTGCGTGCTCGGCCTCGCCGAGACCGTGGTCAGCGGATGCGCCGACGGCTATGCGCGCATGACGGGGCGCCCAGCAGTCACCCTCACGCACTGCGGTCCCGGGTTCGGGAACAGCATCGCGAACATCCACAACGCGCGGCGCGCGTTCTCGCCGATGGTGAACATCATGGGCGACCAAGCCACCTATCATCGGCAGTACGACACTCCGCTCACCTCCGACTCGGAGGGGCTCGCGCGCGCCGTCTCGCATTGGGTGCGGACCACGCAGTCCTCGGCGCGCGTAGGCGCCGACGGTGCCGCAGCGGCCCAGGCTGCTTTGACCCCGCCCGGCCAGATCGCCACGCTCATCCTGCCCGCGGACACGGCGTGGAGCGACGGCGGCGAAGTCTGTGCAGCGCTGCCGGTGCCCGCCCGCACCGCCGTCGCACCCGACACACTGCGCAGCGTCGCGCAGGCACTGCGCAGTGGCGAACAGGCTTTGCTGGTGATGTCCGGCGAGGCGCTGTCCGAGCGCGGCATCCGCGCGGCTTACCGTATCGCCCACGTCACGGGCGCACAGCTGCGGGCGCCGACGCAACTGCCCCGCATCGCGCGCGGGCGCAATCGTCCGCCGGTCGATCGCATCCCCTACGTGGTGGAGAACGCACTCAAAGCGCTGGCCGGCACACGCCATGTGATCCTGGTGGGCGCGAAGCAGCCGGCCGCATTCTTCGGGTATCCGAACAAGCCCAGCGTGCTGACGCCGCCGGATGCGACGACTCACGTGCTCGCCCGGCCCGAGCAGGACCTGGTCGGCGCCCTCGAGTGGCTCGCCGACGAGCTTGGCGCACCCAAGGAACCTCCGCTGCCCAAGATCCCCACTCCCGAGCCGGTACGGGGCGCGTTCGAGCCCGCCGCGTTTGCGCAGACGCTGGGCGCGCTGTTACCCGAGAACTGCATCGTGGCCGAGGACGCGGTCACGTCCGGACGGGCGTTGTTCGCGCCGACCATGGGTGCAGCGCCCCACGACTGGATCCAGATCACGGGGGGTGCCATCGGCCATGCATTTCCCGCGGCGACCGGCGCAGCGATTGCCTGCCCGGACCGCAAGGTCGTGTGCCTGGAGGCGGATGGCGCCGGGATGTACACGCTGCAGGCGTTGTGGACCCAGGCTCGTGAGAAGCTGGACGTGATCAACGTCGTGTTCGCCAATCGCATGTACAAGATCCTGCACGGCGAACTGCTCAACGTGGGCGCGCAGCCCGGTCCGGCGTCGAACGAGCTGTTCGACCTAAGCAGACCGGAGATCGACTGGGTCGGGCTCGCACGCAGCCTCGGGGTCGAAGGGGCGCGCGTGGAGAATCTGGAGGGCTTCGCTGACGTGTTCCGCGCCGCGTGCGGCAGGAAAGGGCCGTTCGTGATCGAGTTCAGGATTTGATCCATTGCGGCGCGAAGCCGGGAAACTCCGCGGCCACAGCGGAACCTGACCATCGTCACGGTGTCGTTCTATTGTCAGCGGTGACTATTCGCGCCGATGCAGGTGCGACCGAGCCATCCGCGCGGCATCGCCGGTCTATGGAGAAGCAATGGTGAACAACGAACAGGGGCCTTTCAAACCACTCGGCGGACCGCAGACAGCGGGCACATCGCTCGTCGGACGCATCTTCGCTGCGATCGCCGGCATGCTGCTCCTCGCCGGTGCCTTCGTCT
>CAZNBS010000262.1:0-6528 GCA_964570955.1 uncultured Burkholderiales bacterium | reverse complement strand
CGGCACCGCCAACCGAACCGGCGCTGGACATCGACGCCCTGACCGAAGCGCCGCAGCGCCTGCTCGGAGAGGCGCGTGTCCAGGGCATGCTGGTGGTCGGTCTGTGTGCGGCCTTCTCCTTGATCGGGCTGCTGATGATGATGCAGGGCGGCGCGCGCATCCGGGAGGCCCGCCAGGTCGAGGGCTGGCGCACGGCACAGGGAGTCGTCGAGGCATCCGACGTTTATGCAGCGCCCGGATCGCAGGGAGAGCAATGGCGCCCGCACGTGAGCTATTCCTATGCGGTCGACGGTCGCCTGATCCACTCCACCCGCATTGCCATGAACAAGCCTCGTCCGGAGGACAGTCGTGACAAGGTGCTCGTATGGCTGTCGCAATACCCGGTCGGAGGAAGCGTGGTGGTGCACTACGATCCCCGCGACATTACCCAGTCGGTCCTGGAAACCGCGACGCCGGTGTCGTCCTACGTGAATCTGCTGTTCGGGTGCATCCTGGCGCTAATGGGACCTGCACTGCTCTTGCTGTTCCGCCGCGCGCCCCCCGACCGTAAGCAGTGGCGCGGGAGTGCCGATCCAGCCGTCCCCTGATACGTCGCACCCTTCCTCGCGTCCGCACCGCTACAGGCCGCGACTATTTCAGGCTCATGCCGCAGCATGCGGCAGTGGGTCCCGAAGCGGCGCGTCGGTGCCCGTAGTCGCGGCCGATAGCGGCAGGAGCGCCGCCATCGCCGCCAGCGCTCACCGGGAGCGCGTCATTCCTGGAAACGAATGCTGCCGATCTCAAATCCCGGGGAGACGCAGATGCCGGCTCCGACCAGCTCCACCTTGCGGCCGGCATAATCCGCTTTCTCCCAACCCGCCGCCGCACCCGATTCGATCAAGTAGGAGCGGGTCCCGGCGATACCAGCCGTCCGCAAGTTGGCAGCGGTCGCCGTCACGCGCCTGCCATCGCCCGAGCAGTCCTCGCTCGCGTACAACAGCGCGCTCCCGGCCTTGCCTGCGGCAACGTCGGGTTGCGCCGCCGCAGCCGGCGCTTCGCACTTTCCGGCCTTCGCGCGGGTCGGGCGCTTGCACTTGAGGGAGCACTCCAGCCCCGTAGTGAGTTCGTCGTTCGCCACGATGTCGTAGGACTTCTTGTCCTTGCAGCGGCAACAGAAGTCGGCAGCCCACCCCGTGACGGCAACCGCGGACAGCGCAACGACCGTGAGAGACCGTGCGAGAAATCTGCCAAACGAAGTCATTGTTGCTTCTCCTTGTCGGAATCTGAATGTGGACCCGTGCGAATGGTAGTCTAGGTGCCGGTCGATCGGGGAAAACGATGCCGCAGGCAAACCGGACCGCGTGCCGGCCGCGACAGGACCGCCGGCACGCTACGGGGCAACACGAGCAAGGATCATGGGATGAATGAGACCGCCCGCGCAGCGCGCCGCGTGCGCGTGTGGGACCTTCCGGTGCGCCTGTTCCACTGGAGCCTCGTCGCGCTGCTCGCGACGTCGTGGATCAGTGCTGAGATCGGCGGCAACGCCATGCAGATCCACGAATGGAGCGGCATGGGCGTGCTCGCACTGGTCGTATTCCGCATTGCGTGGGGTTTTCTTGGGGGTACGCATGCGCGCTTCGCCTCGTTCATTCGCTCGCCTCTGGAAGCCATGCGTTACGCGGGCGCGCTCGCGCGCGGGCACTCACCGCGCCATCTCGGCCACAATCCGCTGGGCGGATGGATGGTCCTGATCATGCTGGCCAACCTCGCCGTGCAGGCGGGGACGGGGCTGTTCGCCAACGACGACATCATGACCGAGGGACCGCTCGCCGCACGCGTCTCGAAGGACACCAGCGACCTGCTGACGCAGGTGCACGAGATCAGCTTCAACGTGCTGCTGGTGCTGGTCGCGGTGCACGTGCTGGCTGCACTGTTCTATCTGCTGGTCAAGCGCGAGAACCTGATCGGGCCGATGATCACCGGGTCCAAGGCGGTGGGCAACGACGATGCAGCGCACGGCCAGGGCGGTTCGATCTGGCTGGCCGCGCTGCTTCTCGCGCTCAGCGCAGGCGCGGTTTGGCTGATCGTGCGCGGTTGACGCCAGGCGGACGGCGACGGAAGTCGGACACCTCGTCACGGTGTCATTGCGACTGCAGGGAGAAATCCTCGCGGTGGACGCAGCAGAGCGAGCATCTTTCGCTTTGCTCGGGATGTCACCGATTTAATAGGCGAGCGCGGGCGACGAACGCCGCGTTAACCGCGATCACTTGTTCCGGTATTCGTCGTGACAGGCCTTGCAAGCCTTGCCCGTCTCGCCGACCTGTGCCTTGAGCGCGTCGAAGTCGCCGGTGCGCGCAACCTGCGCCAGCTTCGCCACCTGTTCCTGCATCTTTTCGGCTTTCGCCTTGAAGTCAGATTGGTTAGTCCAGATTTCGGGCTTTGCCTTGGTGTTGCCCTTGTCGGTGCCGGCCCCAAAGCGGTCCCAGGGCAGCCTGGACAGTGTCTGCGCAAGCGCGGCGTGCCCAGCGGCAGCGTCCTTGTCGTAGGGCATCTTGCCCTGCGCCATGGCGGCGATCGGCCCGAAATGCTGACCCAGCAGGAACAGCGCGGACTGCCGGTACTTGATCGCTTCCTCCGGCTTCTGCTGCGCCAGCACGGCACCTGCGCTGCACATCGCGACGACGACCATACCGAATTTCACTGATTTCATGAGCGCTCCTCCGAGATGGCTGCTGGATGAATTCAGTTCAGGCGAATGGCATCACCATAGCACAGCAGCCGGCCCGCCTCTTCACCGGTTGCGTCCAGGCACATGACGTTGATCAGCGCGGTTCCGCCGGCCGCGGCCGCCTGATCCTTCAAGGCGGCAATGCCCTCGTCCACGCTCGCGAACGTCGGGACGCTCGTGTTACTGCGCAGATCGTCGGTCCAGATGTGCTTGACGATCCGATACTGGGCCGGCGTGAGCTGATTGATGTTGTACACGGTGACGTCGCTGCCGCTGCCAGGCGCAACCTCGTCCTTCTTCCACATCGCACAGGCGCTCAGACTGGCGCACACGGCAAGCGCGACGAGGTGCTTCGATGCTTGGAAACGCATGGTTTCTCCCTGTCTGGAAAGGAACGCAGTGAATTCAGGACGCGAACCGCTCACGCAGCGTGGCGACTTCCGATGGCGCCAGCAGTCTGAGCCGCTTGCCGCGCAACATCAGGTAGAGTTTGGCGGTCTCTTCGAGTTCCTCGGTCGCATAGACCGCTGTCTCGAGATCCTTGCCCGCCACCACGGGGCCATGATTGGCGAGCAGCACCGCATGATGGCGCCCGGCCACCTCGCGCACGGCGTCTGCCAGGGCCTCATCGCCCGGGGCATAGTACGGCACCAGCGCCAGCTTGCCGACCTTCATCACGTAGTACGCCGTGATCGGCGGGATGGCCTCCGCCGGATCGAGGTCGGCAAGCACCGAGACCGCCACCGCATGCGTCGAATGAAGGTGCACGATGGCGCCGGCGTCGGGCCGTTGTGAATACATGGAGGTGTGCAGGAACGACTCCTTGGTAGGCTTGTCTCCAGAGACGAGACGACCCGAGAAGTCGAGCTTGGACAAGCGTGCCGGATCGAGCCGGCCGAGGCAGGCGTTGGTCGGCGTCATCAGCCAGCCGTCGTCGAGGCACACGCTGATGTTTCCGGAGCTGCCCGGGGTCAGCCCGCGCTCGAACAGCGACCTGCCCAGGGTACAGATCTCCTCGCGCAGCCGGGACTCGCTCACGTTGGCACTCCCTTCATGGCTGCACCGCGAAGGCGCGCGTAAAGAAGTCCGGACCGCCGAAGTTTCCGGACTTGAGCGCGAGCGCGAGCGTCGGTTCTCCGATGCTGAAGGTCCAGGGCACGCCGGGATCGATCTCGGGCCCGATGGTCAGCCCTTCGACGCCCAGCGCACTCACGACCGCACCGGATGTCTCGCCGCCGGCAACCACCAGCCGGCGCAAGCCGCGCTCCACCAGGCCCTGAGCGATACGTCCGAACGTACGTTCGACCAGTTCGCCGGCATGCTCGCGTCCGAGCGCTTGCTGCACAGCCGACACCTGCTCGGGAGTCGCAGTCGAATAGATCAGAAACGGCCTCTCCGACAGGCGGCCCTGCACCCACGCAAGGGCCTCGGCCGCCACGTCGCGGCCGGCCGCCATGGCGATCGGATCCAGCTCGAAGGCGTCGTGATCGCGCTTCATCTGCGCGACTTGCGCCTGCGTCGCGGTCGAGCAGCTGCCGGCCAGAACGGCGGTTGGACCGGTCACCCGCGGCAGCTGTGCCGCCTGCCCCGTGCGCATCAGTCCGGCGCGCACGAAGTTGGCGGGCAGACCCATCGCCATGCCGGATCCGCCGGTCACCAGCTTCAATCCCGCGCACGCTTCGCCGAGGGCGAACAGATGCTCGTCGGTGATGGAATCGAGCACGGCATGGCGAATTCCCGTACGGCGCAGGCTATCGAGCGCCTCGCGCACCGCATCGACCCCCTTGGTCAGTGTCGCGTACGGCACGAGCCCGACCGGGTGCCTGGTCTGGCGCTGCAGCACGCGCACGAGTGACGGGTCGGTCATCGGCGTAAGGGGGTGATGGCGCATGCCCGACTCGGACAGCAGTTCGTTGCCGACGAACAGGTAGCCCTGGTAGATCGTGCGCTTGTTGGTGGGAAACGCCGGATTGAACACGGTGAAGTCCTCACCCAGTGCATCGAGCAGGGCATCTGCCACCGGACCGATGTTGCCGCGATCGGTGGAGTCGAAGGTCGAGCAGTACTTGAAGTAGAACTGCCGCGCTCCGGCCGCCTGCAACCACAGCAGCGCGCCGAGCGACATGCGCACCGCCTCGTCCACGGGGTTGCTGCGGGACTTGAGCGCGACGATGACGGCGTCGGCATCGGGAACGCGCAGTCCGGCGCGCGGCACGCCGAGCAGCTGCACGGTCCGCATCCCGGACTTGACCAGGGTATTCGCCAGGTCCGTAGCACCGGTGAAATCGTCCGCGATGCACCCGAGAAGAATCTTCATCCCTTCCTGCCCTCGATGAAGGCGCGCGTCGGCGCCGTCACGGTCCGCGCCGCCTGCTTCATGCCAACCTCCGCATAATGGTAACCAAATTCTCGCACACGCCTGATGCGCCTTGACTCTCCTCGCATCTCGAACGGCACGTCGAGCACGCGCAGGACGCGCGTGTAGATCCTGGCAGCCAGCCGGGCCTCGATCGGCTGATCGCAATCACGCAGGGTGCGGTGCCGCTCGAGGTGACGCCGGTTCCGGCCGGCAGTTGACCGCCTGCCGGGTCTATTGGCCGGCGAGCTTCACCAGGTGGTCCACGATGGCCTTGCGCTGGGCGGGATCGGGTGCGAAGTGCGCACTCAGGCGCTGTTCCAGCCGGGCGGGCCGCTCCGCCTCCGGGATCTTGCGCACCCCCGCCATCACCTTGGTTTCGTTGTGGCACGCAGTGCACTTGGACTTGAACAGAGCGGCGCCGTCTTCCGCGGACGCCGACGCCACCATCCCCGCCAGCATCCAGAACACCACACTTCTTCTCATCGCTTCCTCGCTTGTCTCGACCTGCTTCCCATCGTCAGTCCGACGAGAGTCCGGGTCCGGCCGATGAACGATCCACGCGTCCCCGCTGCGCGCGTTCCGGTATTCCGCTGCTACTTCCAGTGTGGCGGCCACGTCTTGCGGAAGTATGGCAACGCTTCCACACGCGACATCCACGCGCGCAGCCGCGGTCCCAGCATCGCCTCGACATCCAGATCGGTCTTGCGCCGCTGCATCCGCTGCGTTAGTGCGATCAGCGGATACAGCGTGAAGTCCGCGGCCGACACTTCACCACCCGCGAGCCAGTCTCCGCGAAGAGACGTCTCCCAGCGCTCGAGTTCGGCGGCGAGCGCGCTGCGACCGCGCGCGATGCGCGCCAGGTTCCACTTCTCTTGCGGCGTAAACAGCACCTGGTCGACGATGCGTTCCATCGGTGCGGCGAAGTACTGATCCGCCTCCTGGACCATGCGGCGAACCAGCGCACGCCCCTGCACACCCCCCGGAAAGAGGCTGGCGCCCGGCTTCGGATACCGATCCTCCAGGTACTCCAGGATTGCGGCGGACTCGTAGAGCGAAAATCCGTCGTCGACGACAGCCGGGACTTTGCGCCGAGGGTTGATCACAGCGTACTCCGGTGCCTTCAGATCGCCCTCGGAGAAGGACATCATCTTCAACTCGTAGTCCAGGCCTTTGTGCTCGAGAGCAAGCCACACGCGCCACGCATAGGGTGATCCGGAACCGCAGTAGAAAGCGAGCGACATGACCAGTGTCCCAGACGCGACGGTTCCGATGCTACTCGCTCCCCAACTGCGGCGCAAAGCCGCGCGCGTCGCGCACTGCCCCTATACTCACCCGATGGATTCCGAAGTCCTCCAGGCGATGGCGAAATGGCCGTCGGTTCCCGCCGTGTACGGCTGGCTTGCGCTCGATCGCCGCGGCAACTGGTCGATCAAGGGCGAAACCATCGGCAATCGGACGGTGA
>CAZNBS010000261.1:0-6536 GCA_964570955.1 uncultured Burkholderiales bacterium | reverse complement strand
AAGAGGTTGAGCGATGCAACACGTGAAGCAGTTCTACATTGACGGCAAGTGGGTCGATCCTGTCGTTCCGGCGACCATCGACGTCATCAATCCGGCGACCGAAAAGGTACTCACCTCGATCGCTGCCGGCAGTGCAGCAGACGTCGACCGAGCCGTAGCCGCGGCCAGGCGATCCTTCGGTGGCTTCTCGCGGACGACCGTGCGCGAGCGAGTGCAACTGCTTCAATCAATCCTCGAGCAGTACAAGAGGCGCTACAAGGACATTGCCGACGTTCTCACCGATGAGATGGGCGCGCCGGTCGAGCTCGCCCAGGGGGCCCAAGCCTGGATCGGGCAGGCCCACTTCGAAGAGATCTTGCGCGTGCTTGAGACCTTCGTGTTCGAGTACCAGAAGGGCAAGATGCGCGTGGCAATGGAGCCGGTTGGTGTGGTCGGCATGATCACGCCTTGGAACTGGCCCCTCAATCAAATCGCATGCAAGGTCGCTCCGGCGATTGCCGCAGGTTGCACTATGGTGCTTAAGCCGAGCGAGGTGGCGCCCCTCAACGGGATTATCTTCGCGGAGGTCATGCACGCTGCCGGTGTACCCGCCGGTGTGTTCAACCTCGTGAACGGGGATGGAGCATCGGTAGGTGCGCCGCTCTCGCAACACCCTGACGTCGAGATGATCTCGTTCACCGGGTCCACGAGAGCCGGTGTCCTAGTCGCAAAGGCTGCCGCCGACTCGGTCAAGCGCGTCAGCCAAGAACTGGGCGGCAAGACGGCGAACATCCTGCTGCCTGATGCCGACTTCCCCGCGGCTGTCGCCCACGGCGCAGCTACCTGTTTTGGCAACACTGGACAGACGTGCAATGCGCCCACGCGCATGTTGGTGCCTCGCGACCGGCAGGAAGAGGTCATTGCGCATGCCACGAAGACAGCCGCGACCTTCGTGCCTGGGAACCCCCGCGAGGCTAAGACAACGCTCGGACCGATCGCTTACCGTGCCCAATTCGAGAAGGTCCAGTTACTGATCGCTGCCGGCATTGAAGAAGGTGCCCGCCTTGTAACGGGAGGGCCCGGCCGGCCTGCGGGGCTGAAAGCAGGGTTCTTTGTCGCACCGACCGTGTTCGCCGACGTTCGACCCGAAATGCGGATCGCGCGTGAGGAGATCTTCGGGCCTGTGCTGTCGATCATCCCGTACGACGATGAAGCCGATGCAATTCGGATCGCTAACGCGACCGAGTACGGGTTGGCTGCCTACGTGTCCTCGGGCAACCGGGCGCGTGCGGAAGCTGTGGCACGGGAAATGCGCGCCGGTACCGTGTACATCAACTGTCCTGAGTTCGACATCTCGGCGCCGTTCGGTGGCTACAAGCGCTCTGGAAATGGACGCGAGTGGGGTGTCTTCGGGCTCGAGGAGTTCCTCGAGGTTAAGGGCATGGTCGGCTACAGCGCTTAACCCGGAGCTGGCCACACAGTGCCCACTTCAACGCGCATGCGCAAGAGACAAACGAAAGGTGTTTCATGATCGCGGTACTGGGGTCGGTGAATCTTGACCTCATTGTCAAGGCCGAGAGGCTCCCGTCTATCGGCGAAACCGTTTCAGGGTCGGAGTTTCTAATGGCCCCGGGCGGCAAGGGCGCGAATCAGGCTCTCGCGGCGCGCCGCGCCGGTTCTAGCGTGCGACTGGCCGGCGCCGTCGGTAGCGACGACTTCGCTGCGATCGCCACGCGGCTCTTGAAAGAGGGCGGCGTTGACCTGCGTGGCGTCCAGGCGCGGTCGGTGTCGACGGGAGTCGGAATGATCCTTGTCGACAAACGGGGCGAGAACATGATCACGGTCGTCCCAGGGGCGAACGGGACGGTTTCGCCGGTTGATGCCGAGCGCCTCGTCGCGGACCTCGATGTCGACGACGTCCTGTTGATCCAACTCGAGATCCCCCTGCCGACGGTGGCCGCAGCACTGTCGTCCTGTGCCAAGAAAGGCGTCAGAGCGGTGCTGAATATTGCGCCCTATACGCCGGACGCGGCGGCTCTGGCCCAACTCGCGAGCGTCGTGATTGCAAACGAAACCGAGATGTCGGGCCTCGTCGGCCGAGCCGTCGCGGGCAGCGGCCCCGATCTCGACGACGCGTTGTCTACGCTTCATGCCGCCACGGGCGCGAGCTACATCGTGACGTTGGGTGGGGAAGGCGCAGTGGGCATCGAGCGCGGCACTCTCGCCCGAGCTCGAGCGCTTCCGATCTCGCCAGTGGATACGGTCGGTGCGGGGGATGCATTCTGCGGATACTTCGCGTCCGGGCTTGAGCGACGCATCACGTTTCAAGCCGCGTTGGCGCGCGCTGCGATTGCCGGCTCCCTCGCGTGTATGGCACACGGTGCACAGACGTCGATACCACTTTTCGGTGAGGTCGACCGGCATTCGTGGCAAGACAGCCCTGCGCCCCATCGAACGTAACGGCAAGTGGGTCGGACGTTCGCACAGGTGTGACTACGTCCGGCCGACTGGAGGATAACCCCATGCGGCAGTACCTTGAGATCGATCTCGCGCACCGGCGGGTCACCAGAACCGACGTTGTTGAGAAAGACGTCTGTGATACGGGCCGGCACTTCATCGCCGAGCGATTGCTGGCGATGGGCGCCGCGCAGTGCGATCCCCTTTCTGACGCTAATCCACTGATATTTTCCGCGGGACCGTTCTCCGGTACGAACCTGTCGAACGCCAATCGACTGAGCGTCGGCTGCAAGAGCCCACTCACCGGCGGAATCAAGGAATCCAACGCGGGCGGCACATTCGCGGTAGCGATGGGGCAATTGAACATTGCCGGATTCACCCTCAATGGTGCGAGTGATCAATGGGTCATTATTCGGATCACCCACGACGGGGAGGTGACCTTCCTCCCTGCCGACGATTTTCTTGGCAAGGGCAACTTCGAGACCGCGGCCGCTCTGCACGCAGCTTTCGGCGAGAAGGTCAGCATCGCCTTGTGCGGACCGGTCGGCGAGTATCAGGGCCTGCTCGCCGGCATTGCGTTCAGTGACCGCGAGCGCCGACCCGCTCGCCTGGCTGCGCGCGGCGGCGTCGGCGCCGTGATGGGCCGCAAGAAGGTGAAAGCGATCGTGATCGACTTCGGGAAGATTCTTACCGGGCTGGATCGCAAGCGGTTCATCCAGATCACGAAGACTTACGCCAAGAAGCTCGACGAGCAGGATGCGGTGCGAAACCTGAAAGAGCGAGGCACTGCGCTCGTTGCTGACCTGACCAACTTTGTCGGCGCGCTCCCGGTCAACAACTTCACTATCGGTCAGCTCGTGAAATCGGGGACGGAGCCGCTGCGCGTTGGCGGCGACTTCATCCGCGATCAGAACAAGGCCCGCGGGGGCCAGACATCGCATCCGTGCATGCCGGGCTGTGCAATCCAGTGCAGCAATGTCTACGTCGATAAGGACGGAAAGGAGTTGGTCTCTCCTTTGGAGTACGAGACGATTGGCTTGCTCGGAACAAATTGCGGGGTCTCTGACCCGGACGACATCGCCAAGCTCAACGCCTTGGCAAACGACCTGGGCATCGACACCATCGAACTCGGAGCGACGCTTGGGGTTGCGATGGAAGCCGGGCTCGCTGCGTTCGGCGATGTCGAATTCATGACGGGGGCACTGAACGACATTCGCTGCGGCAATGACCGCGGCCGGATCCTCGCGCAAGGTGCGGCGCGAGCAGGCCTTGCTTTTGGGGTGGAACGCGTTCCCGTCATCAAGAAGCAGGCCATCAGCGCCTACGACCCGCGCGTCATCGAGGTCACAGGCATTTCGATGACGGTCACCGCGCAAGGCGCGGACCACACCGTCGGCAACCTTCCGGCCTACGAATGCACAGGCAAGACGCTCGAAGAACTGGTTGACGCCAGCGTGGGGGCGCAGGTGAATACAGCCATCGCTGACTCTGTGGGCTTGTGCGTATTCGGGCGCAGCGTGAACGAAACCAACTGGGACTTGGTTGCCGACGCGATAAATGCGATCCATGGAACGGCCGTCGTGGCCGACGAACTGATGTCCATGGGTCGCCGAACCCTCACGCTGGAACGGACCTTCAATCGGCAGGCGGGCCTGCGTGAAGCCGACGACGTTTTGCCACGTTTCTTTCATCTCGAGCCGCTGCCGCCGACGGGTAAGGTCGCGCGCCACGACGATGCGGCGGTGTCGCGCCGCTACCAGCAGATCCTTGATGAGTTCGAGGCGCTCGAGGCGCGCGGAGCCGGGCGCGCCGACGTGTCGCTGGCTGGCAGGTCAACATGACTCGGGCAGTCCCACCGAGTCACCCGGGTCGCTGGGCCGTCGTGCCGGTCAAGCGAGCCGCTCGTTCCAAGACGCGCCTGGGTCCGATGCTGGGTTGTTTGCGGGAGGAGTTTGCCCGTGATCTTTCGCTGAACACCATCGAGATCATCAGAGCTTCCGGCCTCTTCGAAGTCGTACTGGTCGTCACTTCAGATCCTCTGATTCACGCGTCGTGTACAGCGGCTGGCGTCATTGCGCACGACGACCAAGACCTGCCGCTGAACGGCGCCTGCGAACTCGGCCTGTCCCTCGCGGCGGCGCATGGCTGCGACTTCGCGTCCATCGTCCACTCCGACTTGGCGACGATCGACACCTGCACGCTCGAAGGCATCTTGGCTCAATTCGGGGCTCGTCGCGTCCGACATGGGCACGACGTTATCGGGTTGGTCCGGTGCAAGGAGGGGAGCGGTACGAACATGGTCCTGCTGGACCCACGACTTCCATTCACCCCGGCGTTCGGCCCTGGCAGCTTCGCCGCACATGCCAGGCAAGCGGGCGCGCGCGGGCACGAATTGGCCGGTGGTGAAGCGGCCTTCGACATCGACTCGCCGACCGATTTGATGCGCTTGCTCCGCGTGGCCCCGGCGCTTCGCTGGACGGCGCGCTATGCCTCCTTGATACGAGCTGCGAGCACTTTCTCGATGAACATGACTGAGCGCGAAATCGCGCGACAAGACTCGGAGACCATTGGTGAACTTGCCCTATCACAACACCTTTAAGGACATGATGAACGACGTGGTCGCAGCCGGACGTTGCTGCGAGTGCGCCGCGTGTGTGGTTGTTTGTCCGCATAATGTCATCGAATACATAGGGGGTCAGCCCAAGCAGACTGCGAAGGAGAGCGCCGCGTTCGACTATTGTGGTGTCAGCGAGGGGGTTGGTTGCGATGTCTGCGCCGCCGTGTGTCCGCGCCTTTGGCCGCGTGAGACGCATTTGCGCGATGCGGTATTTGGCGAGGATCGCGCCTTCGAGGGCATCTTCGGGGTGTATCGGCACATCTTCGTAGCGCGAACGCGGCAGTCTGATCTTCTTGCGAAGACGCAGGACGGAGGCGTCGTGACGGCCCTTCTCGCGTGGGCGCGCGAAACGGGTCGCATCGACGGCGCCGTGGTGGCAGCGGTAGGCGAGGGTGATGCCCCGTGTTTCCCAACGCCAAAGGTCGCGACGACGGTGGAGCAGATCGCCAGCAGCGGCACCAGTTGGTACACCTACTGCCCCAACGAGCTTGCGCTGGAGGAGGTTGCAGCGCGGAAGCTGAAGAGTGTCGGCTTCGTTGGCGTTCCTTGCCAGATCACTCCGCTGCGCAAGATGTCGCATGTGGATCCCAGCTTCTTGGTCACCGAGAAGAAGAGGCCGCCGGTTGTTGCCAAGCAGCGAGACAGCATGCGCCGCTATGCCGACCCCGTGTCGTTCACCATCGGGCTGTTTTGTACCGAGGTGTTCCGCCCCGAGCTGATGACCGAGCGCATTGCCAAAGACATGGCAATACCGCTGGACACGATTGACAAATTCAATGTGAAGGGTGAAGTTCTGATCTACCAGCGCTCGGGGGAAGTCGCCAAGATCCCACTTGAGGAAGCGATGGCGGAGTACCAGCGCCCGGCCTGCAGAGACTGTGGTGATTTCTCGGCGGAGCTGGCCGACATTTCGTGCGGCGGTATTGGTACGGACAGAGCAACCGTCGTCGTTCTTCGAACAGCGAAGGCCGTTGAGGTGTGGAAGGAGTTCGAGGCGGCCGGCCTGGTCGACGTGTGGCCGATTCAGGAGCACAAGAAGGCGTGGAACATCCTTCAGAGGCTCGCGCGCAAGCAGCGGGATCGCGTTCCCGCCGGTCCGCGCCGCTGCGGCACCGGCGAATTGCCACAATACTCGGGCAGGGAAGAAGCGGACTTCGCGTTGAGCGCGCTGGGATCATCGGCAAAACCGGCAGATGAGTTGAGTGCCTGCCTGGACGCGGCATATGCCGGCGAAGTTCGCCCAGTTGAGGTCGTCCGATACATGGCAGGAACACCAATTCCCGGCGACCCCGGCGAGCCCGCTGTCGGGGAAAAGCGCCGCTTGCCACCGCCACCGACACCCGCGCAGGGAGGCGATTCGCCGCTTTCGCAGGCACGCGTTGCCGTATCGCTCGGCGCGCAGCCCTAGCGCAGGTCACAACACTGGAATCTTCCATGCTCTATCACATCGACACCGATGGCGGCGTGGATGACGCGCTCGCCT
>CAZNBS010000260.1:0-6596 GCA_964570955.1 uncultured Burkholderiales bacterium | reverse complement strand
TGGCAAGGTCGAACGGCGCCCCGCGGGGGAGTCCCGCCTGCAGCCGCTTGATTACTTGGTGCCTAGAATTTCCATCCATGTTATAAAGATAGCACGGAATCCAATCAGCCCCTAGAGCTATCGCTAGAACTCGCAGAGAAAGTAGCATAAGGTTTGATTTCTAATGCAGAATCTAATCGCCCTGCGACCCAAGCCAACCCGGCTCGGCCAGCCGCATCCTTCGAACGGGGGCCTGATGCCTGAGCCGCTGTGCCCAATCTTGCTGGCATCGCTCCAAGGGCCGGCACTCCCAGTCGAGGGGCGCGATGAGTAGCCTTGCCGATGGATATGGCGGCTATGCCGACTTAGCCAGCGCGCAAGCCGAAGAAACGGACTACAGGGTGCATGTACGCCCGTTCGCCGGATCATCCATCGCCGTCATCGCACCGCATGGCGGAGGTATTGAGCAGTTCACGTCGGACATCGCGCGAGCGGTCGCTGGCACGGACATCAATCTCTATCTGTTCGAAGGAATTCGTCAGGCTGGCAACTACGCTGCACTTCATCTGACCAGCCACAAATTTGATGAACCGCGCTGCCTGGCACTGCTATCCGCCTGCGACCACGTGGTCGCGATCCACGGCTGCGCCGGCAAGGCACAGCGCGTCCTGATGGGCGGCCTTGACGACCCATTGAAGATATCCATCGGACAAGCCATTGCTCGGCTTGGTGTGGAAGTCGATCTGAAGGGGCACTCGTTCCCGGCAACCGATCCGAACAACATCTGCAATCGGGGACGGCGCGGTGTTGGCGTGCAAGTTGAATTGACCCTTGGTCTCAGGCTGGATGGGCCGCGTGATGCGGTGTCCGCAGCTATCCGCTCCGTACTCTTGAACTTGCCAAACGAACTGCCAGGGGGAGATCAACGCCGATGATTCTGACCGACAACGAAACCCGGGTCGACCTGCTGAACAACGAGGCCATCGCGACCACGATCATCGAGTTGCTTCGCGCCAGGCCCGACCATCCGGTGACGATCGGCGTGCATGGCGACTGGGGTGCGGGCAAGTCCAGCGTGCTCGAAATGATCGAGGCGGGGTTCGCCGACAAGGACGAAGTCCTGTGCCTCAAGTTCAACGGATGGCGCTTTCAAGGCTTCGAGGATGCCAAGATCGCCCTGATCGAGGGGATCGTCACGGGCTTGGTCGAGAAGCGTCCGGCCCTGAACAAGGCCGCGGCCGCGGTCAAGGATGTCTTCCGGCGCATCGACTGGCTGAAGGTGGCGAAGAGAGCCGGCGGCCTCGCCCTGACCGCGTTCACAGGCATTCCGACACCCGATCAAATCGGAGCCATCGTCGCATCGCTCGAAGCGGTGGTGGCGGATCCTGCCAAGCTCGCCACGAAAGAAAACCTCTCGACGGCGATCGACGAGGTGAAGGCCGTGCTGAAGCCGGGCGAAACAAAGAATGTGCCCGAGGAGGTCGAGGCGTTCCGCAAGGCCTTCGACCAGCTCCTGAAGGACGCGGGCATCAAGCAGCTCATCGTCCTGATCGATGACCTCGACCGGTGCTTGCCCGACACCGCCATCGAAACGCTCGAAGCGATCCGGTTGTTCGTGTTCACCGCCCGGACGGCGTTCGTCGTCGCGGCCGACGAGGCGATGATCGAGTATGCGGTGCGCAAGCACTTTCCCGATCTGCCGGACAGCACCGGACCGCGGGACTACGCACGCAACTACCTCGAAAAGCTCATCCAGGTCCCATTCCGTATCCCGGCGCTGGGCGAGACCGAGACGCGGATTTACGTCACGCTGCTGCTGGCCGGCGCCGAGATCGGCGAGAACGACGCCGACTATGCGAACTTGATTGGCGTGGCGCGTGAGAAGCTGAAGCGTCCTTGGACCAGTGGCGGTTTGGATGCGGCGACCGTCAAGACGGCGCTCAGCAAGCAAGCCGAGAAGGCGAACAACGCGCTTGCCCTCAGTGACCAGATTGGCCCCATCCTGGCGAGCGGTACGAAGGGCAACCCGCGTCAGATCAAACGCTTCCTCAACACGCTGCTGCTGCGTGAGCGTACTGCGGCCGCGCGCGGATTCGGGGACGATATCAAACTGCCCGTGCTCGCGAAGCTCATGCTCGCTGAGCGCTTCATCCCGAGGCTGTTCGAGCAGATCGCGTTTGTCGCCGCGGTCCACCCGCAGGGGCTATGCGAGGACCTCGATACGCTTGAAAAGGGGCTGGCGACGGCCGACGGCAAGGAGTCTCAGGCCGGCGAGCGGAAGGGACAGAGAGCCGGCGAGCCAGGGCCCGCGCTTGACAACGCCGTATTGGCTGAATGGCGGTCGTCGGACACGGTGTGCGACTGGGCGCGCCTGTCACCCAAACTCTCGGGTCTCGATCTACGCCCCTACTTGTTCGTGACGAAGGACAAGAAGGACTACTTCGGCCCGGTGTCCGTGCTGGGTCACTTGGCCGGCGTGGTGGAGAAGCTGTTCGGCGGCAAGATGACCGTCCAGGGCTACGAGGCCGAGTTGAAGCAGCTCGTGCAGCCCGAAGCGGAGAAGGTGTTCGAGGCCGTGCGCACCAAGATCATGAGCACGGGCACCTTCGACACCAAGCCCGCGGGTGTTGATGGCCTTGTCGTCCTCGTGAAGGCGCAACCTGGCTTGCAGGGCCGGTTGATGGATTTTTTGGAAGCATTGCCAAGTGGCAAGTGTGGCCCATGGACTGTCAGCGGCTGGCAGGGTGTCATCAAAGATGCCGAATGCGCCGCCCGCCTAACGAAGCTGCTGGGCGAGTGGAGCAAGGTCGCCAATAACCCGGGCCTCAAAGCAAGCGCCGAAGCGGCCCTCAAGGACGTGAAGGGAGGACGCTGATGGGGACTTCGACGGCTTACGGTGGCCCTGGCGGCGGTACTCCGCTTGTTCCGTCATGGCTCGGCGGCGCTGATGGCGGTGAGGCTCCCGCAGCTCCCGCAGGCACGGGAGCTGGGCCGGACGGCCAGCCGCCGGCCGACGGCGGCGCGCCGCCTGTGCCGCCAAATCGCCTGCCCATTCCAAGAACGGCGGACCCGCAGCGTTTCTCCGGCGCCCGCAATTGCTTCACGCGATTTGCTGGTTCCGGCGGCACTGACAGGGCCAACCTTGGCCGAGCCGTCTCAAGATACGTCTCCACATCCGCCGGCGGTGCCCGGCAGGCAGCCCAGCGAATGGGAGCCTCTCGCGGTGCCGGCGCGCGCCTTCTCGGCTTCCTGGTTGACGCGCAGGCGCGGGGGGTGCGCGAGGCCTTGCGCGCGCTCGACTTGGAGTCCCTGGCAGGTCGTCCGATCACCGAGATTTTCGTGGGCCTGGCCGACTACATCTGCCCGGGCGCAGGCACCGTCGATGAAGGCATCGCCCGTGAGGCTTACATCGAAACCGTCGTTGAACTGGCCAGCGAAGGGTTGACTGACCTGACCACCTTCACGCCCGATCAGATGCAAACGGTCTTCGAGCTGTACGCCACGCATGCGATCGAAGCGCGGATCTGCAATGACATCGGCACCAAGGCCGTGACGATGCCGGCGGATGCCCAAGCGGCGCACCGCGTCGAGCAGCAGTTGCGCGACTTCATTCGGGGCGGGGTGAGCGACGCGCTGACCCGGGCCCGGGCGGAGTCACCGAATCTCACGCCCGAACGGATTCAAACCTTCGTGGACACCGTGTACGAGTCCGCGTTTGCGATCCTGCAGACCCTGGGGGATGCGGAGGCCAACCAATGAAGCGACAACTCTTGGCGGGGCGCTTCGGTCCCGATGACCACGTTGACGTTCCGGTCGGTGTGGATGAACAGAGGACCTACTTGCAGCTCGTCGCCGGCGAGAAGTCCCTGGACCATGGCATCGGTGGTGCGCTAACCAGCTTGAAGAAGATCGGCGTTTTTCCCTCGGAGATTGGCGTCGACCTGCTAGTGCTGGCTGCTCACGTGCATGCCGCGGACACGCGCATCTCGCGCGCCGAGCAATCGCAAGACTCCTGGACGCGCGAGATTCGTCTGGTTGTTCCGGTCAGTGATCCGGTTCGTTGGGGAACTGCGACAGCGACGCTGAAGAAGTCGCTGGATTTCTTGACGGGAGATCAATGGACGATCGGGTTCAGGGCGCGTCCGGCTCGGTTCGCGACGATCGCTGAGGAGGCGCCCCCGAGTCTTATCTGTCCACCCTTCGACTCCCTGAGCCTCTTTTCGGGCGGGCTTGACAGCCTTATCGGCGCCATAGACCTCTTGGAGGACGGCGCGACCCCATTGCTGGTCAGTCACTTCGGTGAAGGCGCCACCAGCGACGCGCAGGGCAAGTTGCTTACGGGCTTGAAGAAGCACTACGACAGGTCATCCTTCGAGCGGCTACGCGTCGGAATGACCTTCGACGATGGCCTCGTGGAAGGAGTCGGCTCGGAGAACAGCACGCGGGGAAGATCGTTCCTGTTCCTCGCGCTCGGGGTGTTCGCTGGTACTGGACTGGGACGACGCTTCACGCTGCGGGTTCCCGAGAACGGGCTGATCGCTCTGAATGTGCCGCTGGACCCACTGCGGCTGGGCTCGAACAGTACCCGCACGACGCACCCGTACTACATGGCAAGGTGGAACGACCTGCTCGGTGCCCTCGGCATAGACGGGGAGATCCGGAATCCCTACTGGGACAAGACGAAGGGCGAGATGGCCGCGGGCTGTCGCAACCCAGCACTCTTGAAGAAGTTGGCGACGGACTCTCTGTCGTGTTCCTCCCCCACCAAGGGCCGGTGGCAGGGGCTCGGCATCGAGCACTGCGGTTATTGCTTGCCGTGCCTGATTCGCCGTGCGGCGCTGATGGCGGCATGGGGCAACGGAAACGATTCGACGACGTACACCGTGCCGGACCTCCGCGCGCAGCCACTGGACACGCGCGAGTCGCCCGGAAAGCAGGTCAGGTCGTTTCAGTACGCAATCGAGCGCTTGAAAGGGCGACCGGAGCTTGCGAACCTCTTGATCCATAAACCCGGCTCGCTTGCCGACGAGGCTGCGCACCTCGATGAACTCGCCGATGTCTACCGGCGCGGCCTTGATGAAGTCGCCCGGCTCATCGATGGCGTCGAGGCGCGGCCGAGTTGACTAGGGTGCGCGCATGATCGCAACAACCGGTCTCGTGGACTTCCATTGCCACCTCGATCTTTACCCAGACCATGCCGTGGCGGTTCGGGAAGCTGAGGCGGCCGGGGTGTTCACGCTGGCGGTGACGACGACACCTCGCGCCTGGCCTCGCAACCACGAACTCGCACAGCGCACGAAGCATGTCCGGGCGGCGCTTGGGCTGCACCCGCAGTTGGTCGCGGAGCGCGAGAACGAGATCGAGCTATGGGACCGGTATCTTTCAGAGACTCGCTATGTCGGCGAGGTCGGGTTGGACGCCGGTCCTCGGTTCTTCAAGTCGCTCGATGCCCAGAAGCGCGTGTTTCAGCACGTGTTGCAACGTTGCGCTGAGGCGGGTGGCAAGATCATCACGACCCACAGCATTAGGTCGGCCAAGCCGGTGCTCGATCTTGTCGAGGCGCATCTGCCGCCGGAACGTGGCAAGATCGTTCTTCACTGGTTCACGGGAACGCAAAGCGAGGCGAAGCGAGCGTTGGAACTGGGTTGCTACTTCTCGATCAATGCGGGAATGCTGGACAAGGAGAGGCACGCCGCGATGGTTCAGACCATCCCCTTGGATCGGATACTGACTGAGACAGATGGGCCCTTCACCCGCACCGGCGAGCGACCCTCGCAACCGGTCGATGTGGCAATCGTGGTGGAAGCTCTAGGCCGGTTGCGCGGTATGCAAGCGGCCGAAATGGCGGACGTCATTCGCGGCAACCTTCGAGCCCTTTTGGCATAACCCTGGTAGTCATCATGAAACCCGTTGTACAGACAACTTTCGCGGAACGCCTGGGCCGGATGTTGGGTCGGGCATGGCGAGGTTGCGTGGGTTTGGATCGCCGGGCGAATGGATGGCTGGTGGCTCAAGGATGGACGCCGAACGTTGCCAAGGTCGTTCTCGCGGTACTCAAGCTCACGGCGCTCGGGATACTGCTCTACGTCGCGTTCTGGCTGGCGTTGCTGATTGGGGGCATCTTGGCTGCGGCTTGGATCGCAAGGCAAGACAACACGGAAAGCGATTCCGATTTTCTCGGTCGCAAGGCAGATGAGCGCGATCACCGGGAAGGTCTGTTCTATCACCCAACGATGCACAACGACGATCCAGACCCGCGGTTTGAAGACGACTGATGTACGGCAAGCTACTTTTTGGCAGCGCTGATCAATAGATTCGATCCCTTGCCACCTGCTTGCCCTGCGTCCCTGGTCCCGTTTGCCAAACCTTGAAGCATGCCGCCAGCACGAACACCTACCCAGCCCAGTGCGGTAACCCACAAGCTCGGCAGTACGAGGAACATTGCCGCCATGACGAAGTTCAGCAGCATGTCCCCGAAGGCGTTGTTCAGGCCGATCAGGGGATCGAAGTTGGTGTGCGGCCGATTTGCCCCGAATCCCCAGCCATAGAGGGCATCGAGGATAGTGCTGTCGATCCAGCGCGCGAGCTGGAACCAGAAGTCCACGAAGAACAGCGCG
>CAZNBS010000259.1:0-6631 GCA_964570955.1 uncultured Burkholderiales bacterium | reverse complement strand
CTGGGCGAACCAGAACCAATGGTAATAGCCGAGGCCGAAAGCCATGTCGCC
The DNA here is from genome assembly GCA_964570955.1 of uncultured Burkholderiales bacterium. GTDB lineage: Bacteria > Pseudomonadota > Gammaproteobacteria > Burkholderiales > SHXO01 > SHXO01. Next base: position 6,580 of record CAZNBS010000259.1, on the reverse strand, counting down.
GCGCTCGAGGTGCTCGATCGTCGGCACGATGTCGAGCAGAGCGAGCTTCTGCACGGCGTGCGGATGATCGATCGCGAGGCGATGGGCGACGCGGGCGCCACGATCGTGCGCGACGACCTGAAAGCGCGCGAAGCCGAGTTCCGCCATCACCTCGACCATGTCGCGCGCCATCTCGCGCTTGGCATAGGGCGCGTGGTCTACCGTGGCGGGCGGCTTATGCGAGCCGCCGTAGCCTCGGAGATCAGGGCAGACGACCGTGTAGCGTTGCGCGAGCGCCGGCGCGACATCCTGCCCCTGGCACGTGCGGTCCTGGCGCGCGCCGCATCGCAGCGCGGGGGGCGCGCGTTTTCCCTCTCGGCAGAGGCGGAAAGTCGTTTGACGACCTATAGTTGGAAAGGTAACATCAGGGAATTGGAGAACGTGATGCAGCGGGCAATGATCCTCGCCCCCGGCGCCACGATCGAAGTGGAGCATCTGTGCCTGCCGAGCGGCGGCCATCCGATTGCAGCGGGAGCGACAGCGTTCGAAGCGGCAGAAACTGCCGCCCCATCCGGTACGAGGGGGCTGCCGACCGACCTGAAGTCGCTGGAGCGGACCCACATCCTCGAGACTCTGGCTGCGGCGGGCGGCGTGCGCAAAGTCGCGGCGGAGCGGCTGGGCATGAGCGAGAGAACGCTGCGCTACAAGCTCGCCCAGTACCGCCTGGAGGGTGCGGCGCAGCGGGGAGAGGGAGAGTGAGCGTCGTGTGGCATGGGAGTTGCAGCCGGGCGCCCGGGTAATGCGTTCGGTACGACGGGGACGCCCGCATTCAACCGTGATCGCAATCCGATGAACAGCATCCATTCGCAAGGCATCGATCAGCTCCTGCAGGAGCTGAACCGTATGGCTGCGCAGGCTGGGGGGGAAAGTGCCCCGGCCGACGGCGCGGGTGGCGTTGAATTTGGCGAGGCGCTCAAGACGGCACTCGAGCAGGTCAACGCCGCACAGAACGAAGCGGCCCGGCTCCAGCAGGAGTTCGACATGAACGCCCCCGACGTGAATCTGCACGAGGTGATGGCGTCACTGCAGAAGGCCAGTCTGTCGTTCCAGACCATGGTCCAGGTGCGCAACCGGCTGGTTTCCGCGTACCAGGAAATCATGAACATGCAGGTCTGAGCGTGTCGGTGGCGATCGGCGTCCCAGCCAGTTCACGGCCCGTGCGCCGTAGCAGTCCTCCGCCCGGACCCCGCCCTCCGACCTGCCCGCAGCAAGGCAGGAGTTGATGGCCCAGTCCCCGGGACAAGGCATCCGACGCGCAGCCTCCGGCTTCGCGCGACTCAGCATCCCCCAGAAGCTCGGCGTCCTCGCCGCCATCGCAGCGCTCGTCGCCGTGGCTGCGGTCGCAATCCTGTGGGCACGGGTTCCCGACTATCGGGTGCTCTATTCCAACCTGTCCGATCGCGACGGCGGCGAGGTGATCGCCGCGCTCGTGCAGATGAACGTGCCCTATCGGGTCGCCGAGGGCGGCACCGCACTCCTGGTGCCCGCGGACAGGGTCTACGATCTGCGCCTGCAGCTCGCTTCGCAGGGCCTGCCCAGGGGCGGAGCGGTCGGGTTCGAGCTGATGGATACGCAGAAGTTCGGCATCAGCCAGTTCGCCGAGCAGGTCAACTACCAGCGTGCCCTGGCCGGCGAGCTCGCCCGCAGCATTCAATCGGTCGGCGCCGTGCAGGCGGCACGCGTGCATCTGGCCATTCCCCGACCGACCGTTTTCGTGCGCGAACAGCAGAAGCCGAGCGCCTCGGTGTTCGTATCCATGTATCCGGGGCGGATGCTGGACGCCGCGCAGGTGAGCGCGATCCAGCATCTGGTCGCCAGCAGCGTTCCCGAGCTCGGCGTGCGCAATGTCACCGTGGTAGACCAGGCGGGGAACCTGCTGAGCGCCGCAGGCGGGGCGGACATGCCGAACCAGCTCGATGCGGCTCAGCTCAAGTATGTGCATGCAGTCGAGTCCAGCTATGCACAACGCATCGAGAACATCCTCGTGCCGCTGGTAGGGGCGGAGAACGTGCGCGCGCAGGTGACGGCCGCGCTCGATTTCACTCGCGTCGAGGAAACCTCCGAGCGCTTCAAGCCCAATCCGACGCCGGCGGAGTCATCCGTCCGTAGCCAGCAGACCATGGAGAGCACCACCACTCAGGCGCAGGCTGCGCAGGGAGTGCCGGGTGCCCTGAGCAACCAGCCGCCGGGCGCGGCGACCGCTCCGTTGACGGCGCCCGGCCAGACGGAACAGGCTGCCACCGAGCCTCCGCAGCCGACCAGCACCCAGCGCGAGACGATCACCAACTTCGAGGTGGACAAGGTGATCCGACGCAGCCAGGGCGAACTGGGTGCGATCAGGCGACTGTCGGCCGCCGTGGTGGTCAATTACAAGCGCGAGGTCGGTGCTGACGGCGCGGCCACCTACAAGCCACTGACCGAACCGGAAATCCAGCAGGTCAACGCCCTGGTGCGCCAGGCCATGGGATTCAGCCCGGAGCGCGGCGATACCGTCAACGTGGTGAATGCGCCGTTCAGCGCGGACGTCTTGCCGGGAGGCGAGGCGGCACCCTCGCCGTGGAACACGTTCGTACAGGATCTCAGCACGCCGGTCGGCGTGATCCAGGTCCTCAAATACCTCGGAGCAGCCCTGGTGCTGCTGATCGTCTTCCGCATCGTGCGCGCCGTGCTGCGCGATCTGGGTGCCACCGGACGCGTCGAGCCGACCGTGGAGGGATTGCCAGGGCCACCCGGCATGCAGCCGCAGCTTGCCGGTGCGGCGCCTGGCGCGGAGATGCTTCCGGTGTCCGAGGATGCGGCTGCGCGCTTCGAAGCCGACCTCAGGGCAGTCAAGGAGATCGCCAAGCAGGAGCCGCGGCTGGTCGCGAACGTCGTCAAGGAGTGGGTGGGGCGCGGTGAGTGACGATGGCTTGATGCGCAGCGCCATCCTGCTCATGTCGATTGGCGAGGAGGAGGCGGTCGAAGTCTTCAAGCATCTGGGGCCGAAGGAGGTGCACAAGCTCGGCCAGGCCATGGCCACGCTCAATCGCGTCAGCCGCGACCAGGTGGCGGACGTGCTGCGCGCCTTCCGCCTACAGGCCGGTCAGCAGACCTCGATCGGCACGTCGGCCGATCAGTATCTGCGCTCGGTCCTGACCCGCGCCCTGGGCAGCGAGAAGGCCGGCCCGCTCATCGACCGCATTCTGCAGGCGCAGGACGTCAGCGGCATCGAAAGCCTGAAGTGGATGGACGGCGACGCGATCGCCGAACTGATCAAGCACGAGCATCCGCAGATCATCGCCACGATCCTCGTGCACCTGGACGCGGATCAGGCGGCCGAGGTACTCGGCAAGTTCGTCGAGCGGCTGCGCAACGACGTCATGCTGCGGATTGCCACGCTGGAGGGCGTGCAGCCGTCCGCGCTGCGCGACCTCAACGATGTGCTCATGCAACTGCTCGCCGGCAGCGACAAGCTGAAGAAGACCTCCAAGGGCGGCATCGAGGCGGCAGCGGACATCCTCAACTACCTGGGTGGCACCGTGGAGGCCTCCGTCACCGCCCATATCCGCGAGACCGATGCCGACCTCGCGCAGCAGATCCAGGACAAGATGTTCGTGTTCGACAACCTGACCGAGCTCGACGACCGCTCGATCCAGCTGTTGCTGCGCGAGATCCAGTCCGAGACCCTGATCGTCGCGCTCAAGGGGACGAGCGAGGCGCTGCGCGAGAAGATCTTCAAGAACATGTCCCAGCGCGCCGCCGAGATGCTGCGCGACGACCTGGAGTCGAAGGGACCGGTGCGCCTGTCCGAGGTCGAGGCGGAGCAGCGGGAAATCCTCCGCATCGTGCGCCGCCTCGCCGAGGAGGGTCAGATCGTGATGGGCGGCAAGGGAGACGAGGGTCTTGTCGAATAGCATTCTGCGTGGCCCCGCGGTCGCCGGCATGCGCAAGGCCGACCTTGCCGACTTCGGCGCACCCCAGGTGGCGAAGGCGCGTGCCGAGGGCGAGGCGGCGCTCGAAGCGAAGCGCCGGGCCGAGGAGTCGGCAGCCGCTGCGCGTGCTGCCGAGCTCGAGCAGGCGCGCGAGGAGGGGCGCCGCGCGGGCGCACAGGCCGTACGCGCGGAACTGGACAGCGTGCGGGAGCGCGAGCGGGAGGACTTGCGGCGTGCGATGCAGGGTCTGCAGGCGCTTATGCGCGACCTGGAACAGCGGCTCGCCGGCGACGTGCTCGGGATGAGCCTGGAGCTGGCCAGGCTGGTGTTGCGGGAGCACCTGCGGGTCAAGCCCGACATCCTGCTCGCCGCGCTGCGAGAGGGGGTGGAAAGCCTGCCGTCACTGTCGGAGCAGGTGACACTGGTCGTGCATCCGGCCGACGCACAGATGCTGCGCGCGCTATCGGGCGACGAGCGCGTCCTTCCGGTCCCATGGAAGATCGTCGAGGACTCGCAGCTGACGCGCGGCGGATTCCGGCTCGAAACCTCGTCGACCGAGGTGGACGGTAGCATCCAGACGCGCTGGCAGCGCGTGATCGCCGCGCTCGGGCGCGACGACGCCTGGGACTGATCGCTTCCCGCGACGCACAATCGTGGACGATCGTCAGCGCTGGGACCGTTACCTGGACGACTGCAGACGCGCGCTGCGCATGACCCAGCCGTTCATGGTGTGCGGGCGACTCACGCGTGTGGCGGGGCTCGTCATGGAGGCCGTCGGTCTCAAACTGCCGGTCGGCAACAGCTGCTATGTGATGACGCCCAGTGGCCAGCGGGTGGATGCCGAGGTCGTGGGTTTCAACGGCGAGCGCCTGTTCCTCATGCCCTCGACCGATGTGTATGGCCTCAAACCCGGTGCCCTCGTGGTGCCGGTGGATCCGGCCGTGACGCGTGTTCCTCGCCTGGGCGAGGAGTTCGTGCCGCGTCGGCGTGCACAGGACCGTGCCAAGCAGGTGCCGGTCGGATGGGGCATGCTCGGTCGTGTGGTGGACGGCGCCGGCCGTCCGCTCGACGAGCGGGGTCCGCTGGTGCTCGATCGGCACGTTCCGCTGCACAGCCGCACCTCCAACCCGCTGGATCGTGCACCGATCCGCCATGTACTCGACGTCGGGGTGCGCGCCATCAATGCGCTGCTCACCGTGGGGCGCGGACAGCGCCTGGGGCTGTTTGCCGGCAGCGGCGTGGGGAAGAGCGTTCTGCTCGGCATGATGGCGCGCTACACCACGGCGGACGTCGTCGTGGTCGGTCTCATCGGAGAGCGCGGACGCGAAGTCCGCGAATTCATCGAAAGCATCCTCGGGGAAGAAGGAAGGCGGCGTGCGGTGGTCGTTGCGGCCCCTGCCGACAGCCCGCCGCTGCTGCGCCTGCACGGCGCCGCGTATGCCACCGCCGTGGCCGAGTACTTTCGCGATCAGGGCAAGCACGTCCTGCTCATCATGGATTCGCTCACGCGCTACGCGATGGCGCAGCGCGAGATCAGTCTGGCGATCGGCGAGCCGCCGGCGACCAAGGGCTACCCGCCGTCGGTGTTCGCGAAGCTGCCGCAGCTGGTCGAGCGCGCCGGCAACGGACAGGACAACCGCGGCTCGATCACAGGCTTCTACACCGTGCTCACCGAGGGTGACGACCAGCAGGATCCGGTGGCCGATGCAGCGCGGGCCATTCTCGACGGCCATATCGTGCTCACGCGTGACCTCGCCGAGCAGGGGCACTATCCGGCTATCGACATCGAAGCGTCGATCAGCCGCGTGATGACCGATCTCCTCCAGCCGGGCGAGCTGGACGAGACGCGCCGCTTCAAGCAGCTTTTCTCGGCCTATCGCCGCTCTCGGGACCTGATCGCCGTGGGCGCCTATGTGCGCGGCAGCGACCCGCTGCTGGATCGTGCGGTTGCCCTGTACCCGCAACTCGCCGCCTTTTTGCAGCAGGATCTGCTGGAGGCCGCGCCGTACGCGGCGAGCCGGCAGCGCTTGGCGGAACTGGTGGGCGGCTGAGGTGGCACGCGGCTTCCGCCTGGAACCGGTGCTCGACCTGGCGCGGCGGCGCCTGGAAGCCGCGACCGGGGAGTTGCAGAAGCTCGCGCAGCGGCGCGCCGATGCCCAAAGCCGTCTGGATCAGCTGCAGGGGTTCCTCGACGACTATCGTCAGCAGTTTCGAACCGTGATGCAGTCCGGCCTGGAGACAGGACGGCTGCAGGACTTTCGCGCCTTCCTCACGAAGCTGGAGCGCGCGGTCGATCTTCAGGGCGCGGAGGTGCGGCGAAGCCAAGAGGCCTGGGCCACCAAGCACCGGGAATGGCTCGAGCTGCGGCAGCGCGAGCAGGCAATGGGCGTACTGAAGGGGCGAAGGAACAGGACGAATTTGCCGGCAGGCGGACGCGAGGCGATTCGACAAGTGGTTGAAGTCGTTGGAAATTAACCCATCGGCGCGATGGCATGCGCATTGCAAAGGCGTTCCCACTACTCACCGATCCCGCCTATGTCCGAATCGCTGACCCTGCGTACGCTCCAGCTTTCCACTCCCGGCCACGAGACGATGGCCGCAACCGACCTCCCGGGCGCCAAAGACGCCGG
>CAZNBS010000258.1:0-6684 GCA_964570955.1 uncultured Burkholderiales bacterium | reverse complement strand
ACCTGACCGTCCAACAGCGGCGCTTCGCTTGCTGTTGTCCGGCAGGTTATGCGCAACGTTAGACCGCACCAATACCGCCCACCAGCATTTCGCCGATGATGAAACCCACTACCGTATTTCTCCTTGTGCTCTTGGTCGTAGTCGCGCTCGTGGTCATCAAGCGGCTATGGCCGCCCTCTGGTCGGGAGTCACGCGCTTGGCCTTTCTATGTGAAGCGTCCGTTATCTCAGCCCGAGCAGGTGCTCTACCACCGCCTCGTTCGTGCCTTGCCAGATCACATTGTCCTTGCTCAAGTTCAGGTGTCCCGGGTACTCGGAGTGAAGAAGGGCTCCAACTTCCGGGAGTGGAACAATCGGATTAGCCGCCTCAGCTACGACTTTGTCGTTTGCAGCAAAGACTCCGCGGTGATTGCGGCAGTCGAGCTCGACGACAAAACCCACGAGAGGAATGACCGAGTGTCAACGGACGAGAAGAAGAACAAGGCATCCGTCGATGCTGGGCTTCGGTTGCTTCGTTGGCATGTCCGATCGTTGCCCAGCGAAGAAGTAATTCGCCAAGAGCTCTTGGTTGCGCCGAGCGCAGCGCAAGACGCCACCGTATTTCGCGCCGAACTCAAGAGTGCGGTCTAACCCGTGGTTGCAGCGGACAGTCGAGAGCGGCGCTTCGCTTGCTCTCGCCTGCCGCTGAACCACATCGTTATGCGGCATTCTGCGCCCCGAATCAGCACATCTCGCGAGTTACCGAGTGATCCACATGCGCCGAATCAGACCGTCGCGAACGACGAACTGGTGATATAGCGCCGCACCGACGTGGAGGACGATCAAGGCAATCAGAAGCGCTGCTCCGATGCCGTGCACTATTCGTGGTGGGTATTGCGAGAAATCGGGCAGAACTCCTGATGCTCCGAAGATTGTTGCCGCTGCGCCGCTCATCGCCAACATGCCCACACCGCTCCCGACCATTGCCAGAATCACGACGTAGAACGAGTAGTGGACGATCTGCGCCGTTCTTTCTTGCCAACGCGGCGACCCTCCGACGGGATTTGGACGCCGGTCGATCAGCCACCACCAGACGATACGGAACGCGGTCACGACGAATACGGCAATGCCGATCGGCACGTGAACCCGGAGGAACGCTGCTTTCGCCACGGGATCTATTGTCTTGGCGGCACTAAGCCCCAGTGCGATCAGCGCGAGCACCAGGATGACCGTTGTCCAATGGATCACTACGACCACTGCCCCGTATTGCCTTTCAGTGCTCTTGAGTCCCATTTCTAGATCTCCTTGACTATCTGGGCGCGTTCTCGACACCCGGCAGGTCATGCGTGATGACGTTGAGCAACTCCGCTCCTTCCGGTCGGCTCCAGTCCCGCGCCATCTCGGCCAGAAGGGTGCTGGTCGAGGTCAGAACGACTCCCGCCTGCTCCATGCGCCGGCAGGCGAGTTCCTCCGAGAGCTTGAACGGCGAACCCGAGGCATCAATGACCGCCTGAACCTGGTAGCCAGCTTCTCGCGCGCTGATAGCCGGCGAGTAGAGGCACACGTCGGTGGTCACGCCCGCCATGATCAGGTTGCGCCGCTGCGTCTTCTCTACGGCGGCCCTGAACGCCTGGTCTTCCCAGCTATTCACAAATCCGCCGCGCTTGATGCGCGCCGCGAAGGCCTCCGGCAGGACTTCATTGAGTTCCGGGATCAGCGGACCTTGGAATTTGTTCTCGGTGCCCGAGGTCAGCACGACTGGCATGCGAAGAATCTTCGCCATCTTGGCAAGACCAACCGTGTTCTTCTTGGCGACCTCGAGCGGCATGGTCTTGATGAGCTGCATGGTACCGACCTGATGGTCGATCAGCAGAAGCGCGGAGTTTTCCGCGGTGAAAGTGCCCCACATGTCATTTCTCCTTGACCAGTTCGATGGTTCCGACGAAGCGGCTTGAGTCGTAAGTGCCGGTGCGTTGTGCCGTGCCGTGCTTGGGATGGCTGACGCGAATGGTGTAGGCGACGCCTTCGCCTTCGACGCCTTCGAACTTGAAGTCACCGTAAGCGTCGGTCTGCATCTGTCTGGGCTTCGATGGGCCGCCGAGGCTCAACTCGACGGTTGCACCTTCGACGTTGTCCAGTTGGTCCGAGCGGGCGTAGACGTTGCCACCCAGGAACCCGGTACGCGTCCTTTCAAGTCCTCGGTAGTACACCCGCGGCCTGGTTTTCAGTTCCGGCTTGAGCACGCTGAGTCCCTGTTCCTGGGCAAGCGCGCGCATTTCTTCATCGGTGACGTTGGCGACGCTCATCGCGCCGGTCGCGCAAACCTGGACGCAGCGGGGTGTCTTCCATCCCGCATCCAGCAAATGAGCATCGAAGGTCCAGTGCTGAGGTACCTGCAACTCCTCGTTCCACCAAACCGCCCCGTACGGGCACGCTGAAACGAGATCCTTGCGACCCCGGGCTTTCACCGGATCGATGATGACGATGCCGTCCTCGCGCTTGGTGACCGCGCCGGCGCCCGCTGCGACACAGGGCGCGTCATCGCAGTGATTGCACGTGCGCGGGACGTAGGTGACATCGACCATGCTGTCGTTGCCTCGCATATGCCTGTCGATGGCGATCCACTCGTGCCCCTGCTTTGGCTGGGGAGCGGAGTAACCCGGGAAGTCGTTCCCGACGTACTCGTCCTTCACCGCCATCGTGCAGTTGTTGCAATTGCTGCACTTGGTAACATCGATGATGAGGTTCCACTTGTTCATGCAGCCTCCTGCGTGACCGTGCGGTTCCATTTCTTCACTTCCACGAGGCAGCTGTTGGGCGCGATGCCGTCCGAGGTCGCCGAAATCGGGCGCGTCGAGGTGAGCAGATTCATGCTACCGCCGCGATCGACGACGCCTTCCGGAGTGGTAACGAGGTCGAGCTCGGCAGAAGAGGTGTAGGATTTGACGGTTCCGGATGCGAGCGTGGGCGCGATGTCGACCGCGCAAATGACCGCTCCACGGTCGTTGTAGACCTTGACGAGATCGTTCTGCGTAAGGCCGCGCTGGGCCGCGTCCTGCGGATGCATGCGCAGGACCCAGTAGGCCCGGTCCTCGACCGTGATCCGATGCTCCTTGAGAGTGCTGATCGCCCCGTCCTTTCCGTCGTTCTGCGTGTGGAAGCTCAGGAACGGATGGGCGGTCAGCAACTGCAGGGGATACTTCCCAAAAAGTGCCGTCTTGCGTCCTTCGCGCGACGGGATGTAGCGGTTCACCGCCGGGCGATTCGGATCGGTCTCCTCGATCAATTGCAAACTCTTGGGAACGAACTCGAACTTCGAAGAAGGCGTACCCAGGCCGAAGCCGACCCGGTCGGTGTGCTGCGCTGGCATATTCGCAACGTCGGGCGTGTCCTTTGCGCGGCCCTCGGCGAACCAGCGCATCTCCGTCGGCCACTCCACGTCATCGGCGATGGGTGGCAGCACGTAGTAGCCCTTCTTGAGGAACTTCGCCCAGCTGATCTGCTTGGGCAGATCGCTCGAATCGAAGATCCGCTTGCACCACGTCAGGTCCGTGTTGCCGCCTTCGGTGAACATGCTCGCGCCGCCGATGCGCTCGAGGATGTCGGCGAAGATCTGGTAGTCGGACTTGGACTCCCCGAGCGGCTCGATCGCCTTGTGCTGCATCACGAAGACGCGGTGATTGAGCTGGTACTGACACAGCTGGATCACGCCTGCGGAGGAGGCCGCCTCGGAGATATCAAAGCGCTCAAGCGAAGTGCAAGCAGGGAGGATGACGTCGCTAAACTTTGCGTCGCCCTCCATGTAGATGCACTGGCTCACCGCAAACTCGAGCTTCGGATCCCGAAAGGCTTCGATCATCCGCCCGGACTCGAGGATCGCCCCCATGTTCGACGTGCCGTAGCGATAGAGCATGTGCACCGGCGAGTAGCCCGGCGCTGGATACTCGTAGGGCTGCATCTGCGCCTGCATGGACATCGGGTCCATCGGGCGGCCCTCGATCCGTTCACCCCGAATCGCTTCGGCGATGCGCTGGCGCGGGACGAGCTGCCGGACCGTGTCCATCGTGACGATGTGCGGCATGCGTTGGTAGTTGTTGACGGCAGCTGCGCTGTTGACCAGGTCACCGGAGATCCCGCCTTCCGAATACCCCGGGAAGTAGAAGGAGAGATCCATGCGCGCGCCGAATCCCAGGTTGCCGAAATTGATTCCCGGCTTTCCCCAGCCCTGCATGGCCATCATTTGCACCATGCTGCGCGCCCACATCGAGCCGGTATCGGCTCGGCAAGCGCCGCCCAAGCCGGCGCCCATACCTCCCGCCGCAAGGTAGGTCTTGCGACCGGCCCAGCGGCGCGCAAGGCTGCGCACGTCCTTAGCCGAAATGCCGGTTTCGGCTTCCTGCTATTCCGGCGTCTTGGGTGTGCCATCGGAGCGACCGAGCAGGTAGTCCTTCCACTCTTCGAAGCCGGTGGTCCGCTGGGCGATGTAATCCTTGTCGTAGGTGCCGTCGACCACCCACTGGTACATGATGGCCTGCGCCATCGCCGTGTCGGTGCCCGGCCTGACGGGAAACCATTTCCCGCCGTAGAGTTGAGCGGTCAGGTTCATGTGCGGGTCGATGTGGACGAACTCGATACCGAGTTCGCGTGCCCACAGCCGGCGTTGCGTGCCCTCCTGGCCGCCGTACACCCCTGCGGTGGTCTCAGGGTCGCTGGACCAGAACACCACCATGCCCGCTTCCTTCAGGCAGTCCTCGGTCGTGCCGACAAACCCAGGGAGGCCCAGCCGGTTGCTGTTGCCGAAGTGGTGCATAGCTCCTTGGAACCAGCCTTCCCAGCTGATCGCCGTGAAACCGACTCGGCACGCGCCCACGATGTTCGTGAAGCGCCACAAGGCCGAGAGCCAGTAGTTGAGATTCCCCCACTGGTGGTGCGCCGGATACGTTACAAGGATGGAGCCCTGTCCGTGCTCTCGCTTCTGGCGTTGAATTTCGCCAGCGACGATGTCGAGCGCCTCGTCCCAGCTGATGCGCTCATAGCCCGAGAGCCCCCGCATGTGAGTGTTGCGATTACCCTTGGGATCGAAGTCCACGCGCTTCATCGGATGCAATACGCGGCGATCAGAGTAGACCTGCGACTTGAATGCCAGCGCGTGCGCCGAGACGGTCGACTGCGGCTTCGGTGTGAAGGATCGTCCGCGGACCTTGAGCGTCCAGGGCTTGGGGTCTGCGGCATCGAAGTCGATCGGCGTCGTGCGTACGATCCTGCCGTCCTTCACATAGACGAAGATCGGGCCGCCATTCGTCAGATTTGCGTAACGCATCGTTCCGTCGCGCATGCGCACGCCGTACCGCCAGGTCGAGGTCTTGATCAGGTTTACAAGCGTGTTGAACCAAACAAGATCGGCGTCGCGCCCCGCGGCCGTAGCCTTGAAGGTCTTCAGCCCGGAGACGATGACGAGCTGGTCCGCGTTCAGGTTGAGGAAGTCGAGTGCAACGTCGACGTTCTTGAACGTAAGCACCGTGTCAGGCGCAGGGTGAAGCCCGGAGTGCCCTCTGACCTTGCCGCCTCGGATGACGTAGTACCGCGCCACGCTTCGGTCGCGCAGTCTCATCTGCACGATGAGGTTGCGCTCGCGCAGCTTGGCGCGCACCTTGGGGAAGATCGCCGCCGCGGCGGTGATTACCGTGGGCAAGGCCACTAGCGTTGAAACAAGAAGCAGCTTTTTCACCAACTGATCTCCCGGGCTGAACAGAACCGCCGACGACTCATTGACGCAAGTGCATTCTTGCGGAGCCCAGGGTGGCTGCTTTGATCTAAATCAATTGAATGAAATGTTGACTATTACTCCCGCGACCCCATTTCTGCTTTGGAGCCAAAATCGGTGAAATCGAACTGTCAGAGCCCCATGAGACAAAAGGCGAAACGCGCCAGGATCACCCGCCGGGAGCAGCGCGATGCAACCCGTCAGAAGCTGCTGGTTGCCGCCATTGATGTGTTCGGCCGATGGGGTTTCGACGGAGCGACCACGCGAATGCTGGCGGGCTCTGCGGGCGTCAATCTCCAGGCAATTCGCTATTACTTCAAAGACAAGCAAGGTCTGTATGTTGCGGCCGCCGAATACATTGTAGGCCTCATCCGCCAGGGCATGGCAAAGGTGGGCCTGGTCGCGCGGACGCGTTTTCGCGAAGCCGAAATGAATGCGACACCGATCCAAGAAAGTGAGGCTCGCAGCTTGATGGTTGAAATCGTGCGAGCCTTGGCGGCGCGTTTCACTGGCAGGGAATCGGACGTGTGGGCGCGCTTCATGATGCGGGAGATGATGGAACCCACCGAAGCCTTCAAACGAATCTATGATGGTGCGATGGGACCGGGCTTGGAGGTTTCGACTCGATTGATGGCGATAGTCCTGCGTGAACCGCCGGAAAGTGAACACGTGCGACTGCGCACGCTGTCGCTCGTCGGTTCAGTGCTGATGTTCCGGATGGCTCGCGCGACCGCGCTTGCGCATCTCAACTGGAAGGACATTGGTGAGCGCGAGGCTGCTCTTGTTCGCGACCTTGCTCCCGAGCTAGTCGCTGCGATTGTCCGGCCGAACTCCTAGAAGCGCTGCAGGCTGTCCTTACCGCCGTCGCGAAATCTAACGACCCGTCTAGTAACCATCCCCCGGCAAAGCCGGGGGCTTTCATTTTGTGAGCCGCTCAAAGCG
>CAZNBS010000257.1:0-6771 GCA_964570955.1 uncultured Burkholderiales bacterium | reverse complement strand
CTCAAAGACCTCAAGCCGCGCGTCCGGCAGGTTCACAACCAGAAGCTTGCTCTCGTCGAGCGTCAGCGCGATCGGGTGCACCGGCGGCGTCTCAAAGTTCACGAACTGCTGCGCGCGGGCGCTGAGCCCGCCGGCAAGAACAACCAGCGAACCGAGCACGAACTGTAAGCGGCCAAGGCTTTCAAGTCGAGGTATCCAGGAAGGTGCAGGGCTGGCGAGGTGGCCAGCGCCAGGCGTCCCCTTTCGGCCAATGACACATCCGGTATGGTGCTCACTTGATGCGGTCTCATTGATCAGTCCGCCGGCAGATCCTCGAACTTGGCATATTGTTCTCGGAACAGGAGCCTCTGTTCCCCAATCGGCCCGCTTCTGTGCTTTCGAACAAGGATTTCCGCAATCCCTCGATCAAGGGAGTCCGGGTTGTACACTTCGTCCCGATAGATAAACGCCACCAAGTCTGCATCCTGCTCAATCGCACCGCTTTCCCGAAGATCAGAGAGCATCGGGCGCTTGTCACCTCGCTCTTCGACCTTTCGGTTGAGTTGGGAGAGGGCGATGATCGGAATGGCCAACTCTTTGGCGAGCAGTTTCAACCCGCGGGACATGTCGCTGATTTCCTGCTGGCGGGACTCTCCTCGCAAGCCAGTCGTCATCAACTGGAGATAATCCACAATCATCATTGCCAGGCCTGTTTTCGCCTTCGCTCGTCGGGCGCTCCGACGCAGGTGGGCCATGGTGACCGAGCCTGAATCATCGATGTGCAGGGGTGCATTTCCTAGCTGATTTGCGGCTTCGGCGAGAAGGAACCAATCGGCCTTCGATACATTTCCTGTTCGGATGGAGTGGAGATTGATACCAGCGGTGAGCGCAAACAGTCGATCGGTTAGTTCCTCCTTCGACATCTCCAAACTGAAAATCTGGACAGGCAGTTTTTCGTGTAGGGCGACATGCGCTGCGATCGAAAGCGCCAGGGCCGTTTTCCCCATGCTGGGACGGGCGGCGACAATGTTCAGGGTGCCTGGTTGAAGCCCCGCAGTGAGGCGATCCAAGACGGCAAAGCCAGTCGAAATACCCGTGAAGGTCTTCCGGCCTTTGTACAGCGTCTCCAGATGGTTGATGCGGTCGTTGACTAATTGAGAGATGGCCGGCATGGCTTGAGATGACTCCCCCACGAAGGCGAGTCGTTCTGCATGTTCGGCGAGTTCCTCAAGGGTGTGTTCCGGGTCTATCGATCGGGTATACAAGTCGAAGGCCATTCGCCGTAGTTCTCTCCGTCGAGCTTTTTCCCGTACCACTCGACAGTGGGTCGCGACGTTGGCGGCCGAGGCGACGATGTCGATCAGTTCAGCGACCGCCGCATTCCCGCCGACCTTCTCTAGTTGCCCTTCCTGCTTCAGCGTTTCAACGACCAGGATGTAATCAATTGCGGACCCCTTACTCTCCAGCGCGCACATCGCCGAAAAAATGGCCTGATGGCGAGAGTCATAGAAGTCTTTTTCCTGGACGAGTTACCCCACTGTGGCCAGGACCGCAGGGCAAAGGAGGATCGCTCCCAAGATGGCCCGCTCAGCATCCAGATTGTGGGGCGGCATCGCAGGATGTTCAGTGGTCGTCATGGTCATGAGGCCTTCCCGTTTGCGAGGTGTGTCGCGATCCGTTGCCGGACAGGGAGATGGTCAGAACAGTAGACCTCGCCGAGAACGCATGGGTTGGTGCATGGCTTGGAGTGCCGCCCATTGCTTTGTCGGTCCTGGCAGTGGCCAGCGGTCGAAGGGACGGGCCCGGTCGTCATGGGGCGTTGTTCATCGGCTGCTTTATTGAGCCAGCTCACGACGAATTTCCGAGTTTTGGTCCGCCCACGACCTTTGGGGGTTAACAGCCAGGCGTCCATCTTTCCGAACTCGCGATCGATGTCGATGTGTTTGTAGGCTGGATTCTGACGAAGGGCTGCTATGAACTCTTCATCCGACAGCTGAACCTTTCGCTTTACAGCGGAGTCGCCGGCTGGTGAAGACGAAGTCGAAGCAGCTCTCTTCTCTTGCTCTTGCTCCTGCTCCTGCTCCTGAGATGGCGAACGTTTGGGGTAACGTTGGGGGTAACGTTTCGAGAACGTTTGGGAGAACGTTTCTCTGAGGCCTTCTGAGAGGTACGCCGTGTTCATTGAAAACCGCTCCAGGAGCGGAGTTTCAGGCAAATCATCAAGGTCTTTCAGATTGCCGATCATGTTGTTCGAATTCTCGGGCTGGTTATATTTCCACCAGGTTGGGAGGAAGAGTACGCGAGCCTCGGAATCCCACTCCCACTTGAGGGTCTGGCAGACCTTTGTGAAACCTTTCTGGAACGTTAGGGGTAACGTTCCAAGGTCCTCTGAGGCTTTGCCGGGAGAGAACGAGAAGAGGCCGATCCGATTTGCTTGAGCAGTGAGAATGTAGAGCGCGGTGCGCTGTTCATCGGCGGTCAGTCGGCGGAACTTCTCATCAGTCCAGACGCGGGGGTCGATTTTTCGGTAACGATAGGCCATCAGCCTATCACCTCCGCAAGCTCACAGTATTGCGTGCGCATGGCGTTCTGTAACTGCTCTAGGATCGGGGCCGCGGCCCTGAGGCGCCTACGCAAAATGTCTTCTGATGTCGATTCGGAGGCTAGAACTTCTACTGAAATGCTGCCATCGAATCCGATCCGAATCACGACGGTTCCCTGGCAGAGGTTGCTTTGGGGTTCCCCGTCAATCCTGGCGGTGCGATTCATCGCCATCTCCCTTGTGGGTTTTGTGTGCCGGGCCAGCCGTCAATTCGCCAGCGAGTCGCTCGACATCTCCTGCCCGAAAGAGTCGCTGGCCGCTGCGAGTTTTGTGAGCAGGAAGCCGACCCTCTCGTTCATATCCGCGAACGCGATCAGGTGATCGGTTAAGCAGTCGCGCTACTTCCGAGGTCGTCATAAGCTGTTCCATAAGGTCCTCCATGTACGTTGTGCATGCACACAGATTATCTCCAGGCTGGAAGGCGAAACAGTCCGACAACTTGGTTGGCAGTGATTGCGAATACTGAAACGAGGAGAGCTGTTAAGAACGTGGTCTCTGGCGTTGTATTTCTTGGATCTCTTTCGAATAGGCCTTGATGCGTTTCCGTATTCCCTCACGGGAAGGGGAGGGGAGACCGCGGGCTATTAACTTGCGTCGAATTTCTCCAGGAGAACAACCGGTGTCTCCGATTTCTACTATGATTGAATCTGCAAGAGCTTTGGCCGGAGTGGGGTATGGCGCCTGCACGTCCTTTTCTAGGCCCTTGCGCGCGCCTCGAAGAAATTTTCGAGCACCTAATGCCCTACATTCTTCAGCGAATTGCTTGACGGCAGGATCATCAGGAGCCAGCACCATGGCTTGTCGCATCAGGAGCTCATAGTTTCTGCGAACTGTGTTAAACCCTCCGTCTTCAATAGCCGGGATGCGTCCTGTCTTGCGTTGTTCGACATAGAAATGCTTGCAGATTCTCCTCCAGCTTTTTCGAAGTTGTTCAAGGGTGATGGTGATGGCGTTGAATAGGTTCTGACGGTGTAGCAGTTGTGCACGCTTACTCCGGCTGGTTTCCTTGCGCCGTTGCGCATGGAATTGTTGCGCCATTTTGTAGAAGTGAAGGCTCAGTAAATAGCATGATCGATCCGGTGGGTCGGCACTCTTCTGGGGCTTACTCGGGACAGAGGGCACAAGGATATGCTTCTTGCCTTGAGAGAGGCGCTTCCTACTTGAGACTGAACGCGGAGGACGGTATCCGCAGACTTGGCATTTGGTTTCTTCAACAGCACCCCCTTCAAAAAACACCAAATCCGAGACTAGGCAGGTAGAGGAGCACTTCGAGCATTTCTCAAGATGAATGTCGGTCCTATCAGTGCTTGGCATTTGTCCCCACCCTGATGGGCCTGGCGGTTAAGTGGGAGGCGCGGACGCCAGGAACGCCCGCCGATCGGTTCATGAGGCCGACCGTTGCCTCCGTTTTCAGTAGGTCAAGTCATGCAGCTATTTGAGCGTCGATCGTTCACGCGGTATCTCGAACAGAACCTCGACCACGCCGTTGAGGACGGCTGTTCGGGAGCTTTCACCTCCCTTGTGAGCGTTATGGGACGAGCTTGAGCGTTGCCCGTGAGGATGATTCCCGGCTTTGATCTTTCCTCAATTGGCCTTCGAGCAACCGCATCCGCATGGGCAGGTCGGCCGGCCTGAGACCGAGTGCCATGCTTAACAGGTATTTGGCCTGCCTGGTCCGAGGTGTGCGGTGCTCCGCTGCAGACGATTGGCAGAGGGCGTCGAGTAATGCCTGGTCTTCGAGAGTCTCTCTGAATGTCAGGGTGATCGTTTTTTTATTCATGATCGTTCCGGTGTTCAAGGTTACATCTCCGCCATGACTTCTTGCACGCGTGCTCGAATGCCAGTCATCCGACCTTCGAGCAGCCGCAAGCACGCGCACAGGTCCTCCGTATTCACTTCGGTCCCGCAGTCCCGATTTCTTCCCACCCCTAACTGCGACATCACCGCGATGGTCCCTACCACCTCGTCGAGATCGATCGAGACATCAAAGAGTAAATCGCTACAGGCCTTGTGCCGCTCCTTTGTTGCCGGGACGGTCAGTAGTGTGCCGCGCGATGGCTTTTTCTGCTGTTTCGCCGTGTCCATATCTTCCTCCTGTTTCCGCCCAATCAGGGCGTCGCGTGAATGGGACGCTCGCACTCAGTTCGTGATCTGGTAAGAACTGGCCCGCCTCAGAATGCCCCCGATAGCCTGCGGGCTCCATGGGGCGCCAGTCTTCGAGGGTATGCCTTCGGCATTCATTTGTGCGGCGATTCTCCGATGCCCGAGCCCTCTTGCCCGAAGGGAGCTGATCAATTGAAGGCCCTGTTGCTCTCTGGTGTTGGGGGAAAGCGTTTCCCCATCCGGGGCAAGGTCGAAACCAAAAGGGATGCGCCCGCTGATGCGCTTCCCCTGGTTTCGGAGATGGCCTAGTGCCCCTTTGGTTCGCTCGGCCACCAAGTCCGCCTCGAATTCACTCAAGACTGCAAGCATCCGGAAGACCATTTTCCCCGCAGCCGTTGTCGTATCGATCCGTTCGCTGAGGCTCACCAGATCGGCGCCGCTCTTTTCGATGCGTTCGCTGATCACGATGGCATCCCGTGTCGATCGGGCAAGCCGGCTGAGGCTGTACACCACGAGAGCGGCCTTGTGTTTGCAGGCCTCGGTCAAGGCCTCTTGCAAGCCTGGACGATTGTCGGAGCGACTTCCTGAGAGGCCGGCATCGATAAACATGCCGATTAGCTCATAGCCGCTGACCTGAGACCAGGCCGCAATCTTGGCCTTCTGAGCATCGAGGCTGACACCGTCTTGGGCTTGCCCCTCCGTGCTGACTCTGACATAGCCGATGGCCTTCATAGTTCCTCCGTGGCTACTGCACCATGTGCAATGACCGTCCGGTCGTTGCACAGTTGTCCGGGGTGATTCGCTATCGATACCGCAAGACCCCGTCGATGCGTTGCAGGGTGCGCGTCGACACCGGTGAGGCAGGGGCTGCCTGACGCGACGTCGGATCCACGGGCCATCTGACTGGCTGATCAGTGGGCGCGGGCGCGAGCAATTCGCTCCGCACGAAGCGCCAGACTCGTCCGGTGGTACCGAACCGTCGCGGGTGCAATCTCCCCTGCCGGACCATCTCTTGGAGCGTCCGTAGTGAGATCTTGAGGAATCGCGCCACTTCTTCAGTCGTGAGGACATCGTCGAACGGGGTGGCATCTGGATGAGGGGGCGTCGTGGGCGTGGTTTCCATGGTGTCCTCCGAGATTCATTCATCAATCGTTACGGTGTGTGCTCCCATCGTTATTGCCCTTTCTGTCTTGGTTGGGGCGTACTGAAGTGTTGATTGAGAAGATGCCGGATGAGTCCGCTGGCGGTAGTGCCTTGGCTGCGCAGAGCGTCAAGCTTCACTTTGATGGCAGGGGTGATTTGGATTAAGAGCTTGAGTGGTTTCATGTGAGCCTCCAAAGATAACTAGTGATTCTTGTATATCTGAGGATATATAAGGCTGTCAAGCAATATTGCATCCTCTTCTGGCCGGTGCTACCCTCCCGGCCATCATGGCTTCAAAAAAAGAGAAGGAAGAGCTGGAATCAGAGACCGGTACGTGGATCGTCAAGGATGTCCCTCGGGATCTGATGCATCGGGTGAAGATCGCTGCCGCGATTCAGAGGAAGACCCTCAAGCAACTCCTGTTCGATTTGACCGAGGCGCATTTGGAGGAATTGGAGCGGAAGGGGATGTTGCCGAAGGGGAAATAGATGCTGACCAGCCTCCTTGGTCTGTTTCTATGGAGTTGAGGGTGGTCCTGATCGCCAGACTAGTACTCGTATTTTGGCTCTCAGCATTGGGATGCACCCAAGAGTTGGCAACAGCATTGGAAGCGAGCGACTTTGAAGATGCGCTGGGATATACGATTGTGGCCGTGACAACTGTTCGGGGTGAATTCGAGGGGGCAAGTTTTGACCGGCCAGTAGCTTTAGAGAATGGGATGATCTTTGAGTTCAGTACGATTTCTTTCGCATTTGCTTATGCGCCCACAGCCATCGTGCTAGCTATGAAGGTAACCCCAGAACAGTTGCGCCAAGGTGGAATCGGAAAGGTCCCGGATCGGCCGCTGATTTTCTATAAGCTCATCATAGAGGACGAGATCTATGAAGTGATACGGCTTAGGGAAGGTCTGATTTATTCTCTTTGCATGATGTGCTAAGGGTAGC
>CAZNBS010000256.1:0-6885 GCA_964570955.1 uncultured Burkholderiales bacterium | reverse complement strand
GGGGACGACGCGACCAGGGCCGCGCGGAGCGCGGATTCGCACGGTTCACCCCCGCGTGCGCGGGGACGACGCCGCTCAAGGTGGCGGATAGCGACCGGATTGCGGTTCACCCCCGCGTGCGCGGGGACGACGCACTGATCGTGCCGGCGTTAAAGAAGAACAACGGTTCACCCCCGCGTGCGCGGGGACGACGGAACGCCCCCCGCAGCGTATCCGGGCCAGCCCGGTTCACCCACGCGTGCGCGGGGACGACATCGTCAGCGCCGGCGCCAGGACCGGCGTCGCCGGTTCACCCCCGCGTGCGCGGGGACGACGCACCAGGTCGGCGCCAGCGAAGCGCGCACGCTGGTTCACCCCCGCGTGCGCGGGGACGACACCAACGAATGGTGCCGAACCGCTCCAAGACACACAAGATCTGCGCACAGACCATCACAATCACCCAAGTTGTCAACCGTCCGCCTTCCCTTGCTCAGCGTCCCCGACTCGGGGGGCTCTACGCACCAAGCACATGCCCTCGAAGTCGGTCAACTCCGCCGTTCCGTTGCCGAAGGCGCGGTAGGAGAAGCCCTGATGGTTGCGGTCACTCCAAATCTGGAGCGTGTACCCTCCTCGGATTCGGTGGATCGCCGTCCGCCACAGGACCTCCCGGATCCGGGAGCTTGGATTCCCCAGGAAGACCCCCGATCGCACCTCCACCAGCCAACGACTCAGCAGTCCCCGCAAGCTCGCCGGGGATCTCTCCACCAACATCACTAACATCGAGCACCTCCGCAATATCGGGCAGCACCCGTTCCATCAGGCGCTGACGATAGAACTCGTCGCGGCAGCGGATCCGGACGCTCCGCTCGATCTCGGACACGCTGCCCTCGGCCACCAGATCGAATGCCAACGGCACGGTGATCTGCGACTTGTAGAGGTCGGCGATGTCATAGACAAACGAGAGTTGCTTTCCGGTATGAATGAAACCAATCGCCGGTGAGAATCCCGCGGTCAGGATAGCCGCATGACAAAGGCCGTACAGGCATGCGTTCGCTGCAGAGATGGCGCGGTTGATCGGGTCTGCTCGCTGCCACGAGGACTGGTCGTAATTGCGACTGACCCAGGTTACTCCAGTTCGTGTGGCTTCCGTGCGGTACAGGTTGCGCACCCGGTTGCCTTCCATGGCCCGGATCGACTCAAGCGTCGTACCTGGTGGGATCAGCTCAAGGAAGCGCCTTGCATACATCCGGCGGATGACTGCGAGGCGACGCTGCGAGTCTGCCCAAGCCGAGGCCTGGGCGAGCAGCCGCGAGGAGCTGTGGGTGCCACCCGTGCCGTAGGAGTAGAAACGTACACCCTCCTCGCCCGACCAGATCAGGAGCGTGTTATTGTCTGCCAGCATCCGTGCTACAGCGTGAGTCAAACTCGTTCCCGGCCCAAGCAGGATCGTTGCGAACTGGTCCAGCGGGACCCGGCTGACGCCTCCCTTCGAGTCCACGAAGATGAGTGCCTCGTGCTCCTTCTCCAAGCGACCGTGCTCCAGATAGACGTGACTCCACCGGTCCGAGAAGCGCGGCAGGGCATGCAAGTCTCGCGGCATGGGATTACCCGAGGCGGCGAAACGACAATAGACCAAAACCGTAGGCGCGACCCGGGCCGACTCCCGACTCCAACGCTTTGCAAAAAGCCATTGGGTTGTTGACGCGCAACAGCCCATCGAACGTGACGCCTTCCAATGTGATCTTCCTGGGATCGCCATCGTCGGAACGGTATCCGTGCACCGGAGCATGCTCGGTCACGCGGAGGTTGGGCTGGCCCGACCAACCCTCCACCAGCTCGAACCCGGCCGCGGTGGCCTTCCGCTGCAGCCAGGCAACGCGAGCGTCGTGGTCACGGAGCGGAACGCGCCTGCCGTGCCGGCGGACACCATCTTCCCGCGTTTTCGTGTCGATGCGTCTGGTCACGTTCGCCAACAGGCGGAACATCAGTAGATCGCCGGAACGCAGCGCCCCAATGTCCTTGTCGAGGTCGCGGACCTCGGAAGAATCAGCGCGCTGCCGATCGAAGACAGTTTCTGGCAGCTGCGTCCAATCGGGAGTCTCCTTGGATTGAACGTAGACCACACAGCCCCCACGATCGTTTGTTTCGGCACGATGCAGAACTCCGAGCTTCGCGCGAGCCGCGCCGCCAACTGTCGGAAACGCGGCCATGACGAGTTGGTGCATTCGTTGCGGATCGCCAAGGGCACTGCGGACCGTCCGGTCCGCGAGATCCAGGAAAAGGCGCGAGAGTTTCACGGAGACTGCCCCGCTCGGGCCGACGGCACTTCGATCCATGTCTCGCGCACGTGGCGAAAGGCGAACTGGCGATCCGAAGAGGAGAAGCTGATCGGATCGTCAGGGCGAGCCGTGCCGACCTCACCAGGCAGCACTTCCGTGACCAAGCGGACGCGTGGCCCTGCGCCTCGCGCAAGCGGAGCTGTTCGCAACGCATCCTCGGGAGCGGCCGCAACCATACTGTGAAAGACGGGCTCCGAGGGGGCACAGGATCGTCGACCGAGGAACAGAGGCCAGACTGGATCCTGGAGCGCTCGCGCAATCCGCTCCACCAACCCCTGGTCTTCGCGCCCAAGCGCAACGGTGAAGGCAGCGTCGACCAGGTAGTAACGCTGCGTCAACACCGCCTTGTCCTTGAGGCCCCACATCCCGTGCGGTTGCCCACGGAACGTCCCTGCACCGACGGTGTGCAGGTCGCGCATCGCGCGGCCCGGACGATCGACGCGGACCGCCATCCGCAGCTCACGCAACTGCGTGAGCTGGTCGCGGTCTTCACGCCCCATCCCCATCGCGCACCCGACGAGGCCCAACACGCCACTCTTCGAAGGCTCGCTGTCGGTGTCGCGGATCGAATACCGACCCTGCGTGCCCCAGGCTTGCATGGGCCCCTCGAGCCGGAGCAGCACCGACTTCATGCCCGTGCGCCTCCCTTGACCGAATCCATTGTTGCCTTGATCAGCGCCTCCACGGTCTCCACGCGCCGCATGCCAGCGAGCGCGGCCAGCGAGCGGTCCGCGACACTGATGCATTCAGGCACGGAGTGGGAGCTGCTGGCCATCTTCGTCACCACCGAGAGGTAGTGCTCTAGCGCGGCGACGGATACGTCGACAAGGTCCTTGCCCTCTTTGGGCTTGGCCGGCTTGAGGAACGCATTTGCGAGGGAAACTGGTGCACCGCTCTTCCGCACGACCGCCAGTACGTAACTCGGCGGATTGTGAGCAGCCATGCTGTTCTGCTTGCCGGTGGGAACCGCCTCCAGCGCGGCTCGCAGGAACCCGCGCAGACACGGCTCGGTCATTGCCTGATCCCCAAGGTTCTTCTCCAGTGAGGCGTAGTCGAGCACGAGGTACCGGTAGAAGCAGGCACTGCTGAACTGCACCGTGCCCATCATGTCCGAGCCGGCGGTGTCATTCCCGCGCAGATCGTCCACAGCGGTGAAGAAGTCGAAGTCCATTGACACCCGGTTGGTCGAGATGGACTGTGCCACTTGGCAAGCAGCGTCGATGTTCCATGTCGCATCGTCGGCGATCATGCGGCCGAACAAGGCGAGATCGGGCGTCTTCGAGCCGTCCTTCAGGATTCCTCGAATCTGCGCGCCCAGATCCTTCGGGAACTCGCCCTTGGCCTGCGACTTGCCACCACCGGTCTTCTTGGCCTTCTCGCTCCCTGCTTCCTTGTCCTTGTTCTGACTGACGACCTTGCAGATTGCATCCCAGCTCTCGTGAAGCACCCCGGCGATCTTCGCAATGCTTCGCCGCGGCAGGAACAGGAGGTACTCGGTCTTGTAATCCTCTTCTGGCCCCTTGACGCCGAAGCCTGCGCCTCCGACCGCAGCTGCGGCCGCCGCCACCGCTTCTTCTTCGGAACGGCCCAGCCCGACCAAGTCCTTCGCTACCTGCTGGACGACGCGCTTGGTTCGTGCACCCAATGAGTCGGCCGGCACTTCCTGGCCGACCTTGAAAGCCTCCCGGATCGCGCGCTTGAAGCACTGGCTGGAGATGCGTGCCCTGCGATATCCCCCGAACTCGCAGTCCTTCGGGGCTCCGGTGTCGTCCCGATTCAGGTTCGATGGTGCGAAGTTCTGCAGAATGTGAAGTTCGATCTTGGTCATGGCTCCTCCTTGGTCTCTTGGTCCTGCTCGCCCCGGCCTCCCCAGAAGTCCTTCGCCCACTGGCGCCGCACCCAGTTGTCCTCGAAGTCCCAGTTCTTGAGGGCACGCAACAGGTCGCGCCAGTCGATGGCGTAGCCTTCACTCGCCAGCAACGACACGAGTTGCCGCAGATGCTGGCCGAGGTCCTCGCTGCGAGCATCGAGCATGGCCAGGAACCGGCCCTCGATGCTGCAGGAGCCCTTCTTGTCCGCCAACCGGCGCAAGGCGCTACCCAAGCTGGCCGACCCCTGCTGAGGATGGGTCGCGAAGAGTCCGGCCACCGTGAGCATGGCGCGCTCGAGGGTGGGCCGGCGATCCGCCGGAAAAAAGCGAGCAACCACCGGGTAGGCAGACGCTTCGCAACCGGGCGCCAAGCTGCGACGGAGCATGGCCAACGCGCGGCGATCCTCGCGACTCGCCAGTTCGATCAGGTAGTCGACCAGCGGTTCGACAGTGGAAGACGGGTTCACGATGCTGCACCCTCTTTGACGGCCAGAAGCGATGCCACCCTTGTACGAAAACGTGATGAGGCCAGGGCCACGGCGCGTGTCATCCGCCCGTGTTCTCCGAGTGCCCGCACCGCGCGGTTGAACGTGGACTCAGCGATTTCCCGGACTTGGCCCTGCAGTTCTTTCCGACCAGCTTCGTGCTCACCGGCGGACAGTCGCTCCAGGAACCTCGAGAACGCTGATTCGCAGGCGTTCCAGTACTCCTGTGTGACTGCGAGCCCATCGAGCAGACCCTGCACGTCCTTCTTGTCCGGTTCACGGCTTCCTGGCGCCAAGGCATGGTGGGCGAAGGTCCAGAGACCCTGCCGCAGAGCCTGCTCGACCTTCTCGGCAACCTCGATTCCACCGCGCACCTCATCCGCGGCGTCAGGATCTGCCAGCAGGGCTGCTGAACTCACGATCCGGTCCCACCGCTCCATCTCAATCGCAGCCTTGTCGGTAGCGATTCCGAGAACGTCGAGCGTGAACCGCCTCTCGGCGGGAAATACCATTCTCGCCTCGCTCTTGGCGATCTGCGCCAGCGCCGCAGGGCGCCGATGCTGTTCACCGTCGCGTTCGAGGCCTTCAAACAGCGCGTGACTGTTGCGCCAGAACGACCGCCCGCTGTCGATGCGTACGGCCCGCCAACCGGTCTTCTCCTTCGCAACCCAGGCAACCATCGGATCCCTAGCAGCCTCCGGCGCGATGCCCTGCCACGCCGCACGCTTCCAGCCGACCACTTGGCCATTCTCGGTCACCAACTCGATTCGTCGCGACAACCAAGTCAGCGCATCGAGCCAACCGCATGGGACACGTCTGGGCTCGGAATCGGCTTCGAAGTTCGCACGTTGCGGCTCCTGCTCCCAGTGCGGGCAGTCCTCCTGCGTGCCCGGAATCGGCTCGCCTCGGCCCGGATCATAGACGAGCAGGTTGCTCACCAAAGTTTCGAACAACGAGGCGCCCGTTACGAGCACTACCGCAGTCGCGGTGAGCGGACCGGCACTCGCGGACTTGGGCCGACCGCTAACGAGGCCGCCGACATCGAAGGCTTGGCGTGTGATCAGCCAGCGCGCAGCCTGGGCCGGACCGAGGCAATCTTGCCCCGAAGGGGGATGGCGGAACAACCCCGTCCCAGCCCCCCACTGCGACCACTGCGTCACCAGAGTGCCTGCACCCTTGGGATCAGCCGCCAGCCCCCGCACCTGCGCGAATGGGCGATCGGCGTCGAAGAGGTTCATGCGGTCGCGAACCCGGGTCAGGTAGTCGGTGACCTGAGTGGCCGGGAATCGGCCCTGCCGGACCAACTGCACCCACGCAGCGGTGGACTTCGGGCCGTCAATGCTGCGATGCACGATGGCCAACAGCATCCGGGTCAGGGCCGCGGTGACTAGAGGAGAGGGATCGGCCAAGCCACGCAACTCGTGGGCGCGGCCCAGAGCCTCGATCAAGCCAAGCTGGATCGGCTTACCATCCAGATCAGAGCACGGCAACCAGGGCGCCGTGCAAAGGTCGTACTCTTGTCTCGCCACCTGCATACGAGGCTACCCCTACGGACCACGAGATTCAATTACCAACCCAAGTTCGCAATCGAGCTGAAGCCGGGCTCGGCCGACGTCAGCCATGCCGTTGGTCAAAACGAGAGGCCGCCGGAAGCGCAGCAAGGCCTGATCCTTCCACGCGTTCGGGACGCGCTCGCCGAGCAAGCCAGCCACTACGTCGGGGCGCGAAATCCCGATCGTGCGCCGGACGAGCTGGTCTACCATGACCGGCGTTGGTTCGGCGTCAAGGTCGACGGGGGTGGAGAGGTCCGGGTCAAGGAACACTCGGCCCTCGTGCGCATGCAAGCACACTGCATCGACCGTCGGCGGCCCGAGCCGAGTGACGGCGCGCAGCGATTTGTGGATATCAGGGTCCTCGTCATCGCGCACGTCGGGCTGAAGGCTGCTCAGGAAGTCATCCGGGTCATCAGGACTCGGCAAGAGTTCCTTCTTCGCCGCCACCTCGTGCGTCGCCATGCTTCTACGACCTTTCTCCAGGACCGCGGCCATCAACCCGGCCACCTCCGGTGGGTCTGCTTCCACGTAGACCGCCTCGACCAGGGGTTCGATATCGCTGGGCAAACGTACGACGGCCCGCCCCTCAAGCAGCCGCAACGTGCGCCTCATGATCCACTCACCATGCTCCATGTAGACCCTTGCGACTTGGCGGATCT
>CAZNBS010000255.1:0-6942 GCA_964570955.1 uncultured Burkholderiales bacterium | reverse complement strand
CCGCTCGACACCACGGTCGCCATCGCGCACCTCGTTTTCGACGGCGTGCTCGAGCGCTTCCCGAGGCTGAAGATCGTCGCCGCGCACGGCGGCGGCTACATCGGCCACTACCCGGGACGGTTCGACCACGTCTGGGGCGCACGGGCCGACGCCCGCACCGTGCTCGGGAGGAAACCGCGCCGGTCGCTCGCGAAGCTCTACTTCGACACCATCGTGTTCGACCGCGAGCAGCTGCGGCACCTCATCAACCTGTGGGGTGCCGACCACATCCTGGTCGGTACCGACTATCCGTACGACATGGGATGGTACGACCCGCGCGGCTTCGTCGACGGCTGCGCGTTCCTCAAGGACGCCGACAAGGCGGCGATCAAGGGCCTCAACGCCGCAAGACTGCTGAAGATCGCCGGCCGCCTGAAGTCGATGGGGATCGGTCCGGCGGCGAAGTCGCGCGCCGGCGCCAAGCGCGGCGCGAAGACCACCACGAGGACAAAGGCGGCAAAGCGATGAAGATCGGCATCGTAGGCACCGGCCACATAGGTGCGGCGACCGGCGGGCGGCTGATCGCCAAGCGGCGCGCGCGCTCGTCGTCTGGAACGGCGACCCGCCAAAGCAAACGCGCTCGAGGTCCGCGACCGCGCCTCGCAGAGAGGCTGGCCGAACCTCGCGGATTCGCCGCACGATTGCTCGAATCTCGGGCGGGCTGTATTCGTAGTGGCTCGAGCCGCCGTGCGGCGAGATGGGCCGTTAGCCCGGATTTCTCACGCCGCTTTCATCGAGTTCCCCACACCCCGCCCCCCTCGCGGCCACCGCTCCTAGGAACGCGGGGCCCGCCCGTGCGCGACGCTACGCGGCGCCGCGCACCGCGCCCGGCAGCATCCGTGCGAGCCAAGCGGCAACCGCCGCGGCGACCGCGTGCTCGCGGCCGACATAGAAGTGGTCGCACTGCGGCACGATCTCGACCGAGCACGGGCCGCCCGCGCGGCGCTTGAACGCCTCGGCCGGATAGAGATCGGCGGGCTCCTGGTCGCCGCGCAGGTAGAGCGTGGGGCACGTAATCCGCGGCGCGAGCTCGAGCACGTCGGGGAGCTCGGTCAGCAGATCGAGGAAGCTCTCCGCGCTCGCCACGTACCACCAGCCCTGCAGCAGCATCAGCTCGCGTCCGCGGCCCTCGGCCACCATCGCGCGCGCCTGCGCCGTGACCTCGTCGAGGCGGTCGCGCGCGAGGAGTCCCGCCTTGCTCGCGCGCGGCACGAGGTGGCGGCCGCCGCAATGCGCCGAGAGCAGCACCAGCGCCGGCGTGCGCGGGTGATCGGCGACGTGGCGCACGGCGAGCATCCCGCCGTTCGAGTGGCCGATCACGACCGGCGTCGGGAAGCCGCGGCCGGCGAGCCACGCCGCAGCCGCTCGGTTGTCGGCGATCGCCTCGTGCGTGCGCTGCAACGCGCCACCCTCGGCGGCTCGGCCCGCGCGCGTGCCGAGGACGTCGTGCCCGCGGCGGTTGAACGCGAGGCACGCGAGCCCAAGCTCGGTCAGCACCGGCGGCAGGAACCGAGGCGCGCCGACGTAGAAGTTCATCATGTCGCCGTGGAACAGCAGCGCCGCGCCGGCCGCGGGACCACCCATCGGCTCGTAGAAGGCCCCGTCGAGGGGAACGTCTTCGCCGGGGATCGTTATGAGGTTCGTGCGCATTGCACCAGCGTCGAGGCGTCGTAGCTTCCGGTTCGCCGCCCCTCGATCGAGACGGGCCGTGCGGCAGCTCAGCGAACATAACGCGAGGCGCGCAGGATCGACAAGTGCCCGGAGCACGCGCGAAGTGCGAGATGGGCCAGGAATTCACATCGGCGTACCGGAACGGTCGTCGCCGGGCCGATGTCTCCGGCCGGATGCCGACGTGGCCGACCGTGACGTTCCTGCTGCAGTCTACCTGCGGACGGTTGCGCGGCGCGTACCTAACTTCCGCGGCTGGACGCAAGCGACCGGCGAGACGATCGAGCCATCGCATTCGCGCTCTATTCGCCGTACTTGTAGATCAGCTGGTCGCCCTGCATGAACCCGGCGAACGCCGCATCGAACCGACGCAGTCGATACTCGCGATTCATGAAACGTATCCGCGAGGGATCCGTTACCTCCGCGATCTCCCGCATGATGCCATCCCGAAAATCGCATAATCCGGCAACGTTCGCGCTCTGGCGTTTCAGGGCCACTTCCAGCCTCTGGGCATAGAAGCGCAGTGCCCTAATTTCGTCGAGACGCATGTTAGCCTCGCTCTGCAACTCAACAATCTTGCTCTCGAGCTCCTCGAGCCGCACGCGCAGTTGCTGCGTGGCGGCGCTCGACGCGAGGTTGGCGGATTCTCCGGAGAAGGCGTGGCCATGCTCATTTCCCTGACGCCGCGAAGCCTCTCCGCAACTCAACACGGTCTCCCCCATGACGCCCGCCTCTCCTCAGTTGCCAGTGAGTCTACGGGATCGGCCAAGCCATTGGGACGGCGCAATCGTCAATAATTGTTTCACCTGCCCGACCGTGTCGCCTCCGGGAAACGAGGCGACCGGCCTGCGGCCGCCCGGTCACCCCGCACCTACGACTGCCGCTCGTCACGGCGCGCGGGCGGGTTCGGCGAAGCGGACAGCTCATGCGTACCCAAGCTGCCGGCGGCGGCGATCGTCGCGCCGTGCGCTCCAGGTTCATCCACGTGGGCGAGCCGCGACAAGGCGCGCGCGTGCCCCCGGTAAGCCGCGGCTCGGTACCACACCAGTGCCGACGCCCAGTCCCGCTTCACGCCCTCGCCACGCTCGTACATCAGAGCCAGGTTGAACTGGGCCGATCGAATCCCGGCCTGCGCCGCGCCGCGGAAAAGCAAGAATGCAATAGACGCGTCTCTGGATCGTGACCGGCCACCTAGGTACTCGGTCGCAAGGACAAACGCTCTCGTCGGGTCGGCCCTTGCGCCGGCGAGCAACGCCCTTATGGCTTCGCGCCGTTCCATCTTGTGGGCGAGTCCGTTAGCGGTGCTTGTCGCAACGGCGCTTGGGAGGTCGTCGCAGCCCCTGGCGGGGTTCGCCGCGGCTGTCCCGATGATGCGCCTCCTGGCGAGGCCGGGCCTGCGAACGGTCAGGGCGATCACGGCGAGCGACACGGGAATGGACCAGATGAATACGATGCTTCCTATCGGCCATGGAAGACGCCACCCGATTTCCGCGCCCACGATTGCCGCGACCGTTCCCGCCACCGGAACGTATGCGAGCAGCAGCGCGCACACGAGCGCGTCCGTGGACCCCAGCTGCACCAGCGCGGTCAGACCGGCGCTGATCGCGAGAACCTGCGGCGCGCAGAGAATCAAGTAGAGCAGAGATACACAGGCTCGCACGGCTTGTCCGCGGCGCCACGGATCGCGGGCGCTCAATTGCTGCCGCCGCGCCCCGTGCGCGCACTCGACTCTGGTTCAATCCATGGGCAGATCAATCAATCGCGCGAGCTCCCTCAGGATCGCCTCCTCCTGCGCGTTACGAGGCGCATCGAGCCTGAAGAACCACGCCAGAAGTTCTACCGGAGACGCGTTCGCCAGCCGCTCGGCCGTCGGATACGACGCCCGAGCGGCCGTCGCCGATCGCGGCAGCTTCGATGGTTGGCTGTTCACGACGTCCACAGGCGTCACCGATAGAGCGGAAGCTCGTCTACCCGGCGCCGGATCTCAGCCATCAAGCGATTGTATGCAGGCGCCCCAACCGCGGTGAATCGTCGCCGGAATTCGGCTGCGGACAGAAACTCCGGGAGGTCGCCCGTTTCCGGCATGATGTCCGCGTCGCTCAGCCCGGAACTGATCCGCCGCTGAATACTGCGTGCCGAGGCCTCGGCTGAAGCCGCTTCCGAGCCGAATCGCGTTCCGGCCAGATCGGCCGAGATATCCTTGAACGAGAATCCGCTTCCTCCATGCGAATCCTCGAGCTCCTTGAAGACCCCGACCGCGTCTGAGAGTGCGGAACTTCCGCCTGCCGCGAGCGCGGCGGATGTGAGAAAGTGTTGCGCGAAGTCGTCGCGGCCCTGCAGCAGCGGCTGGCCGCCAGCCGGGCGCGGCCAGTCGCGCGCCGCCTCTCCCAGAACGCCGATATCCATTCCGTTGACGAAGAAGGCAAGCACCACGATTGCGGCACGATTCTCGTCGATCGCGCTATTGCCCTCAGCACGCTTCGCGGCCAGACCGAACTGCGATTGCATGATCTCGCGAAGCGGAGTGTCGCCGCGCGTGGCGCGGCTACCCGTGGTTTCGACGAGATGCAGGTGATGCGCCCTTAGCCGTTCGAGATCCGGCGCAGGAAGGATCGCCCGCCGAACGCGAGAAACCAAGTCGCTCTGCCAGGAATACGTAACCATCACCGAGCTATCGCGGAGCCTTACGCTGTGCACGGCAGAAAGGACCGCGGCGATTCCATCGTTGTCCTTCGCCCACTTGAGCCCCGTGACGAGCAGCCAGTTTGCGAACACCGGCGGGATTGACAGGCGACCGAGCCTCGCCTTGGCGACGCTCGGCATGCCTTCACCTCCAGTCAACTCCGCTTGCAGATTCAGAAACGCTCCCAGCGGGTTGTCCGGAAGTCTGAAACTTGCGCGCAACAGAAGACGATCGTTTCGCAATTCGACCTCGGATCTGCCTCGCCCGGTGCGACTGAGCAAGTAATCGAGGCCAGCGTCCAGATCCGCCTCAGCCAGGCGGACGACGCGGCGGCTTCCCGGCTTCAATTTTCGCGGATCGTGCTCTGCGATCCTTTGCTTGGCGCGCTCGATCTGGCCCGGCGTCAGAACGTCCGTCCGGATCACGGTTGGCGAATCTTCGACAGCGAGGTATATCCCGGCGCACACAGCCAGTGCGGCCGCAAGAAACGTGAAGATCAGCAGTCTGGCTACGGTTCGCATCGCTGCAACCCTATCGATCGACATCACGGCGGGTCCGGACGTCGACGGTAAACGGACGCGTAGCGCTTTCGTATCGCATGCCGCGAATTTCGGATGTCAAACGGGAAGAATTGTGCATTTCACATTTCTTGACAATTTGCAGCGGTTTTCTCCGGTATCGAGAAAGAACACGAGAAGAGTGCATCTGCTACCGGAGGACGCCAACCCATGTCACCGTCGATCGCGGAGATCTTGACGCATACCCCCGTCGTCGCCTTGGATGCCGCCATAGCCCGCGAGCTGGAAAGATCGCCTGCCGACGAAGTCAGGAAGGCGCTGGTGGAGGTGCTGAAGCGCACGCCAATGGAAGACTTCGGAATCGTTCGGGACATATACCTGAAGCGTTTCGGCGCCGGCGATCCGTAGGACGCGCCGCCGACGCCAGCCAGCGGTCCGCGCCGGCACGCCCGCGCGTCGACGAGGGCCGTTCCGGACTTCGGCGCTCCGGTGCGCTGGCGCGCGCAGCGATGGCTCGCCCCGTTCTGGTCGGGCCACGGCTTCCGGGCGTTCCGCTGGGAGCTCCGCGACTGCGGGCAGGTGGAACGGCCGCCACCGCGTGAGGCTCTTCGACAAGGGTACTTCCGTCCGTTGTCCCGCCAACCCTAGCTGCGCGGAAATGGGTGGAATTCGTGCCATGGCGAAGTCGGTTCCTGCCGTTGCCGTCCTAGTATCGAGCCGCGAGAGCGGAAAGTGCGCGCTACCGCGTTCCTGTACTTGACTTCAATGACGCGTCGAAGGCGGCCATGCGCTGCAGCCGACCGAAGCGAACGCTCGATCTCGCGGCGTGCGACCGGACGGAGCTAGACAGCACTGTCGGCCTACTCGGCCTGTCGAACGGTTCGGCACAACGAGCGCGGATGACGCGGTCGAACGAGGGGAGCCGTTGGCGCACGACACCGCAGGCGTGCCCACGGACCTCGAGATCCGCCTGATCATCCACGACTACGCCACCCACAACCGCGTCCACCTCCGGACCGGCGGGCGCATTGGTTTCGCCTCCTCTCCCGCCTGTGTGCCCGCTACACGCAGACCTACTTCTCCTGCCGCGGCCAGATCGGGCACCGGTTCGGACTGATCACGTGCTGGGCGATTCGCCGAGAACCGTTTGGCTCCGTCACCGCGCTGCGTCGACAAGTTGATCGCTTCGTGATCGCCCGGAATGAACGCCCCCCGCCGTTCGGACGGACCGCCACCGCCGCGTCCACCCTCGCCGAACTGGAACGACTGGGCAGGGCCGCCTGCGGGGCGCAACACCGCTTCGAAGTCCTTGTATTCCTGCCCGTAGAACATGAGCCCGTTTCGGTTTCGCTTCGCCGCGCGATTGGTTGGCGCGACACGGGTTCAGGCTAGCGGCAAGCCCGTGCGGGGACTGCAAAACTTCGTGACGCTACGGGAAAAGTTCACGATCGCCCCGGGTCCCCAGCGAGGCACGCGCTGCGTAAACTCGGAGGCGCGCGATATCGGGCCGGTGTCTCCATATTCCAGGAAAGAAGTCTCCAGAATTGACAATACTTGACAGCGCCGTCCCGGGGTTCAGCCCGATCTTTGCTGACGGAGGGGGAACGACTGGCAACGAGAGCCCGACTGACGAACGGAGGCGGTCATGCGAGATCGCGCAGGTGGCGCCCGTGGTTGGTTCGATATTCGCGCGATGCGGGAGGCGATACGAGACGGTGCCGCAGGATTCGTGCTCTTCGCCCTGACGGTTCTCGCGGTCGATCACATTCCCCTCGACTCGAGGAGGCACTCCGCCGACGGGTGGATCGTGCTGGTCGACGTGCTCGTCGAGCCGCAACAGCGCGGAACCGGTCTCCCTCGGCAACCGGAGCCCGGCACGTCCCGCGACGAGGTGTTCGAGTCGATACAGTCGCAGGCAGCTTCACGCCCGCCTGGATCCGCCCTATCGGAACGGAAGGCGGGCGAGTAACACTACACCACTAACAGTTTGTTGAAATTCGTCGCGATTTCATGGAATTCATGGTGTCGTGCGTT
>CAZNBS010000254.1:0-6954 GCA_964570955.1 uncultured Burkholderiales bacterium | reverse complement strand
AAGGAAATCACCAACGCCTGCCGCACGCTACGCGGCGAGATGGGCGTCGCCCCGTCGCAGCGCGTGCCCCTGCTGATCGCCGGCGAGCGCGCGGTATTGGAGGCCTGCGCGCCCTACGTGCAGTTCCTGGCACGGCTGTCGGACGTGTCGTTCACCGGGGCGGAGCTGCCGGCCGCGGATGCACCGGTGGCCATGGTCGGGACACATCGCCTCATGCTGAAGATCGAGATCGATCGCGCGGCGGAACGCGAGCGCCTGGGCAAGGAGGTGCAACGCCTCGAAGGCGAGATCGCGAAAGCGCAGGCGAAGCTCGGCAACGAAGGCTTCGTCGCGCGCGCACCGGCGGCCGTCGTGGCGCAGGAGCGGGCGCGGCTCGTCGGCTTCGAGCAGACCCTGGCGCAGGTGCGCGAGCAACTCATGCGATTGACGTAGGGTTCGCGAAAGGCTCCTAACGCAATGAACACGAAGCTTGCGGAGCAGTGCAGCGCGCCGATTCGTGCGGTCGCTGGCAGCTTGTGCGATACGGGCTGCTCGTTCAGCTCCACCTCTGAGGTGAACGGAGATCGCTGCGAATCGGCGAGCTCAATTTTTGGCCGGCACCGCTGCTGACCGGTGTTGGCCGTCCTCAAGCCATGATGCTCACGCCACCATCGACGTAGAGCGTCTGCCCACTCATCCGCCGGGCATACGGAGTTGCGAGGTAGGCACAGGCAAAGCCCACATCCATGATGTCCACCAATTCGCCGACGGGGGCCTTCTGCACCGCTTCGTTGAGCAGCAGGTCGAAGTCCTTCAGTCCGGATGCAGCGCGCGTCTTGAGCGGCCCTGGCGAGATCGGGTGCACGCGTATCCTGCGCGGCCCGAGCTCGTGCGCGAGATAGCGGCAGGACGCCTCCAGTGCCGCCTTGATCGGCCCCATGACGTTGTAGTTCGGCACCACGCGATTGGCCCCCAGGTAGCTCATGGCGAACATGGTTCCGCCATCGGTCATCAGTGGGACGGCGAGTTTCGCCATGCGGATGAAGGAATGGCAGGAGATGTCCATTGCCCGGGCGAAGCCCTCGGCAGAGCAGTCCAGCAATCCGCCCTGAAGATCGTCCTTCGGCGCCCAGGCGATCGAATGCACCAAGATGTCCAGGCTTCCCCATTGCGTGCCGATACGCTCGAACAGCGCGTCGAGCTGACCTGGTTGTGCCACGTCGAGCGGGGCGAAGATCGGTGCGTCGAGCTGTCGCGCGAGCGGCTCGACGTGAGGCCGTGCTTTTTCGTTCAGATAGGTGACCGCGATCTCCGCGCCGAGTTCGCGAAAGGCGCTGGCACATCCCCAGGCGATGGAGGATTCGTTGGCGATGCCAACCACCAGTGCTCGCTTGTCCTTGAGCACTGGGTGGGGAATGTCGAGGGTCATGATCGGTTCCAGTGAGAGGGCAGGTACGGGAAGCGTAGATCAGCGTAGCGCGAGCCTGACATGCACGGTGTCGCGGTCGCGCTCGCTATGCACCGAAAGGCCGCTCTTCTCGAACACCCGGAGCATCGCCGCATTGCCGGCAAACACTTCCGCGTTCAATCGTTGCAGGCCCGAGTTGCGGGCGATGGCGACGAGATGCTTCATCAGCAGGCCTCCGATCCCCAGACCTTGGTGGGTGTCGTCCACCGCGAAGGCCACCTCGGCGCTTCCGGGCGCGTCGGCGACATAGCGCGCTGCGCCGACGATTAGCGGATGGTCGTCTTCCTCGATCACGGCGACCAATGCGACATGATCGACGAAGTCCGGGTTCGTAAAGAACTCGACTTCGCTATCGCTGAACTGCTTCTTCGCGGATAAGAACCGGCGATAGATCGATTCATCGCTCATTCGACGCACGGCCGCGGCAAGCGCCTCTCGATCGGCGGGCAGCAGCGCGCGGATCTTGACGGGGCGCCCGTCGCGGAGGTTCTCCATCGCCGAATAGCGTTTGAGGTCCATGGCAAGAAGCTGCGTCGTACTAGGCGCCGAGGACCGAACGCGTGTGACGCGCAATCATCAGTTCTTCATTGGTCGGCACCACCCAGGCGCTGACGCGACTGCCGGTCGTGCTGATGCGTGGGCCTCCAACCGCATTCGCGGCGACATCGAGTTCCACCCCCAGCCAGACCGCATCGCGGCAGATGCGCTCGCGCAGGACAGCGGCGTTCTCGCCGATGCCGGCGGTGAACACGATGCCATCGAGCCCGCCGAGCGCCGCCGCCAGCGAGCCGAGTTCGCGCGCAATGCGGTACAGGTAGAGGTCCACCGCCAGTGCCGCCCGCGGCGCGGCGCTGCGCAGCAGCGTACGCATGTCGCTGGAAATGCCGGATACGCCGAGCAGGCCGGACTCGCTGTAGATGAGGGTCTCCAGCTGGCGTGCGGTCATGCGGTGCTCGTCCATCAGGTAAAGCATCACGCCTGGATCGAGCGCACCGCAACGGGTCCCCATCGGCAGTCCGTCGACGGCGGTGAAGCCCATGGTGCTGGCCACACTCTTGCCCGCGCGGATCGCGCACATGCTCGCCCCGTTTCCCAGGTGCAGTACCACGCTGCGGCCGCTCGCGGCCTGCGTGTCGTAGCGCGGCAGGACGGACGCCACATACTCGTAGGACAGTCCGTGGAACCCGTAGCGGCGCACGCCCTGTTCATGCAAAGCATGAGGTAAGGCAAACATCTGTGCCAGTTCCGGATTGCTGCGATGGAACGAGGTGTCGAAGCAGGCGACTTGCGGTAGCTGCGGCGCGCGCTCGAGCAACAGTCGGATAGGGGCAAGATTGTGCGGCTGATGCAGCGGTGCGAGCGGGACGTACTTGCCAAGCGTCTCCATCACAGCAGGGTCGAGCCGCACGGGCCGAGTGTAATCGAGGCCACCATGCACGACGCGGTGGCCAACTCCGATGAGACGTGCACCGGCAATCCGATCGCGCAAAAAGGTCATCAGATGTTCCAGCGCGCCGGCGTGTCCGAGTTGCACGCCTTCGCCCCAGGACATCTCCGATACCACCGTTCCGGCGGCGTCTTTCGCGACGAAGTACGGGGCCGTGTAGATGCCCTCGATCTGGCCGCGGTCGGTCAGGTCGAGTTCGTCCTTATGCAGTGCAAACAGCGAGAACTTGATGCTGGAGGAGCCTGCGTTGAGGACCGCTATCGCGTCAGCCATGCCCTTATGCCGAAACCTTCAATGCCGTGCGCCGTGCCTGGGCGACCATCGACGCCACGGCACAGGAGGCCAGCCGCGTCATCACGGAGTCCGCGCGGCTGGTGAGAATGACCGGCACGCGAGCACCGAGCACGATCCCCGCAGCGTCGGCGTCGGCCAGGAAGGACAAGCTCTTCGCCAGCATGTTGCCGGCTTCGAGGTCAGGAACGATCAGGACGTTGGCGCGGCCAGCTACCGGCGAATCGATGCGTTTGACCTTGGCTGCCTCCAGACTGATCGCGTTGTCCAGCGCGAGCGGACCGTCGAGGATGCCCCCGGTGATCTGGCCGCGGTCGGCCATCTTGCACAGGGCCGCGGCCTCGACCGTCGACGGGACCTTGGGGTTGACCGTTTCCATCGCGGAGAGGATGGCCACCCGTACCTTTTCCACGCCCAGCGCGCGGGCCAGGTCGATGGCGTTCTGCACGATGTCCACCTTGTCTTCCAACGTGGGGGCGATGTTGATCGCCGCATCCGATACGATCAGCGTCTGGTCGTACGTCGGCACGTCCATCACGAAGCAGTGACTGATGCGGCGCGCGGTGCGCAACCCGCCTTCCTTGGAAACGACTGCAGCCATCAATTCGTCGGTGTGGAGGCTGCCCTTCATCAGGCACTCCGCGCGCCCCTCCCGCACTAGGCGCACTGCTTCCGCCGCAGAGGCGTGGCTGTGGGGCGTGTCCACGATCTCGAAGCCCGAGAGCGACACTCCGGCTTGGACGGCGGCCGCCTCGATGCGCGCTCTGGGGCCGACCAGCAGCGGCGCGATCAGTCCCATCTTCGCCGCGTCCACTGCGCCCTGCAGCGACGTCTCGTCGCAGGGATGCGCGACGGCCGTCGTGACAGGCGCCAGCGTCGCGGCGTGCGCCAGCAGGCGCTCATACTTCTCGTGCTTATGACTCACCGGGATGCTTCCTTTCTCAAGCCCTTGCGACGTTTCGCCGACGTGTCGCACTGGCGCTGAGCAACGTGCGGATGCGCGCAAGCATCGCCGTTTGCTCAGGCGACAACTCTAGATCTCGGACACGCTTGTCGGCAAGCACACGATCAAGCAGCGTGAGAAGCTGGTTGCGCTCCGTTTGCGTTGGCAGCAGGGCGGGTAGCGACGCGATTGCCTGTTCCGGTTCGTAATGCACGATGATCTCCTGCTCGCCGCGGATGCGGCGCGCTTCGTCCCGGGCGAGCGCGGGCAGCAGATCGCTATACTCTTCGATCAACTCGTGCTTCAGTTGCACCCGTGAAAGCGGCAGCGGTTCGCCATGCCTGGCGAGCAGGTAGGCCACCCGTGCGAGTGCCTCCGGATAGCCTCCAACGTCGATGGACGCCAGCGCCTCCTTCACGAATGGCGAGTCGCGCGTTACGGTCAGAGTGGCCGGCTGTTGGGCGGCATGCTTGTCCGCCAGATAGATCGAGAACATGTTCCCGTACAGCGTGAAGAATGCCGCTTCGCTGGCGGCGTCGTTCATCGCCCGGTAGAGGTCGAGCGAGGCACTCATCAACTCCGACACCATTTTCTCGCCGTTGCGCGCGGGATCGCTGGCGGGAAGCGGCTTCCGCTGCGCCTTCACCATCTGCGCCGCGGGACCGAGCCAAGCCAGCCACGGGTTCATGTCCGACACCGCCCAGCGCTGGAAACGGAGCGGATGGAATTGGCGCTGAAGTTGCGCGCCGTACTCGGTGGCAGTCGCCTGCACCAGCGGGCGAGCGAACAGCTCGTAGGTGCGCTGGTTGAAATCCGAGAGCGCGCTGACTGCCTCGAACGGC
The DNA here is from genome assembly GCA_964570955.1 of uncultured Burkholderiales bacterium. GTDB lineage: Bacteria > Pseudomonadota > Gammaproteobacteria > Burkholderiales > SHXO01 > SHXO01. Next base: position 1,984 of record CAZNBS010000254.1, on the reverse strand, counting down.
TTCTCGTCGGCACGCTGGAATCGGTTCAGCTGGGCGGCGATGTCTTCGAGCCGGCGCTCGACGAAAGTTACCTCATAGGTTTGCTGGCCGTCCGCACCTTCGATCTCGCCGATCTGCATGCCGTACAGCCCGGGCGGCAATGACTCGATGGACTTGAGCACTGAAACAATCTGCGCATGCTGCTTCTTCGCCACCTTGCCGGAGACGAAGATGCCGAGGTGGCCGACGTTCTCGTGCAGCAGGCCGACGATGACCTGCCCGCGTGCCTTGATCTCCTCGGTGCTGCGGTAGACATCCGCCACCCAGTTGAAGGCTTGTTGCGGCGGGGTGATGTTATCGCCCATCGACGCGAACAGCACGATCGGCGCCTTGATCTCGCGCAGGTCGAACACCGCGTCGGGGCCTGCCTTGACGGTCCCGGACCATAGCTTGTTGCCGACGAAGAGATTCTGCGTGATCCACTCGATCTCTTCGCGATTCATCAGATAGAAGCCGCCCCACCAGCGCTCGAACTCGAGGAAACGCGGCGGTTCGGTATCGACATTTGCGAACAGGTGATAGTACTTGTCCCAGAAGGTGTTCGCGGGATTGAGGTTCTCGAAGTTTTGCACCAGCCAGGCGCCATCGAACCTGCCCGCCCCCAGATCCGATATGAGCGAAGCGAGCCAGGTCCCGCCGAGCAGGCCCCCCGCGTAGCGCATTGGATTGTCGCCTTCGCCTTCCTGCCAGGCGCCACCCCAATAGGACATGGGCGCACCATTGATGACGATGGGGCCGGTATCCTCCGGATTCGCTGCCGCGAGCATCATCGCCGCCCAGCCACCCTGGCAGTTGCCGACGATGGCGGGCTTCGCCGCATGGGGATGCAGCGCGCGGACGCGATGGACGAACTGGCGCTCGGCCTCGCACACATCGAGCAGTGTCTGCTCCGGTTCGGGCTCGGGGTAGAAGATCACGAAGTAGACGGGATGACGCTCGCGCAGCGCGACGCCGACCTGCGAGTCGTCCTTGAAGCCCCCGATGCCGGGACCGTGGCCTGCGCGAGGGTCGATGACCACATAGGGGCGGCGCGTGGCATCGACCTCCACGCCCTGCGGGGGCACGATGCGCACCAGCGCGTAATTGACCGGGCGGACCAGCGTGCGCCCGTCCAGCACCATCTCATAGTCGAAGTGCAGCACCGGCGGCAATCCGGCTCGGGTGTGGTCGACGAAATTGTTGCCGCGTTGGCGCAGTGTGTCCCAGAACAGCACGGAGCGCTGGGCGAAGTCCACCGTGTACTGAGCCGCATTGGTCCAGATGGACCAGGGCGTCATCGGCTTTGTCGCGAACTCTGCGACGTTCTGCTGCCACGCGTCCTGGACGCGGGTCGTGAATTGCTCCTGCGCCCGCTTGACGCGTGCCTGGTACAGCCGGCTCACCTTGATGGCGACGTCCTGACTGCGGGAGAGAAAGCGGGAGGGATCGTTCATGAGATGGCCATTGGATGGTGTCTGAATGCTGCAGTACAGCAATTATGGTTGATGAAGGTGACAGGCGTTTGATCTGCCGCAAGCGCGGCGCGACTCGTCATTCCGGCGAACGCCGGAATCCAGGACGACGAATCCCACCTAGGTCGCACTGCATGCGTCCCGGCTTTCGCCAGGGCGACGGAAGTGGCGTCATTTCGGCGAACGCCGGAATCCAGAACGGCAAATCCCACCTGGGTCGCACTGCATGGGTCCCGCCTTTCGCCGGGACCACGCGAGTGCGGTCATTCCGTCACTCCGGGTCGCGCATCAAAACACCTCCTTCACGTACTTGAACGGATACTTCGATTCTTTGTATCCGCCCGGCTTCTGGCGCTCGGGTAGCTTGATCTTCTCCCGCTTCGGCGCCTTGTACGGTATCTGGTCGAGGAGGTGCGTGATAATGTTCAACCGCGCGCGCTTCTTGTCGTCCGATCGTGCCACGAACCACGGCGCGAATCCGGTATCGGTGGCTG
>CAZNBS010000253.1:0-6966 GCA_964570955.1 uncultured Burkholderiales bacterium | reverse complement strand
GGTTCTTCACGGATTTCCGGGGAAAGCGGCCCGGATCTTGAGGAAGAAGTAGCGATCATCGCGGAAGCCATAGGCCATCCGCTTGATTACCTTGATCTTGTTGTTGATGCCCTCGATGAGGTTGGTTCCCAGCGGCCATCGGCAGTGGGCAAGGATGCCGTCGAGGTAAGGCTTGAGGCGGTGCGCGAATATCTTGAGGGGCTCGATGCCGCTGCTCATCGCGCGCTGGCGCCAGCCATCCCAAAATGTCCGGGCGTAGCCAGCATGGCGATAGCGCCAGAGCGCCTTGAGGTCGTCCCGGAGGACGTAGACCGTCATCAGCGCCTTGTTGGCCGCCAGCAGCTCGTCGAGCCGCACCTGATCCTCAGGCCGCGTCACGTTCTCGCGGTTTCGCAACAGCAGCCAGCGTGAACCCTTGACCAGCCTGCGGGCGTGGCCATCGCCGCGCAGCCGGTTGGATTCGTCCACACGGACCCGGTCGATGACTTCACGGCCGTACTTGGCGATGACGTGGAAGAGGTCATACACGACGCGTGCCTTGGGACAGCGGGCACGAACCTCTTCGGCGTAGGCCGCGTTCATGTCCATGGCCACCGCCCTGAGCCTGCGGCAACCCTCGCTGCCCAACAACGCGAAGAAGGGCCGAATGTCCTCTCGGGCACGTCCTCGTCCGACCCAGAGCACCCGCTTGCGCGATGGCTCCACGATCACCGTCGCGTAGCGGTGTCCCTTGTGGATGGCGAACTCGTCCATGCCGATCTCGGTCACGCCTTCCAGGTCCACCGGCCCCAGTTCGCGCTCCAAGTAGCGGTAGTCGATATCCTTGACCGTATCCCAAGCCAGCCCGTAGAACGCCGCGACGTGCCGGATCGACATGACCTTGCACATCCGCGCCACGCTCACCCCCAGGCGTCTGGTCACGCGAGCGTAAGGGTCAAGCCAATCGAGTGCTTCGAGCTTCGGCCCGCAAGCCGGGCACCGTACCCGCAACCGCGGCAACACGAGCTCGACAGGAACTTCGAAGATCGGCAGGTCCCGGATGCGGCGCTCCTGGGCATCGTGCACTGAATAGGTCGGCCGCCCGCAGCCGCTGCAGCACCGGCTGACCCCGCCCTTGGCCGCCAGTTCCACCACGCACCATCGGCACCCGCCGCGCTGCTCCTCGCGGGTTGCCGACACCTCGTACCCCGCCCAGCACCCCAGCCGGGCAATAATGTCCCTGGCAGCCACCGGTCGCCTCCACTGCTTCTTGTTGTCCGCAAACTCAAGATAGCAGCGGTGGCCGGCTGGCCGCCTTCAGATCACGCAAATCCCGGAAGAACCTTAAGTTTCAGCCAACGCCGGCTCCAGCTCCCTTGGTCGTTGTAGATGGAAATGAATAGCGTGCCCGCCTCCGAGAGCGGAATCAGCACGTTCTCCAGGGCCCGCCACATATCCCCGGTATGGTGGAGGACGCCCCACGAATAGACGACATCAAATTTCCCGAGGGACTCTAGATACTCACTATCCAGAACCGACCCTTGTTCCACACACCACAGCGCATCCTCGGGAGAGTACAGCTGCCTAAGCTTCCGGGTACAGGCCACCGACTGCGGGTCGTAATCAAATGAAACCACGGCTGCGCCGAGGCGGCGGGCGGCCAAACTGAACAAACCGCTGCCGCTGCCGGCGTCGAGAAAGCGTCTGCCGGAAAGATCGAGCACCCCGAGCGCAGACCGCAAGGACTGCATCGCGGTCCCGATTCTGTCCTCGTCGAGGTGTGCAAGAAACCGCGCCCAGTTGGCGCCAAATTCGAATCTCTCGCCAGCTTGAACCTGGTCTGAGTGCTCGCCGGACATCTTCATCCCCTTACACAGTCCATGCCCTGATACTTGCTCTGGCCACGCGACGCAATCGTCACTATCCCTTCCTAGTGAGCACCTGCTCGAAGAGTCGATCGTATCGCTCGACGGCCATCGCCACCGAATGATTGGCCTCGAAATACGTCTTGGCCCGTTGACCTTCCGCCGCCCACGTCGCGTCGTCCTCGGCCAAGCGCAGCACCACCTGGCGCATCTCCGTTAGATCGCGGCAGACGAAGCCCACCGGCCGACCGCCCTCCCGCGCCCCACAGTCAACGAAGGACACCGTTGGCACCCCGCGCGCCCAACTTTGCAGGAAGGTGTTTGCAAAGCCTTCGTAATCGGAGGTGTTCACGAACAGCCGTGCTGCGTCGAAATGCGTCTCTACCTCGGCGAAAGGCACGAAGCCGACAAATTCGACATTCGGCAATCCGGCGGCCATCTGCCGCGCCAGCTTGTACACCTCGGCTTCCCGGCCCGGCCCAGGACCGCCCACCATGCGGAAGCGCAATTGCGGCAGGCTCTGCGCCAGTTCGAGAAACAGTTCCGGGCGCTTCAGTGATTTCACCGTAGCGACCCACAGCACCACACCCTTGCGCGCGGCAACCGCCCCCACCGGCGGGGCGTAGCAATTGGGGATTTCCACCGCCTCGCGCCCATACCAGCGCCGGCACGCCGCCACCTGCCCAGGGTGCTGCGCCACGATGCCGTCCGCCAGCGTCAGGCCCCACTGGTACAACTGCCGGTCGCGCCAACCGCCTGGCCCAAGAAATTTCTTCCAGGTTTCGTCGCGCCGGAAATCTGGATCACTTGCACCCGCGAAGACGAAGCGTCGACGATGGCGTCGGGTAAACAGGCCCACGACGAAAGTTTGCGCAGCGGCACAGCGTTGATAATAAATATCGGCATCCGCAAGCCGCATGGCGTTCCAAACGCTGGTCAGACGGGGATGGATGTAGCGGACAACGGGGATTTCATATTCTTGCCTGATGATGCGCACGATGCGCATCCCCTCGAAGTCGAACTTCTCCGCATGTCCGCTAGCTCTGGCAATCACTGTCAGACGGAACCCGGCATCGCGCAAAGCCCGGGCGATAAAGCTCTGCTGCATTTCAGCACCCCCAGCGAATGTCGCTAGTCGATCGCGCGACAGCACCGGCCAAATGTCTGGCGCCACCAAGCAGACGTGAGGACGTGCCACCTTCACCACCCCCGCCGCCCCTTGGCGAGCACCTGCTCGAAGAGTCGATCGTATCGCTCGACGGCCATCGCCACCGAATGATTGGCCTCGAAATACGTCTTGGCCCGTTGACCTTCCGCCGCCCACGTCGCGTCGTCCTCGGCCAAGCGCAGCACCACCTGGCGCATCTCCGTTAGATCGCGGCAGACGAAGCCCACCGGCCGACCGCCCTCCCGCGCCCCACAGTCAACGAAGGACACCGTTGGCACCCCGCGCGCCCAACTTTGCAGGAAGGTGTTTGCAAAGCCTTCGTAATCGGAGGTGTTCACGAACAGCCGTGCTGCGTCGAAATGCGTCTCTACCTCGGCGAAAGGCACGAAGCCGACAAATTCGACATTCGGCAATCCGGCGGCCATCTGCCGCGCCAGCTTGTACACCTCGGCTTCCCGGCCCGGCCCAGGACCGCCCACCATGCGGAAGCGCAATTGCGGCAGGCTCTGCGCCAGTTCGAGAAACAGTTCCGGGCGCTTCAGTGATTTCACCGTAGCGACCCACAGCACCACACCCTTGCGCGCGGCAACCGCCCCCACCGGCGGGGCGTAGCAATTGGGGATTTCCACCGCCTCGCGCCCATACCAGCGCCGGCACGCCGCCACCTGCCCAGGGTGCTGCGCCACGATGCCGTCCGCCAGCGTCAGGCCCCACTGGTACAACTGCCGGTCGCGCCAACCGCCTGGCCGTTGGAACAGCTTCGAGGCATCGTTCGGTTGAAAATCAAGATCGTGCGCACCCGAGTAGATGAAACGCCTTCCATGGTGCCGCGTAAACAAGCCGGTGACCGCCGTCAGGTGCGCCGCGCAACTCTGGAAATAGATGTCCGCATCCGCGCGCCGCATCGCTGCCCACCAGGAACTCAGGCGAGGATAAAAGAAGCGCAGCAAGGGCACGCCTTCGGCCGGCCGGTGGGTGCGCAGCACCTCGACGCCATCCACCACGCCCCCATCAACTTGCCCGAAATCTAACGTGACGACGGAGACGTGGTAGCCCGCCCTGACCAATGCTCGAGCCAAAATGCTCTGACGCAATTCCGCGCCGCCCGCAAACTCAATCGACCTGTCGCCGGCGAGGACGGGCCAGAGGTACGGAGACAGGAAGCAAACATGGGTGGACCGGCCGCGGGGTTTGCCGATCGGATGCGTCATGCGTGCTTCTTTCTTAGCATGACAATCCGCGAACGGAACGTCCGGTATAGCCAGCCCGGGACCGGCAGGATACCGTTCAAGCGCCCGATCCCGCGCGTCAATTGCTTCGCACTCGTCGTGAATAGCTCCTGCTCGAGGAAGCGGTAATCGAAGCCGATCCTTTCCCATACCACCCGATACAAGGAATTCGGCACATAACGCAGCCCTTCGACGAAGTAAAAGGCATTGCGGTCCGCAGTCTCGTCAGCGCTCAGTCCCTTCTGGAACTCATTGCGAATGCCTGCCAAAGCCCACAGCTTGTACCACCAGCGGTGAGCGATGACTCCGCCGAAGGGTACAAAGATATGGTCCTCTTTGGGCCGGTATCGCGCCGGGAACTCGTGAAACGCAATGCCTCCAGGTCGCAAGACACGGTGCATTTCTCGCAGCCACAGAACCTGGTCCTGTACATGCTCGAGCACCTGATCGGAGGTGATCATGTCGAGGCTGTCGTCCGCAAAAGGAAGACGGCTTGTCCCCGTATCGCCGATGAAGAAATGCTTGCGATCGGCGGGGTCTCGCAGCTCGAGGTAATCCTTCAAGTCAAATCCCGCCGTATTGGAGTACCCCGCATCGAGGAGGGCATACACCGTCTGCCCCGCACCGCAGCCGTAGTCGAGAATTCGCGCATTCTTCGTGAACTGAAACCCCGCCTTCTCGAGGATGGCGAACTTCCGGCGCAAGGTGGCATTCATCGCACGACCTTCTTTCCAACGACGAAGATCCCGGCGACAGAAAGATCCTCATCGCTTACATCTCGGAAGGAGCGTGCAAATTTCTTCCTAACTGAGCGCACAAAGGAAAGGGACTTATCACGTAACGCCTTGGGTATCGCCTCATAGGGAAGGTGAGGATCGATTTCACCAACTTGCGCCAATTGAGTCACCAAGACTTGCCCATCGAGCTTGAGCGCCTTGAAGCAATCAGCGTATTGGTGGTAAAGGATTCGGTTGGGCCTGCCTGAGCCTTGGGTTATCCAGGGATATATCCAGTCGGGGACCTCAAGAAACTTCAATTCATGGTAAGCAGTGGAAAACATGCCGTGGTCACGCAAATCCACCTTATGGAGCAAATAACCGCCCGGGTTCAAGGCAGTCTCCATGCAGCGCAACGCCTTCAGCGGGTCATAGAGATGTTCGAATACCGCGCGCGAAACAATGAAGTCAAATCCAACATGACGGCCGAAATACGTCTCGGCAGCAGCATCGGCGCCGTAGCGGCGCGCGAGCCCTTTGAAGGCACTCTCGTCCTGGTTGTCGGCCCTTCCAATAATTTCTGACAGCCGGGGATACTTGGATAGCAGGGATTTATAGATTGTTTGCTGGTTGTTCACATCCCTTTTTGAATAGAAGCGGTCTACGAGGTCCACATGGCTGCAGCCGTCAAGAAGAAACAAGAGGGCGACGCCGCAGTTGTCCCCAGGACCGACTTCTGCGATGCGCCCGTGGAAACGCTCCACCCCTGAATAAAGTTTGTAGTCTCGAAAGACCAACTCAATGTATGCCAGCGACTCGTCAACGGATTTGCCCAGATGCGCAGTCCCCGAGAAAGTTTCAATGTTTCCCATTGAATAGGCCCGCCGCATCTTCAGGTCCTCAAAGAAAGCCAGGCACACTCTTCCCCAATAGCTGGACTGGAGCAGGGCACGCACCTTCCGCTTCACTACGTTCGCTCCCCCTCATGTCCCTTCGTCAGTTGCTCCGACCGCGATTCCTCTGCGTCGGCATAGCGCCGATAAACGTCCAGCAAAGCATCGGCCGCGCGTCCGATCGTCGCATTGGCCTCCACCCAGGCGCATTGCGCGGCGGCCAACCGCTCGCGCTCCCGGTCCGCGCGCAGGATCGCCTGCGCGATGTCCGCCGGTCGACGACCGGGCACGACCTGCCAGGGTTCGGGCAGGATTAGCCGGATGTCGGAATACTCCGTGCTTACGACTGGCGTGCCAACTGCCATGGCTTCCAGCACGACGTTGGGAAATCCCTCATACCGCGAGGTGGAAAACAGGGCCTCGCACTGGCTGACAACTTCCAGTACATCCTTGCGCAATCCGGCGAAATGGCAGCGGCCGGCAGCCACCAGGTCACGCGCTGCGTACCGGACCTGATCAAAATATTCGGGCGCCTCAGGTGCCGGGCCACCGACGAACAAGATTCGCCAGCCGGAATCTGTCCGAATAAGCGATTTCGCTACTTCGACCGCGAGCATAAAATCCTTGGATAGACGGAGCGTTCCAACTAGGCAGGCAATCCTAACTCCGGGGTCCTGGAAAAATTCGTGCTTAATGTCAATCTGACTCGCTGCCGCGTTTTGGCGGGCTGTCGCAATATCGATTCCATTCCAGACTACATGGATGCGGTCGTCTGGCAAGCGGAACATTCTCCTGGCAAAATCGGCGCCAGCATGAGAATTGGCAACCAGACCCGTGACAAAGGGACGGAAGGCGAGCAGACCAACACGCTGATTGAAATTCAGTGCGTAATCATCATTGCGCTCTGAGACAAGTGCGGGAATCCCGCTGCAAGCGGCCGCGATTGACGCGTAGAGATTGCCGTCGTACAGATAGCCATGCACGAGATCCGCCCGGTAGCGCGAGAGGTGCTGTCGCAGGCGGCGAATGATCCCGAAATCGAGCTTTCCGCGCTTCTGATCCTCGACCACTTCGACGCCGCTGGCATCGAGTTCGGGCAGACGCGGATTTTCCTTG
>CAZNBS010000252.1:0-7037 GCA_964570955.1 uncultured Burkholderiales bacterium | reverse complement strand
GTGCTCGCCGCCGAGACGATGGCGATGGTGAAGGAACACTTCATCGAAGCCTACGGCGTGCCACGCTACACGCTCGGCTGGGGTTGCTCGGGCGGCGCGTACCAGGAGTACCAGATCGCGGACAACTATCCGGGGCTGCTGGACGGCCTGATCGCCGGCTGCAGCTATCCTGAGGTGAGCTTCACGACCGTGCACTTCATGAGCGATGCGCGCCTGCTCAACCGCTACTTCAACGGCGTCTACCATCCCGGGCCGTCGTTCTCGGATGCGCAGAAACGCGCGATCAGCGGCATGGTGAGCGTGGGCACGCTGCAACTGATGGATGACGGCGCGGCCGACCGCATCGGGGTCGGCGACTGTCCGGCGGTCCTGCCCTGGGAAGATCGCTATCGTCTCGGCGACAATCCGGGCGGTGCGCGCTGCGGCGTCTTCGACCACAGCGTCAACGTCTGGGGCACGCGGCCGAATCCGCTCGCTCCGGCGTACACGATCGCGAGGCGCCCGCTGGACAACACCGGCGTGCAGTACGGCCTGAAGGCGCTCAACGCGGGCACCATCGGCGTCGACCAGTTCCTCGACCTGAACGAGAGGATCGGTGGCTTCGATTCCGAAGGCAATCCGACCGCCGAAGGAGGTGCGCTGCCGGCGCCGCGCTCGGTGGCCGACGCGGCAGCGCTGCCGATCGCTTACCGAAGCGGACGGATGCTGTACGGCGGCTGGGGCCTGAAGAACGTGCCCATCGTCGACTATCGCGTCTACGAGGACGACAGCGCGGGTGGCGGGTTTCACCTGCGCTACCACTCGTTCGTCATCCGCGAGCGACTGCTCAAGGCGAACGGCACCGCGGCCAACCACGTCATGCTGCTCCAGGGGAGCGCGCCGACGGTCTTCAGTTCGCAAAGCGCGCTGGTGCGGCACGCACTCGACCAGATCGACCAGTGGCTGACGGCGATTCTCGCCGACTCCACAACGGACGCGCAGGCGGTGAAGGTCGCGCGCAACCGGCCGGCCGCGCTGCGTGAAGGTTGCGTGCCTCCCGGTTCGAGCTACCCGGACTTCCGGGCGGAAACGCTGACACCGGGCTCCGGTTCGTGCGCGAGCTGGTATCCGGTGAGCTTCGGCACGCGCGCGGCCGCCGGCGCCCCCGCCGCGCTCGACGTGGCCAAGTGCCAGCTCAAATTGGTGGACACGGCGCTGGGGGACGGCACCTACGCGCCGGCGCTGACCGTGTCGCAGCGCAATCGCCTGAGATCCATCTTCGCGTCGGGCGTGTGCGACTGGAGCCAGCGCGGCGAGGGCCAACCGCCAGCCGCCGAGTACCAATCACTTCAGCCCTGGCAGACCTTCGACTGAATCACGGCGCGAAGCAGGGTGCAATCGTCGCGGTCATCTGCGCCGCACATCGACGGGCACGCGCTGGCGGCGATCGCCGGCGCGCACGCTCCTTGCCCGTAGCACCCCCAACAGCAGCACCGCAAGTGCCGCGCCAGCAAAGTCGGCCGCGAAGTCCCTGGCGCTGACGCTGCGCCCCGGCAGGCGCAGTTGCAGGACCTCGTCCAGCAGGCCGATGCCGGCGGCGATCGCCAGCGCGCCCACGTGCGCACCGGCTCCCCGGCCGCCGAAACCGATCCACGCCAGACCGGCAATGCTGCCGAAGAACGCCAAGTGCACCAGTTTGTCCCATGGGGGCGGGAACAAGCCGACCGCCCAGGGCTTGGCGCCGAGGTAGAAGAGGTTGGCGATCAGTGCCAGCGCGACCACCGCTGCGGCCAGCCGTAGCGGCATGGGCGGTTCGGTCAGCATGCCAATGAGGCGCGCGATCCGGGCAGGTCGCTATCGTGGCGGCGGATTCGCCCTGAACTCCGCTTCGGTCATCGTGTGCATGACGTGCAAAGTGGGCTCACTCTTGACGTACTTGTGCCTCGAAACGCCCACGCTGGGCCACAAGGTCACGTCAGAACGACGATCCGCAGGCGGAACCCAATCCGCACCGACGGCATACAGGAATCGCGCATACTGACGGTCGTCGATACCGTTCGGATCATTGAGCACCAATTGGGAGTAGCACAGCACCAGGACATCGGCAACGTCGTCCGGGTTCACGCTTCGACCACCACCGGCATATCCGTGCGAGATCCAGTAGCTGCCCGACGAATCGAAGCCAAGCGCAGGCATGGGTCGCGCTGAATAGGAACCATCGGACTCCTTGCGCAGGTCATGCGCCGAGGGGTCGAAATTGGCGCTGCCCTGAAAAGTCGGGCGCCACGCTTCTGCGCCCTTCTCGTCGGTCTTGAATTCGCGCCTCCAGACCCCGGCCTTGTTCTTGATCCACATCTCGTAGCCCCAGGTCCGTACCCGCGAGTTACCGGTGTAGCCGGCGGCGTGATTCGGTCCGAAACGCTCACTCAGATAGATTTGATCCCACAAGCCGAGGATTGGCCAGCGAGCCAGAGTGCGAGCCGGGTTGTCTGCACTCAAGTACGAGAGCTGCGCTTCGTAATCGGGATTGACTCTTGTGAATGCTGCGGAGGTGCCATAGCGGCCCATGACCAACGAAGCTTGCAGATACTGCGAGGAGCCTCCCGCTTCCGGATTGAATCCCCGTCGGTGCAGAAGTCTGTCGTCGTTGAGCGCATAACTCCCATCCGGCGCCCGCATGTCGCGAATCGCGATCTCTTGCCAGGACTGCGAAGCCACGGACCCCGATCGGGTATCCGTCGATACGCCCGGATTCGAGGCCGTCACGCCTCCTTTGGCGGGCGCTGCGGCAGCAACGGGTATCACGTTGGAATTCGTGACGTTGCCAGGGGCAACATTGCTGGGGGTAGCGCTGGCAGTCGATATGGCCGAATCCGGGGTAACGGCTGAACTGTCACCGAACAAGAGGTCGCCGCAAGCGGAAATGCCGAGCGACATCAGGCCGGCGCACATGATCCCGAGGACCCGCCGCAGCCGCAGCGGTTCAACCCAGAGCGCGCCCGAGGGGACGCAGTGGAAGGTCTGCTGGTTTTCGAACATGTCTGATTCCCTGGAAGTGCACTGAGTGCCAGACCGCTGGAACGGGCCACATGGCCTTGGCAGGCGCGCGACGCTGTGATGAATATCACGGACCTGCGTCGATCACCCCGCTTCCACGTGACGTCGCCGACGCACGGTCGGCCGGGGCCGATGAAGGTCGGTGGCCGACAAACCGGAGACTGCCAAACCGTACAGGTCAGTCCCTGGCCACGACGGTCCGCGGCGACTGCTCCTCGGCATTCAGCAGGAGTCCGGAAGAGGTGAAGTTTTCCCTGATCGAAGTGCGCAACTGCTTCATCATGCCTCTACGCACGATCAGGCAACAGGGATTGCCGAAGATTCTGCTCATGAACCGTTGCCGCTCCCGACGAAGCGGGATCGACGTGGGCGATCTGGAGCAGGCCCGACGACTCCGCTCCGGGAGAGCGGGTGGCGGATGGCCGAATTCGCCAGGCGTCACCCGAAGAACGAGTCATCCAGGAGAATCCTATGAGTGAACGTTCTGACTCACCGATGCGCCACCCGCTGACCGAGGAAGATATGGTTGCGTTTCGGCCTCGCGCCGCCATCGTCGGCGCGCTCGAAGCCCGACGCTCCCGGCTCGGGTTGCCGCGGGAAGAAATGACTGTCGTCGATTGGGGGTGCGGACGTGGCGAGTTGACCTTGTGGCTTCGGGAACAGGGATGGCGCGCCTTCGGCATCGACGTGGCCGGTGACTGGGTCGAAAACGGGCGCGCGCTGGCGCGCCAGCGCGGATTACCCGCCGAAGAAATATTGCTGATTTTCGACGACAGCTATCGAGCGCCATTTCCCGATCAATCGGTTGAGTTCATCTCATCCGATCAGGTGCTCGAGCACGTTGAGGACATCGAGGCCTTCGCGCGCGAAACAGGCAGGGTGCTCAAGACGGGCGGGGAGGCGTTGCATGTCTACCCGGGGCATCGGCGCCTGATCGAAGGGCACCTGTTTATGCCTCTGGTGCAGTTCACGCCAAAGTCGGCGTTACGCCATGCGCTGATCCGCGCGTGCGTCGCCCTTGGCATGGAGCCGAAGAACTGGGAGTTCGACGACCTGCCGGCAAGCGCTCGAGCTCGCCGGTACTATGAATACAGCTGTAATAACACGTTTTATCGGACACCCGATGAGGTCGAGGCAGCCTTCGCTTCCGCAGGCTTCGAAATTGACTTCGATGTCCGGACCATTCGCGGCGTCCAGTCACGGCCGTGGGCGAAGACGATGCTCGAGCATCGCGTCACCGCCGGCTTGCTGTCGTGGGCCCTGCTGTACTTCGGTGCGATCAACCTTCGATGCTGCAAGACCGTTACACCCCGACAATAATTCGGTGGTGCCGTGCCACATGCTTCACCAATGCGGACCACTGCGCGAATGCGTCGGGCTTTCCAGTCGATCAGCGTGACGCGCGCACCGGAAGATCTCATAAGGCAAGCGCCTGCCGCACCGCCCGCTCCCAGCCGCCCATCAGTTGCTGCGCGCGCTCGCGGCTCATCGTCGGCACGAACGTGCGTTCGGCGCGCCACTGGCCCGACAGTTCCGCCGTGCTCCGGTAGACGCCGCAACTCAGGCCCGCGAGGCTGGCGGCACCGAGCGCGGTGGTCTCGATCACCTCGGGTCGCACCACCGGGATGCCCAGCACGTCGGCCTGGAACTGCATCAGCAGGTCGTTGGCGCAGGCGCCCCCGTCGACGCGCAGCTCGGTGATCGGCTGGCCGGCGTCGCGCCCCATCGCACCGAGCAGTGCGGCGCTCTGAAAAGCGATCGATTCGAGCGCAGCGCGCGCGATGTGCGCCACCGTGCTGCCGCGGGTCAGGCCCGTGACGGTGCCGCGCGCATCGGGCTGCCAGTACGGCGCACCGAGCCCGGTGAACGCCGGCACGAAGACGACGCCACCGGCATCGGGCACCGACGCCGCAAGCGCTTCGACGTCGGACGACCTCTCGATCGCGTGCAGACCGTCGCGCAGCCAGTGCACGAGCGCGCCGGCGACGAAGACGCTGCCTTCGAGCGCGTACTGCCTGGCACCGCCCGGCTGCGCGGCCGCGGTGGTGAGGAGGCCGTTGCGCGAGGGCTCGAAGCGGCTGCCCGTGTGCATCAGCATGAAGCAGCCGGTGCCGTAGGTGTTCTTGGCCATGCCAGCCTCGAAGCAGGCCTGGCCGAACAGCGCCGCCTGCTGGTCGCCGGCGATGCCGCCGATCGGCAGCGGCGCATCCAGCAGCGCAGCGTCGGTGTCGCCGAAACGGTGGCTCGACGGCAGCACCTCGGGCAGCAGTGAACGAGGCACGTCGAGCGCGGCGAGCAGCTCGTCGTCCCACTGTCCGCGCCGGATGTCGTAGAGCATCGTGCGCGACGCGTTGGTCACGTCGGTGACGTGCAGGCGCCCGCCGGTGAGTTGCCAGGCGAGCCAGCTGTCGATGGTGCCGAACGCGAGGTCGCCGCGGCGCGCGGCCTCGCGCGCGCCGGGGACGTTGTCGAGCAGCCAGCGGATCTTGGTGCCCGAGAAGTAGGCATCGATCACCAGGCCGGTGCGCTCGGCCACCATCGCCGCCAGGCCGGCGTCACGCAACTGGCGACAGATCGGCTCGGTGCGCCGATCCTGCCAGACGATCGCGTTGTGGATCGGCCGGCCCGTGGCGCGTTCCCAGATCACCGTCGTCTCGCGCTGGTTGGCGATGCCCAGACTGGCGATCGCACCGGCCGCCAGACCTGCCCTGGACAGCGCCTCGCGCGCGGTGGCGAGCTGGGTGCTCCAGATCTCGAGCGCGTCGTGCTCGACCCAGCCCGGCTGCGGAAAGATCTGGCGGAACTCGCGCTGCGCCATCGACACGACGCGCCCGGCCGCATCGAACACGATGCTGCGCGAGCTCGATGTGCCCTGGTCGAGCGCCAGCAGAAAGCTCATGGCGGATCCCCCGGCTGCCGGACTGCCACCACGATCGCCGCGATCGCGGGGATCACGGAGAGCCGGTCGCAACGGGCGATCATAGCGTGGCAGCGATGCGCAATTGGAGCCCGTCCTCGACCTGGCGCGGCTATCCTCGGGTCTCGGGCGCAACGCCAAGGGTGCAATCCCCCGGGCGCCAGATCGCCGCGACAGGTGACCAAATGGACCGAAACGACGCCTTCCTCGACATCGCAACGCTTCTCGAAGCCCAGCGCAGCGCGCATCGGCTGGCGCCGTTCCCGGAGTGGGACGTGCGCCGCGACCGGCTGGAACGCCTGCGCCGGCTCGTGGCCGACAACGAGACGGCCATCGAGGACGCAATCGACGCCGACTTCGGTGGACGGCCACGCATCGAAACGCAGGTGGCCGAAGTGTTCCCATCGCTGGCCGAAATCCGTGCCGCCCTGCGCGGCGGCCGGCGCTGGATGAAGCCGCGCGGCACGTGGGTCTCGAAGTGGTTCCTGCCCGCGCGCGCGTGGATCATGCCGCGGCCCGTGGGCGTGGTCGGCATCATCGTGCCGTGGAACTACCCGCTGTTCCTGACGATCGGGCCACTCGCCGGCGCACTCGCCGCGGGCAACCGCGCGATGCTGAAGCTCTCGGAATCCACGCCGGCCTTCTCGGCGCTGCTGCAGCGCCTGGTGGCACAGCGCTTCTCGCCCGAAGAGATCGCGGTGGTCACCGGCGGTGCCGACGTGGCCGCGGCGTTCGCCGCCCTGCCCTTCGATCACCTGCTGTTCACCGGCTCGACCGAGGTCGGACGCAAGGTGATGGCGGCCGCGAGCGCCCACCTCACACCGGTCACGCTCGAACTCGGGGGCAAGTCACCGGCGGTCATCGCGCCAGGCTATGCCGTCGAACGCGCGGCCACGCGCATCATGGCCGGCAAGCTGCTGAACGCCGGCCAGACCTGCATCGCTCCCGACTACGTGCTGGTGCCGCGCAACGCGTTGGCCACCTTCGTCGAGCAGGCGCGCGCGCAGGCGCAGGCGATGTACCCGGCCGGGCTCGCCGACCCCGACTACTGCAGCATCGTCGACCTGCGCCACTACGAGCGGCT
>CAZNBS010000251.1:0-7072 GCA_964570955.1 uncultured Burkholderiales bacterium | reverse complement strand
GCAAGCCTATCCGGCTCGTGCTTGGGGTCGGTACGGGGGGCGTGGGCGATACGTCGATGCGGCTATTCGCGGAATCCATGAGCCGCAGCATGGGCCAGCGCATCGTGGTCGACAACCGTCCGGGCGGTGGCGGTGCGGTAGCTGCTACGGTGGTGCTTAACGCGAAGCCCGATGGCTATACGCTGCTTCAGAGCGGAAACGGCGCCGCGATCCGCGCCACCTTGTTCAAGTCGCTGCCCTTCGACATCCAGAAGGACTTCGACCAGGTTTCCACTGTCGCTTTCTTCCAGTTGGTCCTCGTCGTCAGGCCCGATTCGGGTTTCCGTTCCCTCGGAGATGTACTCGATTTCGCCCGGAAGAATCCGCGAAAGCTCGATATCGGGACGATTGCCGTGGGCAGTACGCAGTACCTGGCCGCTGAGCTGTTGAAGTCAGTGGCCGGGATCGACGCCCAAGTGGTGCCTTACAAGTCGAACTCGCTGCTGATCGCGGCGCTGCGAGGCACCGAGTTACGGGTGGCGTTCGAGTTGATCGGACCGGTCCTCAGTCATATCAAGACCGGCACCCTGAAGGCGCTCGCGGTCGGGTCGGGCAGCCGCTTCGAAGGCCTCCCCGATGTTCCGACCATGGCCGAGGCCGGACTCGCCGGCTATGACGTGTCGTCGTGGACGGGCATCTCGGTACCGGTGGGTACACCCGCTGCCGTGGCCGAGCGAATCTCACGAGAAGTGTTGAAGGCGGCCGCCCTGCCGGAGGTCCGCGAGCCGCTGCAGGAGATGGGCATCGAGGCGCGCGGCAGTACGCCCGCGGAAGCGCAGAAGCTCATGGCGGCGAGCGTCGCTCGCTGGGACGCCGTCATCGAGCGGGCGAAGATTCCGCGCCAGTAGTTCCAATCCAACCAGACGAAGGGAGCATCAATGGCCCATAGTACGCCGCTGCGACTAAAAATCTGTATCGCCACCTACGGCCACACCGCCGCGATCAAGGATGGCAGCGTACCGATCGAGGGTGTGGCGCCCGAGTTCGTGCAGGTGGAGCCGCAGATCGCCGCCTACCGTCGCATGGTGCGCAACGTCGAATTCGACGTGTGCGAGATTGCACCCTCGACCTACCTGATCGCGCGCGAGCACGGCGCGCCGTTCAAGGCCCTGCCGATCTTCGTCTCACGCAACTTCCACCATTCAGGGTTCGTCTACCGGACCGACGCGGGTATCGAAAAGCCCAAGGACCTCGAGGGCAAGCACGCCGGCGTGCGCGCCTACTCCGTGACCACCGGCATCTGGACGCGTGGCGTACTTCAGAACGAGTACGGCATCGACATCTCGAAGATCACCTGGTGGGTGGACGACGAAGAGCACGTGACAACGCTGAGGCTACCACCTTTCGTGCGCCACGTTGCCGAGGGCAAGTCGCTCGTCAGCATGATGGCTTCCGGCGAACTGCAGGCTGCTTTCACGGGCAACGCCGGCCTCGGGCGAACCGGTGCGCCCAAGGAGGGCTGGGCGGCGGACGCAGTAAAACCCGCCGACACGAACTACGTGGAGTTCTTCAAGGATTCCAGAAAAATCGAGAAGGCGTGGTACCAGCGGACCGGCATCTATCCCTTCCACGGCACCATCGTCGTCAAGGATTCCGTGCTCAAGGAGCATCCGTGGGTCGCGCAATCGCTCTTCAATGCCTTCGACGAGGCAAAGAAACGGTACGTCACGAGCCTTCCTTCTCCCGACAAGGTCACGGGCAAGGACAGGCAGATGGCGGAGATGGCGACGATCGTCGGCGGCGATCCGTTGCCGTACGGCATCTCGAAGAATCGAGCGTCGATCGAGGCGCTCATCCACTACGTCAACCAGCAGGGCTTGCTCCAACGGGACTACCCCATCAGCGAGATGTTTGTGGACCCTGAGGTCTGATTCTCCTTTTCACCTACCCAACCGGAAAACGACATGGCGTCCAAGATCATCGACATTCATCCTCACATCATCTCGAAGGACGAGAAGAGGTACCCGATCACGCCTCTGGGCGGAAAGCGTTCGGTCTGGTCAGCCGAACGCCCGATAGACTTCGAGAACCTCGTCGCCTCGATGAACGAGGCGGGCGTGGACAAGGCGGCGATCGTGCACTCGTCGACGACCTACGGTTACGACAACTCCTATATGTGCGACTGCATAGCCACCGCGCCGAGCCGCTTCACCGGCGTCGGCTCGGTCGACTTTGCCGCGCCCGATGCCTCGGACAAGATCCGCTACTGGCATGCCAGGCGCGTGACGGGACTTCGGATCTTCAGCGCCGGGAGCACCATGGATAAACAAGCTGACACCCTCGATGACCCCAAGACCTTCACGGCGTGGGAAGCGTGTGCGGATCTCAAGATCCCCGTGGTCACGCAGTTGCGCCGCGAGGGACTCCACATGCTCTATACCCTCATTCGCAGGTTTCCCAACGTGAAGATCATCGTCGACCACCTGATCCGCGTGCCGCAGAACGACCAGCCGCCGTATGACCGCGCGGCCTTCCTGTTCGAGTTGGCGAGATACCCGAACGTGTACTTCAAGCTCTCGACCAACAACGTGCGCTTCGCGCGAGACAACGGCAATACGCCCGAACAATTCTTCCCGAAGCTGGTGCGAGAAATTCCCGCCAATCGGATCGCTTGGGGTTCGAACTATCCCGCCTCGAAAGGCTCTCTGAAGGAGATGGTGACCGAGGCCAGATCGGCGCTCGCGTGCCTCGAGCAGAGTGAACAGGAGTGGATCTTCGCGAAGACCGCGCAGTCGCTCTATCCCGCGCTGGCCGATTAGGAATACAGGAGCACGATGCCATGGCGATGCAAACAACGCTGAAGCTCGCGACGATGGTGGGCGACTATCCCAACACTATGGCTCTCAAGCAGGGCACAGTCCGCTCGGATCGAGTCGAGCTCGAGTTCGCGCAGGCGAAGATTCCGCACGATCACTTCAAAGCGGTCGTGAAAGGCGATTACGACGTCGCCGAACTCGCGATCATGACCTACCTGCAGGCGCGCGCGTTCGATCGGCCGCTGATTGCGCTGCCGATCGTGCTGCACGGCCGCTTCCAGCATGCGCAGATCGCATACAACTCGGCGCGCGGCGCGCTGACACCCGCCGATCTCGCCGGCAAGCGCGTCGGTATGCGGACCTACTCGCAGACGACGCCGACTTGGGTGCGTGGCATCCTGCAGAACGACTACGGTGTGGATCTCAGCAAGATCGAGTTCGTCACGTTCACGGACGGACACGTGCCGGAATACCGTGACCCGCCGAACTGCGTGCGCGCGCCGGCCGGCAAGAACCTGCTCCAGATGCTCCTCGACGGTGAAGTCGACGCCGCGGTGCTCTCGGGCGAGGACCTCAAGCACCCCGGCGTCAAGTCGCTGATTTCTGACCCTCCGGCGGCTGCACAAGCATGGTACCGGCGCTGGGGAGCCCTTCAGGCCAATCACATCATGGTGGTGAAATCATCGCTGTCGCAATCCGACCCGGCGGCCGTGCGGGAGGTCTATCGCATGCTGAAGGAGAGCAAGGCGGCGAGCCGGGAAGACGCGCCCAAGGACGGCATCGACAACCGACCGATCGGGATCACCGCGAACCGCCGGAACTTCGAAGTCGCCGCGCTGTTCGCTTGGCAGTCTCGCATCATACCGAAGGAGCTCACGTTCGACGCGCTATTCGATGATGTCACGCGAACGCTCGATTGAGATACGGTGCCGCGATGATCATCGACTGCCACGGTCACTACACGACCGCTCCGAAGGCGCTCAAGGACTGGCGGCAACGCCAGATCCATTCTCTAAACGACCGCGCGGTTGCGCCGAAATCGCCGCCGGCCATCTCCGACGACGAGATTCGTGAGAGTCTGGAGACCGCGCAGCTGAAGGCGATGCGGGAGCGCGGTGTCGACGTCACGATCTTCTCACCGATCGCCGGCCAGATGGGGCACCACATCGGCAACCGCGCGACCAGCGAGCACTGGTCCGCGGTCTGCAACGAATTGATCCATCGGGTGTGCCGGTTATATCCGGGCAAGTTCGTCGGCGTCTGCCAGTTGCCGCAGTCGCCGGGCGTTTCGCCCGCGAACTGTGTCCCGGAACTCGATCGCTGCGTGAAGGAGTACGGGTTCATCGGTTGCAATCTGAATCCCGATCCATCCGGTGGATACTGGAAGGACCCTCCGCTCACCGACCGGTTCTGGTATCCGCTCTACGAGAGGATGGTAGAGCTCGACGTTCCGGCTATGGTTCACGTGAGCGCCTCGTGCAATCCGTGCTTTCATCACACCGGCGCGCACTACATCAACGGCGACACCATCGCCTTCATGCAGTTCCTGACCTCGGACCTCTTCAAGGATTTCCCGACGCTCAAGTTCGTCATTCCGCACGGCGGCGGCGCGGTGCCGTATCACTGGGGACGCTACGAGGGGCTCGCGCAAGATATGAAACGCCCGCCGCTCGACGAGCTGCTGCTGCATAACGTCTATTTCGACACCTGTGTCTACCACCAGCCAGGCATCGAGCTGCTGCTGAAGGTGATCCCGGCGGACAACATCCTCTTCGCCCAGGAGATCTACGGCGCGGTCAGGGGCGTCAATCGCCGCACCGGCTACAACTACGACGACACGAAGCGCTACATCGACTCGGTCGGATGGCTGTCGGCGGCCGACCGGGAAAAGATCTTCCACGCCAACGTGAGCAAGGTTTACGGCCGCTACGGCGGGACGACAGCGAAAGCCCCGTGACGCCCCACGTTGCCAGGGTCGGTTTCCAAAGGCCGCTTCCTGCCGGCAAATCTACGCAAACTCGTCCAGAGGAGGCGACATGAACGCGGCTTTCCGCCTTGTAACGACTTGCGCCGCGGTTCTGCTCGTGCCCGGCGCTGCCGCGAGTGCGCAGGACTTCCCGGCGAGGCCCGTGCGTATCGTTGCATCGCAGGCTGGTAGCAGCGGCGATTTCGTCGCGCGGGTCACCGCGGACGCCCTGACCAAGGCCTTGGGCCAGCAGGTCATCGTCGACAACCGGCGTGGATGCCATGGGCAGCACGCGGGATGAGCTTGCCGCGATGATCCGCGACGAGGTTTCGCGCATGGGCAAGGTGATTCGCGAGGCGGGTATTGCCGAACGGTAGCGACGGGCGGCGATGGTCTGCGGAGTCTGGTCGCCTCAAGCACTGAGGCCGCCGGCGTCCACGGTTCCGCGCGCACGACGCGTGGCCGTTTGACGCTCCCTGGAGCCGGTGCGACACTCGATCCATTGTTCGCACGAAGCCGAGGATCCGATATGCCCACGACGCGGCGCGCCGTACTCGTGATCTGCGACGGCATGCGCCGTGACTTGGTGTCGGCACAGCGCACGCCCCGGCTCTGGAAGCTGCGCGATACGAGTCGCTGGTTCGAGCGCCATCGCAGCGTGTTCCCTTCGGTGACGCGCCCGTCCTCGGCCTCGATCGCTACCGGCTGCCATCCGGCGCGGCATGGCCTGCACGGCAACACCATGGCCCTGCCCAGCGACGAGGGGTATGTCGTGCACAATGTCGGCGACCCGGCATTCGTCGATCGGCTGCGCAACGCGACCGGGAGAACGCTGCGCGTACCGACGGCTGCCGAGCGGCTGCGCGGGCACGGCGGCGCAATCGTGTTCTCGAACGTCTCCGCGGGTGCGGCGTACTTCCACGACCCGGATGGTCATGGTCATGTCTATCACCGCGCGGGTTCGTTCGGGCCCGGCCGAGAACCCGTGCCGCCGGACGACCATCTCGACGTCAGCCACGACGCCGCCGGCGATTGGGCGATGACCAGGCGCTTCTGCACCGAAGTGTTGCTCGAGCGTCGCCCGGCGCTCGCCGTGCTGTGGCTGTGCGAACCGGATCACACGCAGCACGAGGCCGTGCTCGGCTCCCCCGGGCATCTCGATGTGATCGCAGCCGCCGATCGATGCGCCGGCGCCGTGGCCGACACCGTCGACGCCTTGCGGGCCACCGGCGAGGATGTACTCCTCATGGTCGGCTCGGATCACGGCCACGAGACGATACGCGACAGCGTTCCCGTCGAGCGTCTGCTGTTCGAAGCAGGACTGAAGCACGCGCTCGACTCGCACGATGTCGTGGTCGCCCCGCAGGGCACCTCGGCTCTTGTCTACTTCGCCGATTCCGCGCTCGATCGCGTCGGACGCGTCGCCGGCTTCCTGCGAAACCAGCCTTGGGCGGGCGAGGTGCTGGTCGACGCCGAGCTCGAGCGTGCCGGGATGCGACCCGAGCAGGGATTGCACATCGGGCTCTCGATGGCGAAACACACCGGCCCGAACGTCCACGGCATCGCCGGGCTCTCCGACATTGTCACGCGCTTCGAGACCGTGCCGCACAAGGCCGGGATGGGACAGCACGGCGGCTTCGGCGAGTTCGAGCAGGCGCCGTTCCTGCTCGCGAACGGCGAAGGTTTTCGCGCGAGCGTGTGCGCTCGCGCGAGCTCGATCGTCGACATCGCACCCACGATCCTGCGTCACCTCGGTCGCCCGGACGTCGGGATGGACGGTCAAGCGCTCCAGTCCGTGGACTGAGCGTCTTTTATTGCGGGCAGATACCCGGCACTGGGTAGCTCGCAGCGGGAGCGCGCGTCGCCCGGCGTCCCGATCCGACTTCCGGTAAATGCTTGACGCTCCCGGCGGGACGGGGAGTGTCTCGCGGAAAGCGGTTTGTCAACCTCTTGCCGGAACCTCAATAAGTCACGCACCGCGGAAACCGAATATGCACACTGGTGCATATTGGGTGCAAGGCGTGCCGCGAGTAGGATGCGATGGTCCCCGATCCTTTCCTCACAGGAGACTGCATGGACCTGCGCTCTGACTCGCGTGTGTTCGCCGCACTCGCCGCCGGCCTGATGACGCTCGCGGTTGGCTCGATCAGCGCCAGCGCGCTCGCGGCGGCCGACGATATCAAGATGGCGACCACGACCAGCACCGACAATTCCGGATTGCTCAAGTATCTGCTGCCGAAATACGAGGAGAAGTGCGGCTGCAAGGTGCGCTACACGGCGGTTGGCACCGGTAACGCCATCAAGCTCGGCG
>CAZNBS010000250.1:0-7097 GCA_964570955.1 uncultured Burkholderiales bacterium | reverse complement strand
CTTCGATCTCGTCGGCTGCCTCGATCACGTGGTTGTTGGTCAGGATGAACCCCTCCGAGCCGACGATCACACCCGAGCCCAGGCTGGAACTGCGCTGCGCATCGTCTTCGAGCTGGTCGCCGAAGAAGCGCCGGAACAAGGGGTCGTCCATGAAGGGATGGCGGGGCATCTTCACCTGCTTGCTGGTGAAGATGTTCACGACCGACGGCATTGCCTTGTTCGCCGCCGCGCTGAACGAGGGGTGGAGGGCCCCCGAGACGGGCACCGGCTTGACCTGGGCGCTGTTCGACTCCGTGATGGTGACCACGCCGTTGCCGGCCTGCTGCGTGCGCAGCGGCAGCAGGTCGGGCCGCAGGGTCGACACCACCAGTAGCAACGCCAGGGCGATCGTCGTCGCCTGGGCAAATACCAACCACAACTTGCGCATATGAAAACGCCCGGGACCGGGCAGGTCGGAAGGCCAGAGAGCCATCCGAATTATCGCAAAAGGACGGTGACTTAGGAATCAGCGCCTTGTCGCCCTGCCGGAACGCCGTCGCGAGTTTGACAGCCCTTCCAGCTTTCCCTTATGATTCACGGCTTTCGTTGGCTCGGCCAGCGACCACTCTCAGCCGTTGGGATCCACATGAAGACGTTTTCAGCCAAGCCGCACGAAGTCCGGCGTGACTGGTTTGTGATCGACGCGACCGACAAAGTGCTCGGGCGGCTCGCCGTCGAAGTTGCCCGCCGGTTGCGCGGCAAGCACAAGGCCATCTTCACCCCGCACGTCGACACCGGCGATTACATCGTGGTGGTCAACGCGCAGAAGCTGCGTGTGACAGGCAACAAGGCCGACGACAAGGTGTACTACCGCCACAGCCAGTTCGCCGGCGGTCTCAAGGGCACCACGTTCGCGAAGCTGCAGGGACAATTCCCGACGCGTGCGCTGGAAAAGGCGGTCAAGGGCATGCTGCCCAAGGGTCCGCTGGGTTCGGCAATGCTTCGCAAGCTGAAGGTATACGCCGGTACGGAACATCCGCACAGCGCCCAGCAACCGCAGGAACTCAAGATCTAGACAATCAGGCACCTCCCACAATGGCCATCGCGCAACAGCAATACTACGGGACCGGTCGACGCAAGAGCGCCGTCGCGCGCGTGTTCCTCCGCCCCGGCAAGGGCAATATTCAGGTCAACGGCAAGGCCGTGGACGAGTTCTTCTCGCGCGAAACCGGCCGCATGGTCGTGCGCCAGCCGCTCGAGGCTTCCAACCACCTGAGCACGTTCGATATCCTCGTCAACGTCAAGGGTGGTGGCGAGTCGGGCCAGGCGGGTGCCGTACGGCATGGGATTACCCGTGCGCTGATCAGCTACGACGCTGAACTCAAGCCGGTGCTCAAGAAGGCCGGACTGGTGACGCGCGATGCGCGCGAGGTCGAGCGAAAGAAGGTGGGTCTGCACAAGGCGCGCAGGCGGAAGCAGTTCTCCAAGCGCTGATCGTCCCCATCGGACACCGAAAAGCCGCCTGCCCAGGCGGCTTTTTGTTTTTCAGGATACGGCAGAGGAGGTGAGGTCCCATGATCAAGGTAGGGATAGTGGGCGGTACGGGTTACACCGGCGTCGAGTTGCTGCGCCTCCTGGTGCGCCACCCGCAGGTGCAGTTGCATGCCATCACCTCGCGCAGGGAAGCGGGGACTGCGGTGGCGGACATGTTCCCAAGCCTTCGGCAGCACGTGGATCTCGCGTTCAGCGACCCGGAATCGGGCGTCCTGGAGACGTGCGACGTGGTGTTTTTCGCGACGCCGAACGGAGTCGCGATGCAGCAGGCGCGGGGACTGGTGGAGGCAGGTGTTCGCATCGTCGATCTGGCTGCAGATTTCCGCATCCAGGACGTTAGCGTATGGGAGAAGTGGTACGGCATGACCCACGCCTGTCCCGACCTCGTAGCCGAGGCTGTCTATGGCCTGCCCGAGGTGAATCGGGAAGCCATCCGGGCCGCCCGCATCGTCGCGAACCCGGGTTGCTATCCGACCGCGGTACAGCTGGGGTTCCTGCCGCTGGTCGAGTCGGGCATCGCCGAACTGCAGTCGCTGATTGCCGACGCGAAGTCCGGCGTCAGTGGGGCAGGCCGGAAGGCCGAGACCCATCTTCTTTTCTCCGAGGCTGCCGATAACTTCAAGGCATATGGGGTGGGCGGTCACCGGCACCTGCCGGAGATCGTCCAGGGCCTCGAGCGGGTGGCGAAGAAGTCCGTGGGGCTGATCTTCGTTCCGCACCTGACACCGATCATCCGCGGGATTCACGCGACGCTTTACGTGCGCATGCTCGACACCATGGATCTTCAGCAGCTCTACAGCGCCCGGTACGCGTCCGAGCCCTTCGTGGACGTGCTGCCGGCCGGGAGCCATCCAGACACGCGCAGCGTGCGCGGGGCGAATCTGTGCCGGATCGCCGTCCACACGCCGGGTGGGGGCCGCACCGCTGTGGTCCTGTCCGTCATCGACAACCTGGTGAAGGGCGCGGCGGGGCAAGCGGTACAGAACTTCAATCTGATGTTCGGTTTCGCCGAGACCACCGCCCTGGAGGCCCCCGCACTGCTGCCATGATGCTCCGCCGTTCCCTGCATCGACTCGCTGCCCCGCGAGTATCCGTGCATACGCCGCTGCCGTGGCCCCTGCGCGTGTCGCTGGCGGTGCTGGGAGGCGTGGCGCTGCTGGCGCTCGCATTGGGAACGTACCGACTGGGGCAGGCGATGGGTGCGCTGCCCGGGGAGATGACCAGGGAGTTCGCGGCCCTTGCCAAGGAAGCGGACGTGCTGCGCACCGAGAATGCTCAGCTTCGCGCCAAGCTCACCGAATTCGAGCACCGGGCGCAGATCGAACAGACCACCCACGGCAGTCTGCAGGGGCAGATGAAAACGCTTTCGGACGAGAACGCGGACCTGAAGGCGGAGCTGGCGTTCTTTCACACGCTGATGAATGCCGGCGGCTCGACCGGTGCGCAGGGGGTCACCGTAGAGCGCTTTCGCGTGAAGCGCGACGTGGTGCCCGGCGAATATCGCTACCAGCTGCTGGTGGCACAGGCGCGGACGCGCAGCCGTGCTTTCTCCGGCAGGATCGAACTGATCGTGGATATCGAGCGTGGCGGACGCAGCGGAGTGGTCGTGTTTCCGCAATCCGCGGAGGTCCGGCCGTCATACGGCCTGCGATTCAAGTTCTACCAGCGGGTGGATGGATTGTTCCGGGTGGCGCCTGACGCGCGCGTCAAACGCGTCCAGGTGCGTGTGCTCGAGGATGGCGTGAGCGCACCCGTGTCATCGCAAACCGTGAGCGTATCGTAACGGAGGAGTGATGTTTGGAGCCAAGGCAAGCAAGCCGCAAAACCGAATCGACAGTCTCATCGGCGAAGGCACCGTGGTCGATGGCGACATCACGTTCGCCGGCGGACTGCGTATCGATGGGCGCGTGCGCGGCAACGTCTGCGCAGCCGACGACCAGCCCTCGACTCTGGTGCTCAGCGAGAAGGCGCGCGTGGACGGGGAAATCCACGTCTCGCACGTGGTGGTGAACGGTGCCATCGTCGGCCCGCTGTTTGCCAGCGAGTACGTCGAACTTCAGGCCAAGGCGAACGTGTCCGGGGACATTCACTACCGAACGCTGGAGATCCAGCTCGGCGCGGTCATCCAGGGGCGGCTGGTGCATCAGGGGCAGACCCGTGAGGCCCAGGTCATTCCGCTGACGGCGGTTGAATCCGCAAGCAATTGACCCCAGCTGCGGAGGGCGGGACAATGAAGTTTCGCTCGAGAGGTAACGAATGAATGCAGTCACCGACATGCCAGCCCCGCTCGTCTTCACCGACAGTGCCGCCAACAAGGTCCGGGACCTGATCGAGGAAGAAGGCAACCCCGGGCTCAAGCTGCGGGTGTTCGTCAGTGGGGGGGGTTGCTCCGGCTTCCAGTACGGCTTCACCTTCGACGAGGCGTCCAATGAGGACGATACAGCGATGGAGAAGAACGGCGTCACGCTGCTCATCGACGCGATGAGCTACCAGTATCTGGTGGGTGCCGAGATCGACTATCAGGAAAGCGCCGAGGGCGCGCAGTTCGTGATCAAGAATCCGAATGCCGCATCCACTTGCGGGTGCGGCTCGTCCTTCTCCGCCTGACCGGGTCGACAACCGACAAACAAAAAGGGGCGCCGCGGCGCCCCTTTCGCTTTGCAGGGGCCTCCCAGGTCAGTTGACCTGGGCCAGGTTGGCGTCGCGGATCAGATCCAGGCGCTCCATCAGGGGAGCGGTCTGCTCCTGGAAGGCCTGACGGGAATCGCGAGGAATCGGCATCGCTGCCGGAATCGACTCGCTCAGCGGGTTGCGGTGCATGCCGTGCACCAGGAATTCGTAGTGCAGATGCGGGCCGCTGGCGAGGCCGGTCATCCCGACATAGCCGATGACGTCCCCCTGGTTGATGCGCTGTCCGGCGCGCAGCCGGTCGGCAAAGCCGGACAGGTGCGCATACAGCGTCGAATACCCGTTCCGGTGCTGGAGCACGACGACTTTGCCGTAACCCCCCTTCCTGCCGACGAACTGGACGGTTCCGTCCGCGGTCGCCCGCACGCGGGTACCCACGGGGGCACCGTAGTCGACGCCCTTGTGGGCACGGATGACGTTCAGGACAGGATGCAGGCGGGCGGTGGTGAACCCCGACGTGATGCGTGAGAATTCGAGCGGCGAGCGCAGGAAGGCGCGCCGGACGTTCTTGCCTTCAGGCGTGTAGTAGCTGCCCTTTCCGGATTCGTCCTCGAAGTAGACGGCCTGATAGCTCAGGCCGCGGTTGACGAACTGCGCGGCGACGATCCTGCCGGGTCGGATGTACTCCCCCTCGCGATAGACCGCCTCGTAGATCACCGAGAACCGGTCGCCGGGGTGGAGATCCCGATGGAAATCGACCTCGCTGGAGAAGATGTCCGCCAGCTGCATGGCGACGGCGTCACTGAGGCCTGCGGAATCGGTGGCTGCGAACAGGGAGGTGCGCACTTCTCCCGAGGACATGACCAGCTGAGTCGTCGTTTCCTGCTGATCCTGATCGACCACGAAGCCAGTCGTGTCGCGGCGCAGCAGGAATTCGCTGCCATCGGCATTGGCAAACCGCATGGAGACCAGCTTGCCGTCCCCGGTCGTGACGGCTCGTATGCTGCGTCCCGGCAGCAGGCGCTGCATCGTCCGGGCTGCTGCCCCGCTGAGCAGGAAGGCCCGGGCCTCGGCGTCGTCGATCTCGAGGCGGGACAGCACCGCACCGATCGTATCGCCGCGCTGGATGCGTTCCTCGCGCCAGTAGCGGTCCTGCTCGAGGGCGATCTCGTCGGATGCAACAGCGACCTGCAATTGCTGCACGACATCCTGACGCTCCACGTCGTCCGTGGCGGTGTCAGGGGCGATGCCGAAGGCGGCGACGACGCCCAGAAGTGGCAGCGTCGACAGCGCGAGCAGCATACGGGCACGGCGACGCCGGGACGCCAATGTCTTTTCGGATAGAATCACTGGCACGTTCGATGTCAAAGTTGCCGCAGCGTAGCAGAAAACCCCTGGCCTGTCTCAATGGGGGAAGTTGCACCGGACCGGCCCTTCCTGATGGCGCACATGCACGGGGTAGAAGAAAGCCTCGCCGAGATCAAGCGGGGCAGCGACGAGTTGATCGTCGAGCAGGAACTGATCGATCGGCTGCGCGGCGGCCCGCTGCGCGTCAAAGCCGGTTTCGATCCCACCGCGCCGGATCTCCACCTGGGGCACACGGTGCTCCTCAACAAGATGCGCCAGTTCCAGGCGCTGGGTCACCACGTCATCTTCCTGATCGGCGATTTCACCGGCATGATCGGGGATCCGACCGGCAAGAACGCCACCCGCCCCCCGCTGTCTCCCGAGCAGATCCAGGAGAACGCCAGTACCTATAAGGAGCAGGTGTTCAAGATTCTGGATCCGGACCGGACGGAGATTGCTTACAACTCCGCATGGTTCGGCCCCATGGGGGCGGCCGAGCTCATCAAGCTTGCCGCCCGGTACACCGTCGCGCGCATGCTCGAGCGAGAAGACTTCGGCAAGCGCTACCGAGGCGGCCTCCCGATTGCGGTGCACGAGTTCCTCTATCCGCTCATCCAGGGCTACGATTCGGTCGCCCTGAGGGCAGACGTGGAGTTGGGCGGCACCGACCAGAAATTCAATCTGCTGGTCGGCCGGGAACTGCAGAAGGATTATGGGCAGCGGCCGCAGTGCGTCCTCACCATGCCCCTCCTGGAAGGCCTCGACGGCGTCAACAAGATGTCCAAGTCGTTGGGCAACTATGTCGGGATCAACGAACCGCCCGGGGAGATGTTCGGCAAGTTGATGTCCATCTCCGACGACCTGATGTGGCGCTATATCGACCTGCTGTCCTTCGAGCCGCTCGCCGTCGTGCAGCGCTGGCGCTCGGACGTGGCGGCGGGCGCCAATCCGCGCGACGTGAAGGTGACTTTCGCGAAGGAGATCGTCGCCCGCTTCCACGGCCATCAAGCCGCCGAGCGTGCGGAGGCCGATTTCCAGGCCCGCTTCCGCCAAGGCCAGATTCCGGACGAAATGCCCGAGCACGTGCTTGCGCTGGAACGGGAGGAACTGGCTCTGACGCAGATCCTCAAGGCAACCGGCCTCACTGCCAGTACCTCGGAGGCGATGCGCATGATCGACCAAGGGGGCGTGCGGGTGGACGGCCAACGCATCAGCGACAAGGCGCTCGCGTTGCG
Organism: uncultured Burkholderiales bacterium; assembly: GCA_964570955.1. Taxonomy (GTDB): domain Bacteria; phylum Pseudomonadota; class Gammaproteobacteria; order Burkholderiales; family SHXO01; genus SHXO01. The sequence goes on along the minus strand of CAZNBS010000250.1, from coordinate 354 downwards.
CCGCGGCGGCCCATTCGTCCTGCAGGTCGGTAAACGCAAATTCGCACGCGTCACGCTCACGTAGTCCGCTGGCCGGGAACTCCTGCGCAGGCGCGTTGCCTCAATGTTGGCAGGCGCATTGTCCATCCATAACGATCCGGGAAGCGCTGTCGAAACCCGGGCTTCGAAAGGTCTCCGTTCTCCCCTCGTCTTGCAGCGGTTCTCGCGCGTGTCGGTCTGCATCGAGAATTTCCGTGTGGCGGGGTTGACCCAAGAAGTTGGCTCTGTATAATGCGCGGCTCTCGTCGATTCGGTCGACGTCGCTCTTTAAAAACTCACAGCCGATAGGTGTGGGCGCTTGGTCGGTCCGAAGGC
>CAZNBS010000249.1:6556-7202 GCA_964570955.1 uncultured Burkholderiales bacterium | reverse complement strand
GACACAATCCCCGCCTGCAGATCAACGCGCAGAACTGCGTGCACTGCAAGACCTGTGACATCAAGGATCCGACCCAGAACATCAACTGGGTGGTACCGGAAGGCGGTGGCGGACCGAACTACCCGAACATGTAGCGGGGTCAGATGCGGTGGGAACTCGGCACCCGGCCGTAGAGTCTGTCCAGTGGCAGCCCCCGCTTCCAACCGGCCGACACCTCCAGCCGTTTCCGCGATTGGCACCCCACGCCGCGTGATTCACATCCATCGATCCGCCCTCATGACCCATGACCGCCTGCTGACACGCCTGCTCGTCCTCCTTGCCCTTCTGCTGGTGCCCCTTGCCCAGGCGCAGCCCGCAGATCCGCGTACGCTGTGGGCACACGAGACGGGCGACACCGCACCCGATCCCGCCGCCGTCTGGGGCCGGCTCGAGAGCGGCTTGCGCTACGTCGTCCTGCCCAACGACACGCCCAAGGCACGCGTGAGCCTGCGCCTTCTCGTCGACGTCGGATCGTTCATGGAGCGCGAGGATCAGCGCGGACTCGCCCACTTCCTCGAACACATGGCGTTCAAGGGTTCGGAGACGATGCCTGCCGGGGACCTCGTGCAGTACCTCGAGCGACTGGGCATGGCATTCGGCGCCGACA
>CAZNBS010000249.1:0-6546 GCA_964570955.1 uncultured Burkholderiales bacterium | reverse complement strand
CTGCCCTCGAACGATCCAGCGCTGATCCACAAGAGCCTGTTCGTGCTGCGGGAGAAGGCGGGGCGCCTGCTGATCCCGGAAGCCGACCTGGAGCGCGAACGCGGCGTCATTCTCAGCGAGAGGCGGCTGCGCGATACGGCCCAGTTCCGCGCGATGGACGCCAACCTGCGCTTCCTGTTTCCCGACTCGCTGATCGCTTCGCGCATGCCCATCGGTCTCGAGGAAGTGATCGCCTCCGCGCCGCGTGAGCGCCTGGCCGATTTCTACGACACGTGGTACCGGCCCTCGCGCATGACGGTGATCGTCGTCGGTGCGGTCGATCCACGCGAGATCGCAAGCGCGATACAGGAGCAGTTCGCCGATTTCCAGGCGCGTGCGCCGGAGCGCCCCGATCCGCGCCTCGGCGAAATCCGGCCACGCCAACTCGAGACGCGCCTGCACTACGAGGCCGAAGGGCGCACCCACGTGACACTGGAGATTGCGAAACCGGTGCGACCGGGCCCGGATACCTATGCCCGGCGTTACGAGGACATTCAGCTCTACCTGGCGCATGCCGCGTTGAGCCGTCGCCTGGCTACGCTGGCGGTGGCCCCCGATGCGCCTTTCGTCGGCGGCTACGCGCAGTCGGACGATTTCCTCGGCTTCGCACAGGTCGCGAACGTCACCATCAACACCGAACCGGCGCGCTGGAAGGACGGCGTGCGCGTTGCCGAGCAGGAGCTGCGCCGCGCCCTGCAGCACGGCTTCACGCCCGAGGAGTTGGATGAACAGGTGCGCACGCTGACCAGGCATTTCGAGGAAGCGGCGCGCTCGGCCGGCACTCGGGAATCCTTGGACCTGGCAAACGAGATCGTGCGTAGCGTCAGCGAGGGACTGGTGTTCACCCATCCGGCGCAGGATCTCGAGGAGTTGCACAAGGTGCTGGAGGCGACCACGCCGGAAACCGTCCTGCGGGCCATGCGGGCCCTGTGGGCCGACACGGGGCCGCTGGTGTTCGTCTCCGGGCCGGTCAAAATGGATGATCCGGAAGCGTCCATTCGCCAGGCCTATCTGGACAGCTCGGCTGTGCCGGTGGATGCGCCCCTGCGCACACGGCTCGCCGCATTTGGCTACGAAACGTCCGGCAGCGGAAAACTCGTGGAGCGCCGCGTCAGCGATGCGCTCGACGTGACGCAGCTGCGCTTTGCCAACAACGTGCGGGTAAACCTCAAGCCGACTCGCTTCGAGGCCAACAACATTCTGATCGCCGCCCGCATCGGCGGCGGTCGTCTGGAACTGCCGAAGGAGAAGGCGGGACTCGAGACGCTGGCGGAAGGAGCGTTCATCGCCGGCGGCCTCGGCAAGCACAGCCTGGACGACTTGAACCGGATCATCGCCGGGCGCAGCGTGGATATGCGATTCGAGGTCGAGGACGACGCGTTCGTACTCGGCGGGCGAACCACGCCCGCCGATCTTCGACTGCAGTTGCAGCTACTCGCGGCCTATGTCGAGGATCCGGGCTATCGCGCGGAAGCCCTGAGCAAATTTCGCCAGACGCTCCCGCAACGCTATCAGATGCTGGAGCGTACGCCGGGCGGTGTGCTGCAAAAGGATGTCGTGCGCTTCCTGCGTGGAGGTGATCCGCGATTCGGCCTGCCCGATCAAGCGACGCTAGCCGCGCTCGGCTTCGAGGACCTGCGTGCCGTGCTCGACCGGCCGCTCGCCAGCGGCTACCTCGAACTGACGCTGGTGGGGGACTTCAACCTGCAGCAGGCGGTCGACGCTGTCGCCTCGACATTCGGCAACCTGCGCACACGCGATGCCAGCAAACCATCGTTCGACGCGCAGCGCGACGTCCGCTTCCCTGCGGGCAGTCCCACAGTCGTTCGCTTCGACTACACGACGAGCGACCCCAAGGCCATCGCGGCGACGTACTGGCCGACCACCGACTTCTCCAATCTGCGCGACGTGCGCCGCCTGTTCGTGCTCGGCAAGGTGCTGGGCAACCGCGTGCTCGAGCGCGCGCGCAACGACCAGGGGCTCACCTACACCGCGCAGGGCGACCACGCGCCGAGCCAGACCTTCCCCGGTTACGGCGTGCTGTACGGCGTGGTGGATGCGCCGCCGCAGAAGGCCGAGGAACTCGCGCGCGAGATCCGCGACATCGGCGACCGGATCAGACGCGAAGGGATCACCCAGGACGAGTTGGACCGCGCGCGCAATCCGATCGTGGCGGAACTGAAGAAGATGCTGGAGACCAATAGCTATCTCCTGACGGCCATCGTCAGCGGCTCACAGGAGCGACCGGAGCGACTGGAACGCGCATTGACGAGCGTGCAGGAACTGTCCTCACTGACGGTGGAGGACATCAACTCGGTTGCGCGTACCTACCTCGATCCAACGCGCGCATTGCCGCTCGCGATCGTCCCGCGGACACAGACTGCCGGGAAGTGAGATTTCAGGGCGCCAGGCGCTGCTCGTCCCGGCCTACGCCCTCACCCGCTCACCCGATTTGCGCCCAGCGCGTCCTTCAGCGCAGTCACCACGTCGACCGGGAACACGATGGTGTTGCTGCGATCGCCCGCAATGACGGTGAGCGTCTGCAGGTAGCGCAACTGCATGGCTTCGGGCTGCGCCGCGAGCGTCTGCGCCGCCTCCAGCAGTTTCTGCGAAGCCTGTAGTTCGCCCTCGGCCAGGATCACCTTCGAGCGCCGCTCGCGCTCGGCCTCGGCCTGACGCGCCATCGCGCGGGCCATGTTCTCGTTGAGGTCGATGTGCTTGATCTCGACGTTCGAGACCTTGATGCCCCAGGCGTCGGTCTGCTGATCGAGCACGCTCTGGATGTCCACGTTGAGTTTCTCGCGCTCGGACAGCATTTCGTCCAGTTCGTGCTTGCCGAGCACCGCGCGCAGCGTCGTCTGCGCCAGCTGGCTGGTAGCGACCAGGTAGTTCTCCACCTGAATGATCGCCTTGTCCGGCTCCACTACGCGGAAGAACACGATCGCATTCACCTTTACCGACACGTTGTCCTTCGAGATCACGTCCTGAGACGGCACGTCCATCGTCACCGTGCGCAAGTCCACCTTGACCATCTGCTGCAGGCCCGGAATGACGATCACCAGCCCCGGCCCCTTCACCTTCCAGAAGCGGCCCAGCTGGAACACCACGCCGCGCTCGTACTCGCGCAGGATGCGGATGGCGTAGAACAGCCCCGCGGCGATGAGTACGACGAATACCAGTCCGGAGAAACCGTCCATTGCGTCAAGCTCCTGTCTGCGTCATGCGGTTGACCTGATCGTCGGCGGCAATCGGCTCGACCGTGAGCACCAGCCCTTCCATGCCGACCACGCGCACCTTCTGATTCGCAATCAGCGGGACCGTTCCCTTGACGCGCCACAATTCGCTGTGCACGCGCGCCCACCACTCGCCCTGTCGCTGCTCGAGCACCTCCCCCGTCGCCCCGAGCAGTTGCTCGCGGCCGCTGACCACCGACTGCTTGCGCGCGCGCAGCGCCATGCCGATGACGAACAGGAAGAATGCCAGGCTGACGGCGGCAACGGTGCCGATCAGGAACCAAGGGATGTCGTAGCCCGGCACGTCGGTGTCGATCAGCAGAATGGATCCAATGACGAACGCTATGGTACCTCCGATGCCCAGCGCCCCATAGGAGGTGACGAAGAGTTCAGCTGCCATGAAACCGAGGCCGAGAACGATCAGCGCAAGGCCGGCATAGTTGATGGGCAGCATCTGAAATGCATACAGGGCCACCAGCAGGCTGACCGCACCGATGACACCGGGGAAGATCATGCCGGGGCTGTAGAACTCGAGCAGCAGCCCGTAAAAGCCGATCAGCAGCAGGATATAGGCAAAGCTGGGATTCGTGATCACGCCCAGCAGGCGGCTGCGCCAGTCCGGGTCGATCCGCACCACCTCGGCACCCCGCGTATCCAGCGTACGCTTGCCGGCGGGCAGGTCGATGGTGCGCCCATGCGCCTGGTCGAGCAGCTGTGCCACGTCGGCGGCCAGCAGGTCGATCACATGGATCTTCAGCGCCTCTTCCGCGGGAAGGCTGACCGCTTCCCGCACGGCCTTCTCGGCCCACTCGGCATTGCGCCCGCGCAGCTGTGCGAGGCCCTTGATGTACGCCACCGCGTCGGATACGGCCTTGCGGCTCATGGCATCGCCCTCCGGCTGTCCGGTGCCGTCCGCGTCCGGCTTGTCCCGCTCGCCGCGCTCGCGCGCACGAGGCGAGGACTCGGGCTTGCCGCCACCACCCCCACCGATCTGCACCGGCGTGGCGGCACCGAGATTGGTGGCGGGGGACATCGCTGCGATGTGACTGGCATACAGCAGATACGTCCCGGCACTGGCGGCGCGTGCGCCGCTGGGATGCACGAACATCGCCACGGGTACCGGCGAGGCGAGGATGTCCTTGATCATGGCGCGCATGGACAGATCGAGGCCCCCGGGCGTGTCCATCTGCACGACCACCAGTTCTGCGTCCTGGTCATGCGCCTTCTTCAGACCGCGGCTGAAGTAGTCCGCCATGGACGGTCCGATCGCGCCGTCGATGGTGAGCAGCACGACCGCCCGCTGATCGGCCGGGGCAGGACCGGCGAGGCAGAACAGCGCAAGGAGCAGGGCAAGGAAGCGGGCCATGTTGCAGGCAGCGTGCACGGGCGGGAAAGATCGACTCGCCGGGCGCGACGATTGCACTCCTGCGCTGAGCTATTCCATGAACATCCTCGCTTACAATCGCGCCCCACCATCCGACGGAGCCATCGACATGCAGCGCCGGTATCTCACCATCCTGTTCGTCTGTCTGGCGGCCCTGCTGAGCGTCGGATGCGGCACGAACCCGGTCACCGGAAAGCGGGAATTCCAGCTCGTCTCCGAGGCCCAGGAGATCCAGATCGGGCAGCAGAACTACGCACCGGCGCGCCAGTCGCAGGGCGGAGACTACGTCATCGACCCGGAACTGACCGCATACGTCCAAGAGGTGGGCCAGAAGCTGGTGGCCGTGTCCGACCGGTCAGATCTGCCGTACGAGTTCGTCGTCCTCAATGATTCCACCCCCAATGCCTGGGCCATGCCCGGCGGCAAGATCGCGTTCAATCGCGGTCTGCTCTACGAGCTGGAGAGCGAAGCGGAGCTTGCCGCCGTGCTCGCGCACGAGATCGTGCACGCGGCCGCGCGTCACGGCGCAAAGGGCATGGAGCGCGGGCTGCTTCTTCAGGGCGCGATCATGGCAGTCGGGATCGGGACGGCAGACAGCCGATATTCCCAACTGTTCGTCGGCGGCGCGCAGATTGCCGCGCAACTCACGAACCAGAAGTACGGCCGCGATGCCGAATCCGAGTCCGATCTCTATGGCATGCGCTACATGAAGGAGGCGGGCTACGATCCGACTGCCGCCGTCACGCTTCAGGAAACGTTCGTGCGCCTGAGCGAAGGGCGTCGCAGCAACTGGCTGGAAGGGCTGTTCGCGAGCCATCCGCCATCGCCTGCCCGTGTGGAAGCGAACAAGAGGACGCTCGAGGAGATTGGGCCCGGCGGCGAATGGGGCCGCGAGCGCTATGCGGCACGCACCGAGAAACTGCGCGCCACGAAGCCCGCGTACCAGGCCTACGACGAGGGCGTGAAGGCGCTGGACAAGGGCGACGCGACGAAAGCGGCCGAACTGGCGCGTCAGGCGATCTCGATCGAGCCGCGCGAGGCCTTGTTCCATGAGCTGCTGGGCGACGTGGCCATGACGCAGAAGCAACCGGAGCGGGCGCTCGATCACTACGCCAAGGCGCTCGACCTGAATCCGAACTACTTCAAGCCGCTTGCGCAGACCGGTATCGCACTGTTCAATCTTGGCCGCCGCAGCCAGGCGGCCGATTATCTGCAACGCAGCATCCGTCTGCTTCCGACCGCGCCTGCCCATTATCTGCTCGGCGTGATCGCGGAAGACCGCGGCGATCTGCAGGGCGCGATGAACAACTACCAGGTCGCGGCCGGCTCGAATTCGGAACTCGGCAAGCAGGCCGCCCAGCGCTTCGTGAGGCTGGATCTGCCGCGCAATCCTGGCCGCTACATCCGCGCGGCGCCGCGGCTGGGCGACAGCGGGACGCTCTACGCCGTGGTCCAGAATGCCGGGCCGGTCGCGCTCGCCGGCGTGCGCGTGCGTCTGGTGCGCACCGATGGCCAGCGCGTGCTGGACCGCTCGTCACCGATCGACATCCCGTCCCTGCCGCCAGGCAAGCAGGCGCAGGTCGTCGTCGCCCGCAACGTGCCGATCGAGGACGCCAATCAGCTGCGGCAGTTCCAGGTCGTGGTGGAGAAAGCGCAGGTCGCAGATTGACACGGCGCAGCAACCCGCCGGCATCGCACCAGCGGTGCCGCGCATGCCCCGCTACGTCACGACGATGGGCGAGGCCGTGCGCATCCGGGCGATGGCCTCCCAGTCCCACTCGATGCCCAGCCCCGGCGTGGCCGGCGCCAGCGCATGGCCGTCTCGCATCACCACGCGCGAGTGCGTGATGCGGTCGAGTTGCGGAATGTGTTCGAGCCATGTCGCATTCG
>CAZNBS010000248.1:2850-7203 GCA_964570955.1 uncultured Burkholderiales bacterium | reverse complement strand
TTGCAAAACCATATACTTCTTTTCGTTATTCATCTCTTGCCATCATGGTTAAATCATGTTCCGGCCGGAAGTCGTCCCGAGCCGGCTGACCAACATCACCTTCTACCTTCAGGCGCTGGCGGTACCCGCGCGCCGGAACGTGGACGATCCGCGGGTGCGCGAGGGCGAAGCGCTGTTCGTGCAGGCAGGATGCAGCGTCTGCCACGTTCCCGAGTTGCGCACCGGCCCGATGCCCGGGCTCTCCGCACAAGGCGTCACCATCCGCCCGTATACCGATCTGCTGCTGCACGACATGGGGGAGGAACTGGCCGACAACCGACCCGACTTCGAGGCCGACGGACGCGAGTGGCGCACGCCGCCGCTGTGGGGAATCGGTCTGCTGAAGACGGTGAACGGACATACCGACCTGCTGCACGACGGCCGCGCGCGCAATGTCACCGAAGCCATCCTGTGGCACGGTGGCGAGGCGCACGCCTCGCGCGAGGCGTTCCGCATCATGAGCAGGGCCGAGCGCGAAGCCCTGCTGCGTTTCGTCGAGTCGCTCTGACATGTCACTGGATCCACAGGCGCGCGCGATCATCGACGCAGTCGGGGCCATGAATCTTTCGCCCCCGGAACAGGTCCCGGTGACGGAGGCGCGTGCGCAGTACATGCGCGGGCGCGCCGGCTTTCTCCCACCCGAGGAGGCGGTGGCGAGCGCCCGCGATCTCGCCCTGCCCGGCCCCGGCGGTCCGCTGCCCGTTCGCATCTACCGGCCGCTCGGCGCATCGGCGTCGGAAGTTCTGCCCGCGCTCGTGTTCTTGCACGGCGGCGGCTGGGTGTTCGGCAATCTCGACAGCCACGACCGGCTGTGCCGTTCACTCGCGAACGGCGCGCGCTGCTGCGTGGTGGCGGTGGACTACCGGCTGGCGCCGGAACACCGCTTCCCGGCTGCGGTGGACGATGCCATCGCCGCCCTCGAGCACGTGATGGCCGATGCGCAGGCCCTGCGCATCGATGCCACGCGCATCGCGGCTGCAGGCGACAGTGCGGGCGGCAACCTGGTCGCGGTCGCGGCGCTGCACCTGCGGGATCGCGGTGGGCCGCGCCTCGCGCTGCAGACGCTGCTCTATCCCGTCACCGATCTGCGCATGCGCAGCGCGTCGTACCGAACGCTGGGCAGCGGCTATCTGCTCACTGCGCAGCGCATGCAATATTTCGCGCAGCAGTACCTGAACGGGCCTGACGATGCACTCGACTGGCGCGCCTCGCCGCTGCTCGCACCCTCCCTGGCCGGCCTGCCACCGGCGCTGGTGATCACCGCCGGTCACGACCCGCTGGTGGACGAGGCCAAGGCGTACGCGGACCGGCTGGCGGCCGAGGGCGTGAGCGCTCGCTACGTCTGCTACCCAGGCATGATCCACGGGTTCATGACGATGGCGGGTGCGCTCGAGCGCGGGCGGGAGGCGGTGGCGCAAACGGCGGCGGCGCTGCGCGACGCATTCGCCTGAGCAGCCGAACACATCAGGTCGACTTCAGCTCGCCCAGCGCCTGCCCGGGCGGGACGTAGCGGCGCCCCACATCCTGTGCAAGGCCGCGATGCGTGACGTGGCCGGCGCAGATCTGCAGACCGTTGCACAACCCGCTGTCCTCGGCCAGCGCGCGCTGGGTTCCCTTCTCAGCGAGATCGAGAACGTAGCGGATGGTCGCCTGCGTCAGAGCGAGCGTCGCGGTCCGTGCCACCGCAGAGGGCATGTTGGGCACGCAGTAGTGGATGACGCCCTCTTCCACGTAGGTCGGGTGCGTGTGCGAGGTGGGGCGCGAAGTCTGCGCGATGCCGCCCTGATCGATGGAGATGTCCACGAACACCGAGCCCGGACGCATCCGGCGCAGCATCGCGCGATCGATCAACTTGGGGGCCAGCTTACCCGGGGTGAGCGTGGCGCCGACGACGAGGTCCGCCTCGGCGAGGTGCTGCGCGAGCGTCAGGGCCTGCGAATAGCAGGTCTTCACGCGCCCGCCGTGCACGTCCTCGAGATGGGCGAGCGCGGCCGGATCGATGTCGAATACGGTCACGTCCGCCCCCATGCCCGCCGCGACGCGGGCGGGGGTGCGTCCGGACACCCCGCCGCCCACCACCACCACCTTCCCCGGCGGCACGCCGGGCACGCCGCCGAGCAGGACACCGCTCCCGCCGTTGGTCATCTGCAGTGCCCAGGCGCCGAATTGGATCGCGAGCTTGCCCGCTATGCGCGACATGGGAGCCAGCAGCGGCAGTGCGCCGCTGGCGTCCGTCACGGTCTCGTAGGCGATGCCGATGGTGCCTGCCGCCAGCAGCGTGTCGAGCAGCTCGGGGTCGGGCGCCAGGTGAAGGTAGGTGAACAGCACCTGTCCGCGCCGCTGCAAGGGATACTCGGACGGCTGGAGTTCCTTGACCTTGACCACCATGTCGGCCCCCCACACCTCGGGCTGCGAGCCGATGCGCGCGCCGGCACTCAGATAGTCCTCGTCAGGGAAGCCGATGCCAGCGCCTGCCTGCGTCTCCACCAGCACATCGTGGCCGTGCGTGACCAGGGTATGCGCGCCGGCGGGCGTGATGCCCACGCGATATTCGTGGTCCTTGATCTCCTTCGGTACGCCGATGAGCATGGTGTCCTGAACGATGAGGGTTGGTCGAACGCCCGGCGATCGTTGCTTCGCCGTATGCGGCAATCCGCACTATCCTGCCAAAGTCGGCGATTCGGTGCATGCGTGCAGACACGCGTAAGATGCCTGGATCCTGGGAGGAAGAGCGATGCGGCATTCCATGCGGTCCGTGCATGCGTGGCCCGGCGGCCGCGGACTCGCGCGGCTGCTCGCCGCCTGCGTCCTGCTGGGCGCGAGCCTTGCGCTCGCACAGGTCCAGATCCCGGGCGCCATTCCAGAGACGGCGCTCCGCGAGCCGTGGAGCCTCCACCTCGCAGTCGTCGACTCCCTTGCCGGTCGCATCGAGTCGGCGGAGCCTGCGCTGCGCGAACCGCTTGCCGATGCGCTGGCAACCCTGCAGGTGAGCCTGGGCGAGTACGAGACACAGTTCGACCGGGTCATCGACCGGCTGATCGCCGATGCGAACTTCGTGTTCGCGGCGGCCGAGGTGTCCCTCGAGCTCGCGGATCAGGTGGCCGACATCGGCATTCGTCTGGACACGGTGCATGCGTTGCTCGGCGTGCAGGAGCGCGCCGACGTGCGCGAGGCCCAGGCGGCGCTGCAGGCTCTGCATCGGCTCCTGCAGGCCAAGACCTACTTCGAACGCGACGTGCAGGCCGGAATCATGAATCGCGCGCAGACGGTCGAGTTGGGGACGCGCTGGTGGAACGGCGAGGAGCGCGCCATCGCCCTGAAGAAGCGGGTGGCCGAGCTGCGCGAACGGCTGGAGGGAATGCCCGCCTCAGCGCGCTGAGGGTGCGGACGCGCGCAGGTCCGCGCGCGTCCTGTTCAGCCGCCACGCCAGACGCGCGCCGAGCAGTGCCGTGAGCACGCACGCGAACAGAACTGGCTCGGTGATGTCCTTCTTCACCAGCCACCAGAAGTGCACCACACCGAGGGCGCCGATGACGTAGACGAGCCGGTGCAGGAGCTGCCAGCGTGCAGCGCCCAGCCGTCTCACCATCGTGTTGGTGGAGGTGGCCGCGAGCGGGACCAGCAGGACGAATGCCGCGAAGCCGAGGGTGATGAAGGGGCGCTTGACGATGTCCCTGGCAATCGATGCCCAATCGAAGAACTGATCGAGCCACAGATAGATCGCGAAATGCAGGGTCGCGTAGAAGAATGCGAACAGACCCAGCATGCGGCGCAGCCGTAGCAGCCAGTTCATCCCTGTCAGGCGGCGCAGCGGCGTCACCCCGAGAGTGATCATCAGCAAGGCGAGCGTCCACCACCCGGTGGAGTGCGTGATGGACTCGATGGGGTTGGCGCCCAGACCATCCGCGCCCGCGAGCCACGCGAGGCGCACGAGCGGCACCAGGCACAGCAGGAATGACAAGCGCTTGATCCACTCGACCTGGGCGCCGCGAAGCGACTTCATGGGCCGCGACCGAATCAGAAGTTCTTCTTCAGGTCCATTCCCGCGTAGAGCGATGCGACTTGATCGGCGTAACCGTTGAACATCAGCGTCGGCCGCTTGCCGATCTCGCCGATGCGGCGTTCGCGCGCCTGGCTCCAGCGCGGATGGTCGACATCCGGGTTGACGTTCGAGTAGAAGCCGTACTCGTTCGGCTGTGCCATGTTCCAGGCTGTCTTCGGCTGAGTCCGGGTGAAGCGGATGTTCACGATCGACTTGCCGCTCTTGAATCCGTACTTCCAGGGTACGATCACGCGCACCGGAGCACCGTTCTG
>CAZNBS010000248.1:0-2840 GCA_964570955.1 uncultured Burkholderiales bacterium | reverse complement strand
ACCTCGCCGTACAGGCCCACACATAGCAGGGTGAGCGGATGCATGGCCTCGTCCATGCGCAGCCCTTCCACGTAGGGCCAGTTCAGTACCCGGTAGGCCAGGCCGGGCATCTGTTCCCGGTCCGCGAGCGTGACGAATTCCACGAATCGTGCGTTGCCGGTAGGCTCGATGCGCTTGATCAGTTCACTCAGGCTGTACCCCACCCACGGCACCACCATCGACCAGCCCTCGACGCAGCGCAGGCGATAGACGCGCTCTTCCAGGGGCGCCAGCTTGAGCAGCTCTTCGATGCCGATGGTGCGAGGTTTCTTCACCTCGCCTTCGATGGCGAGCGTCCACGGACGGGTGCGCAGCGTGTGCGCGTTCTCCGCCGGTTCGTCCTTGTCAGTGCCGAACTCGTAGTAGTTGTTGTAGGTGGTGACGTCCTTGTACCGGGTTTTCTCCTCAGTGGTGCTGAATGGGCTCCCGCGCACACCGGACAGCTTCTGCGCCGCGGCATGCCCCGGCTCGGGACGCAGCAGCATGCCCGCGCCGGCCGCCGCGGTCAGCATCCCTAGCGAGCGCAGGAAGTCACGCCTGCCCCGGTACAGATCGGGCGTGGTGATTTCGGACGGCGCGATATCGACCGGGCGTCGGATCAGCATCGTTGTTCCTCGAAGTGCAATGGGTCGGTCCCTCCAGATACGAAGACAGCGCCGGCCTGGATGCAGGTTCGACCCCCTCGCGCTGCGCCCGTTCCTGGCGGCCGGCCTGGCGAAAGGGTGAGCGTGCGACGAGGCATCCGCCTAGAGCAGGAACAGCGTGGCCAGGCCGAGGAAGATGAAGAACCCGCCGCTATCGGTGATCGCGGTGATCAGCACGCTCGAACCCACGGCGGGATCCCGCCCCAGCTTGATCATGAGCATGGGAATGAACACCCCGAACAGCGCGGCCACGAGCAGGTTCAGCGTCATCGCCGCCGTCATCACCAGCCCGAGTGGAATGCTGTGGTAGAGCAGCATCGCGAACACCCCGATGATCCCGCCCCACACGACTCCATTGAGCAGTGCGATGACAATCTCCTTGGTGACCAGGGCGCGAGCGTTGGCCTGGCTGATCTGGCCCAGTGCCAGGGCGCGCACGATCATGGTGATCGTCTGATTGCCCGAGTTGCCGCCGATGCCGGCCACGATCGGCATGAGGGCGGCCAGCGCAACCAGCTTCTCGATCGACCCTTCGAACACGCCGATCACGCGCGAGGCGACGAAGGCCGTCACCAGGTTGACCGCCAGCCATGTCCAGCGGTTACGCGCGCTCGCCCAGACGGAGGCGAAGATGTCCTCTTCCTGGCGCAGGCCGCCGAGCTTCAGACGCTCGTTTTCGGCAGCCTCGCGCACGTAGTCCAGGACCGCATCGACGCTCACCCGACCCACCAGCTTGCCGTTGTCGTCGACGATCGGCGCGCTCACCAGGTCATAGCGCTCGAACGCTTGCGCGGCCTCGGCGGCCTTGTCGGACGGGGTCAGCCGCAGCACGTCGGTCTTCATCACGTCGGCCACGCGCACGTCAGGATCGTTCACCAGCAGCGTGTTGACCGGCAGGACGCCCTTCAGGTAGTCGGCACGATCGACCACGAAGATCTGGTCCGTGTGGTCGGGCAGCTCCTCGAGCCGGCGCAGGTAACGCAACACCACCTCGAGCGTGACGTCGTCGCGGATGGTGACCAGGTCGAAGTCCATCAGCGCGCCAACCGCGTCCTCGTCGAAGGACATCGCCGAGCGCAGCTGCTCGCGCTCCTCGATCGGCAGCGCCATGAAGACGCTCTGCATGACCTCGTCCGGCAGATCGGGAGCGAGGTCGGCCAGCTCGTCGGTGTCCAGGGTCTCGGCCGCCGCCACCAGCTCGGCGGGCTCCATGTACGCGATGAGCGTCTCGCGCACCGGCTCGGACACTTCCAGCAGAATCTCGCCGTCGCGGTCGGCCTTGACCAGATCCCACACCGCGAGGCGTTCGTCGATCGGCAGGGCCTCGAGGATGTAGGCGATGTCTGCCGAGTGCAGGTCGTCGAGCTTCTTCTGCAGTTCGGCGACGTGCTGCTTGTGGACGAGCGACTCCACCAGCTCGTGGCGCGGCATTTCCTGCTTGTGCACGAGATTCTCGACCAGATGCTGCTTGTCGAGCAGCGCCTGGATGTCGCGCAGGTGCTCCTGCACACGTTCCGGTGCGGCGGATTCGCGAACTTCAGACATGGGGAGCGGACCGGTCAGGTGGATGGCGCCGGGGAATGGCCGATTCTAGCCCGCAAACATCGCGCCGCCACGCACTTTTCGGGACGACCCGCGCCTTCGGCGAACAACTCGACGCCCGCGCGAGAAGGAGGAAGGGGCTGCGCGGGGCGAGGCCCCGCGCAACGGACGACTACTGCTTCGGCGGCACCCGCGTCGCCTGCCAGGACACGAACTGCGGCCCGCCCTCACGCTTGGCCCAGATGGCATGGAAGCGCAGCGGCACCACCAGCTCCTGACTTTTCACGGTGACATCGTAGTCGGCATTGCCGCTGAGTATGGCGAGGCAGCCGAAGGTGCGCACGGTGACGTCGCTGCGGCGCATGACCCGGTACCTGACCGTGCCGGAGCGCATGGAGTCGATGTACGCGGTTTTGTCGTCGACCGCCGCGCTGGAATGGATGTAGACGAGGTCCTCGCCGAACAGCCGCTGCATGGCATCGAAGTCGTTGGCCATCTGGGCCGCATAGCGCGCGTCCTCCGCCCGGGTCGCCTCCTCTGCCGTGATCGTGCCGCTGCACGACTGTGCGTGCACTGCGCCGGCCGCCATGGCGGCCAGGGCTGCCACCGTCGCCC
>CAZNBS010000247.1:0-7246 GCA_964570955.1 uncultured Burkholderiales bacterium | reverse complement strand
CGGCTGTGGCAGCCGGCGCAGCCGGCTGACGCGGGTCGGGTGCAACGACGGGTTGGGCATCATGCTGTGCGTCCACTATGTGAACGCGCTCCACGGCGCCGGTAGCACCGATGCCTATCAGGGCGCCGGTGACCGAGGCGTAGTACATCTCGGTCGCTTGGATTGGAAGCATTCGAATAGTCGGAGTCGGGTCGAGTTATCGTTTGCGCGCTCGCGGTCGCGATGCACCTCGCAGCGTCTCTGCAAACGCCGCCATCAGCGCCTGGACCAGCGCGTCCAGCCGAGGGGTCACGCGACGCGTCGAGGGATACACGAGCGAAATCGGCAGCGGTGGTGCGCGGTAGCGCTTCAGCACTTCGGCGACCCGGCCGCGCCGAAGCTCGTTCACTGCCATGTAGTCCGGCACCTGCGCCAGGCCCATGCCCTCGGCCGCCGCAACAACCAGCGCCTCGCCGTCGTTCATGACGACCGGTGATCCGGGCCGGAACTCGACTGCGCGCCGCCCGTCGTGAAACGCCCATGGCCGCGGACGCCCCGTCGAGGGGTTGCGAAATGTGAGGCAGGAGTGTGATGCAAGCTCGGCTGGCGTCTTCGGCACACCACGTGTCTCGAGGTAACTGGGCGCTGCGATGACGACGAGAGCCTGGTCGCCGATGTGCCGCGCGACCAGGGTCGAATCGCTCAGTTGGCCGATCCGAATGACGGCGTCGAGCCCTTCCCCGATGAGATCGACGTAGCGGTCCGTGAAGCCGACCTCGAGCGCGACCTTGGGATGCCGGCGCACCAGGGCAGCGAGTGCCGGCACTACCACCGTCCTGCCCAGGACGATCGGCGCGTTCAGCCGCAGCGTGCCGCTTGGCTCGGCGCGGGCGCCCGATGCGTCGTCGCGGAGTGCCTCGATCTCGCCAGCGATCCTCTGACAGCGCGCGTACAGCTCGCGGCCCTCGCTGGTGAGCGCCACACGACGCGTGGTGCGGTGGAAGAGCCTCAGCCCCAGGTCCGCTTCCAGCCGCCCGACGCTCTTTGCGACCGCCGACGCGGACAGTCCCAGCTCCTGCGCGGCCCTGGCAAAGCTGCCGCGCTTCACCGTTTCTGCAAACGCGAGAAAGGACTGCAGCCCCGTCACGGCGTTGCTCCGATTACCGACATGATATCGGCAATGTTACGACATCTGCGGCTATTCCCTCCCGAGTGCGACATTAGGCAGACTGAACACCGTCGTAGCTCGAGTCAAACTCGGTCGCGGCGACAGCGACCGCCAAATCCGCTCAGAGGGAAAGACCATGTACGTGCTCGACAACGCCAATCTGCCCCAAGCAGCGCTGCCCGGCATTCGGCACACGACGCTCGCGTCCTCGGAGAACGGCTTGAAGCACTTGTCCATCTGGCGCCAGACGATCGAGGGCGGCCAAGCGACTCCGCCGCATCGACACGACTGCGAGGAGGTCGTCGTGATCGAATCCGGCCATGGTGAGCTGCACATCGCCGGTAGCGTGCATCGCTTCGGCCCGAACACGACGCTCGTGATCCCGGCGAACGCGGTCCATCAAATCATCAACGTTGGCAAGGAGCCGATGACGCTGACCGCGGCGCTCTCGACCTCGCCCGTCGAGGTGGTATTCCCGGACGGCCAACCGATCCCGCTCCCCTGGAAATCCTGAGAGACGGTGTCGTTCGCTGGTCCGCAAGCCTTCGACCGATCGCGAGCTCCGTGACCTCGGCAACTCCCGGAGCGACATCCCGCGCATCGGCCAGCAGACGGGACGCTGGACGCTGAACTCATACCGACGGTTGAGATGCCCAACGCTCGCGCTGAGCCGCCGCCGAGGAGCGCAGCGACGAGGGAACCGCCAGCCGGCGAAGCCCGCTGGCGGCGGTCGGCTAGAGCGCGGTGTTAGACCGCGACGTCGACGTACTCGACCTTGCTAGAGGGAGAAGGAATAGCGAGCCCATCTTCGCGCAACCCCGACAGATGAAACGCGATGGCTTCGCGGATAAGCGATTCCACCTCCGACTCGGAGGCGCCGGTAGCCACACAGCCAGGAAGATCCGGCACATAGGCCGAAAAATTGCCGTTGGCTTTCTCGATGACGATCGCGTATCGCATATCCGGTCCTTACTTCTTGAGACCCGCTTGTTTAAGGATACTGTTCAGAGTCCCGGGCGCAAGGTCATCGCTCGGTTTCCCCCCTACTGTGACACGTCCGGGCTTCGACGAGTGCTTGAACTGGCGATGACTCCCCCGGGTTGCGACCAAGAACCACCCGTCGTCCTGGAGCATGACGGCGCGCGACGCGTCGGCGCGTCGCGGTTGGAGCTCGCATCGTGTCGGCCCTCGATCTCGGGTTCGATCTCAGCGGGGGCGGACTGCGCCCCGTCTGCCCTTGCTACCTCGCGTATCCATGATGCGCCAGCTTCTCGATGTTGTGAACCAGGCAGTACAGGCGCCATTGCGTGTTGACCTTCGGTCTTGAGCGCAGCGTGAAGCGGTCCAGCCGCTTGTTGTGCCGCAGGTTGGCGAACACCGGCTCCACGGTCGCGATCCGCCGACCGTAGAGCGCGCGTCCACGCGCGCTGTCGATCGCCGCCTTCATCCGTTCGGTGAACGGCAGCGGGGAGGCTTGGTTCCTCGCGAAGAACGCGACCTGGCGCGTGGGCGTGCGGCCCGGGTGGCGAAGACAACGGTCTCTGAGGTGGCACGGAACGCAGTCGCGCTTTGCGCCCTGGAACTTGTGGTGTACCCGCCCGCCCGTTGTGCAGTGACGCCCGGTCGAGTAGCGCTTGTTCCCGGCCGGGCAGATGCAGCGGTTGGTCTGCGGGTCGTACTGGAAATCGGCCGGCGTGAACCTCCCCTCCTCGGGCTTGGCCGTCTTGTCCCACAGCGGGTCGGGCAGCCCCTTGTACTTCGCCTGATCCTTGAACCGTTCGTCGCGGCGCCGCATCAGGTTGTCGGCGATCAGGGCCGGGACCCCGCACTCGTAGAGCCGCTGCAGGTTCTCCTCGCTGTGGCAGCCGGCGTCGGCGGTCACCATCGTCTGCTCGGTGCGCAACGCCTCGGTGCTCTGGACCATCGGCAGGAGCACGCTCTGCTCGCTCCCCGAGCCGTGCGCCTGCGCAGCCACGATGATCTGCGCCTTGGCGTCCACCGCGGCCACCGCCGTGTAGCCCTGGAGCACGCCCTTGGCGGTGGCCATCTTGGCGCTGTCGCTGTCGGTGCGGTTGCTCTTGCGAATCGCCCCCTTCTCCGAGCGTCGTTCCGCGCGCGTGGCGAGAAACTCCCGAATGCGCTTCGCCTCGGACTGGAGTCGCTCCATCCGGGCTCGCTCCTTCGCCGGGTCCTCTGCGGGGTCGTTCTGCTCGTCGCGCGCCCGACGGGCCTTCATCATCGTAGCGACCGCCCTCTCCATCCTCTCGGCCTGGTGCCGAAGCTCGGCGTGCGTCCCGCTCCTTCGCTTGTCGGCGTTGCTCGGCAGCTTCACCCCGTCGATCGCGAACATCTGCCGGCCGATCAGCCCCAGCCGGTCGCAGGCGAGCAGCACCTGCGTGAAGATCGGCGAGACGTCCTCGCCCAGTTCCCGGACGAAGGCCGCGATGGTCGTGAACCGCGGGGCGCTATCCCCCGAGATCGCCATGAACAGCACGTTCTCGCGGCACAGCCGCTCGATCGCGCGGCTGGAGACCACTCCCCGGCAGTAGGCAAGCAGCACGATCTTCAGCATCACCGCCGGGTCGTAGGCGGGCGCGCCGGTCTCGTCGTTGCAAAAGCGCGTCGCCAGGCGCGACAGATCGATCTCGCTGTCGATCAGCACATCCAGCGCGTGCTCAAAGCTGCCCGCAACGAGCTGCGACTCCAGAACGATCGGAAGAAAGCAGGGACTGCGGTCCACCGGCTTGTAGCGCGCCACGTTGTTGTTCTCCGCTCGAAAAGCTCCGATCGGATAACGCTTGAGCGGCTCAGCCGCCGACATGATTCGAGACTTTTTGTACAGCCTCAACGATCGCGCTCACCGGCCGCCGAGGAGCGCAGCGACGAGGGAACCGGCAAGCGCAGCTTGCCAGCGGTCCGGCGGAGCGCGGGGTTGGGCTTCACTGCAGGCTGCCTCCGCCGAAGTGTTCCTTGAATGACTCTCGAGCCTCGCCGATGAACACAAGTAACTCTTCCTCCGGCACACGCACGATTGCAACTCCTTGGCGCTCTGCTTCCGCTGGCAAGACGCTGGTGAATTGTCCGTTTGGGACGAAGAGCGTTTTGGGCAGCTGCCGCTTGTGCGCCTTCGCCTCTTTGATCAAGCGTCGCACCGCCACTTTCGATGGTTCCGCCTCTCCGACCGGGACGAACGTGTTGCCCAAGATGAAGCAGCTCGCGGCATCCATGAGCGCGATGCAATTGAAGTCGCCGTCTAAGTCGGTGCAAATTGGCAGCTCGTTTAACTTGAACACTAGCCAGGCTTCGTTGACCTTGAATTGTTTCGGATGAAGCATCGCGGCGAGATTTGGGAAGCCTAACGCCTCCGTTCAGCGGCGCGCCGCGTGCGGCGCGTCCGCTGCAACGGGTGGTTCGGCGTCGCCAGCGCTAAAGGCGTGGCTCCCGACCACGACTCACGTGCGAGAACGCCAGAACCTCCAGCGTTCCTTTGGAGACGCGATAGTAGAGGTAGTAGCGAATGCGGCTCAGCGTCAGCCGTCGAATGCCCTTCGCCTTCGCCCGGCGGGCCGGTACGCCGAGGCCAGGCTGGGTCGAGAGCAGGGATAGCGCGCGAGCTACGTCTTCGCGGACCGCGCCCGGAGCTCCAGGTCGGTTCTCTTGCCACCACTCAGCCGCCCTTTCGACTTGAGCAGTCGCACGCCGGGAGACCTTGATGACGAGAGGAGCGGTCAACCGAAGCGGCGCAGCCGTTCCAACAATTCGTCTGCAGAGACGTATTCGCCGCGCTCGATCTCCTCGATCGAAGCGAGCAGTTCTGCTTCTTCTTCTGGCGTCAGCTCGAAGGACTCCTCGTCCTCCCGGAGTACCACGGTTACTTTGGTGCCTTCCGCGAGGGACTCCCCTTCGACGACAACCTTTCCGTCGACGACAGTGCCGGTAGCGACCTTCATGGCGCGAATCTTACTCCTGACCGTGGCGCGGTGGTTGTGACGCCGAACGCTCGCGCTGAGCCGCCGCCGAGGAGCGCAGCGACGAGGGCACCGCGAGCAAGCGAAGCGTGCTTGCGGCGGTCGGCTCGAGCGCGTGGCTGGGCGTCAGGGGTTCACATATGCTGACGCCGTTAGCCCCGTCGGTCGGCTCTTACGAACGCAGAGCGAGTAGCCTCCGGCTGGCCATCGATAAAGATCATGCTATCCACAGGCTCTCCTGACTCGTAGTGCGCAATCACGGCATCAGGATCGAAGGATTCACCGCCCGGGTTACGCGCGAATACCGGTCCATGCATGAACTCGGTGGCGGCGCGCGCGTCCAGTAGGTCAACTTGAAACTCAAGGCCGTTACCGTCGGGGTCGGCGTAGTAGAGAGAAAGCGTCATCCCGTGGCGGACCGGGCATACGGGTCGGATCCCGAGTGCCCCCAAGCGCTTGTACGTATCTAGTAACTCGTCTAGGTTCCGCCAGGTATAGGCGACGTGATGCACCCCCGGGACGGTGGTGCTCGGCTTCGCGCTAGCGGGGGGGAGCGGACCGAGATTCACTAATGCGACCCGGTGGTGTTCGTCGTCGTAGCTGAGGAACGCGAAACGCTCGTCGCGGTACCGGGTTTGCGCCTCGAAGACTCGCGTGTACCAGTCAATCATCTCGTCGTAACGGTGTGTCCTATAGACGATGTGCGCAAACTTGCTCGGGGCTGGCATGAACGCCTCCTAAGTCTATGCGAGGACCGCCATTGATGACTGACTTGGGAACACAGTACCGTCGCGGCGGCATGACGCCCAACGTTGCGGTTGACCCGCCCGTGTAGGCGGGCGAAGCCCGCCGGAACGGGTCGGGTCGAACCGCGGGCTAGCCGTCTTTCTCACGGGATACTGACTTCCGTGTAGCTGCCGGGCGTGGCAGCCGCTATGGCTCTGACGACCTCAGCGGTCGCGCGCTCGATTCGAGGCCAACTCGTCGTGAGTAACGCGACGATCGCGATGCGCCGAGCGCTCAGGTTCTGTTGAAACTTGAGCTTAGTATCGGTTGTGACGAGGACCGCGAAGCCTTCGCGTTCGGCGGCGTCGAGCAACTCGCCGTTCTTCAGCTCTGACCACCCGCGTTCGAACGCCGTGGAGACCTCATGCTGCTGCAGGGAATCCCGCAGCGGGACGGGGGTACCCTGGTCGAATAGAACGCGCACTTAGGCAGGAGCCAAGGCGCTCTTCTTTGCGTGCTCCAAGACAGCGCGGACCTGTTCCAGAGTCACGCCAGGGAACCACTCGACGAACTGAGATGCCAACGCACCATCCTCGAGGTTCTCGAACAGTGCTGCAACCGGAACGCGCGTGCCTCGAAAGACCCATGCTCCGCTGACGCGGTCTGGGTCGCGCTCGACTGCGGGGCAGGTGGACCAATCAATCATAGGCGGGATGCTAACACTGTCGCCTCGAGACGGCTAACGATCGCGCTCACCGGCCGCCGAGGAGCGGAGCGACGAGGGCACCCACCAGCGCAGCTGGTGGGTGGTCCGGTCGAACCGGATGTTAGGCACTGACTTTGAGAGACACCTCATCGCCGAAGCCAATATGCTCGGAAACGACCGACGTCAAAGGACTACCCTCGACAAGTTCACGCAGCGAGTACGTATTCAACATCAGGCGGGCGGACTCCGGGCGATGAGATACCCACGACAGCCCAAACGCAAGGATTTGTCTGCCATTCAGGAGGCGTCCAGCCTCGCGTCGTTCACCGTTTACCGCTACCTCGAACTGCAGCGTCGGGAACACGACCGGCCGACCTTCGAATTCCCGCATCTCGCTCTCGGGCGGTGGAAAATACCCATCGACCGGCCGCGTGTGGCGCGGGGATGGATCCACGAAGAGTTCTGGCTCGGGTTTCGAGCCACTCGCTGCGTCAAACTGAACGAGTAACTCATCAGCGCTCCATAGCTCCGCGCGAGATTCCCAGATCAGCAGATCGGTCGTCCCATCCGGGCGTAGTCGCGATCCCATAACGTCAAGGTGTGCTATCTCCGGACCCCACAGATCGCCGGATACCCGAACGTCGAGTAAATATCCCCCGGCAAAGCCGGGGGCCTTAGATTGTGAGCCGCTCAAAGCGG
>CAZNBS010000246.1:0-7344 GCA_964570955.1 uncultured Burkholderiales bacterium | reverse complement strand
GGCTGGGCTACCCTTTCGATACGCTGCTGCGCCTGTTCGAATCCGTACCGAGCATCCGCGCCATCAAGGACTGGTCGAACGATGCGATGCTGCACGAACGCCACATCCGCACGTTCCAGAATCTGTCGCGGCCGGTCAACGTGCTCACCACCCACAGTGGCTGGCTGATGGCATCCCTGAGCATGGGCGCCAACGGCCTGCTGTCCGGCGCGGGCAGCGTGATCGCAGACCTGCAGGTGCAGCTGTTCCGGGCCGTCAAGGCACAGGACCTTGCTCGTGCGCAGGCAATCAACGATCGCATCTATCCGCTCGCCCAGGCGTTCTACGCCCCGCCCTTCCTCGACATGCACAACCGGATGAAGGAGTGCCTGGTCCTGCTCGGCCGTGTGCGCGAAGCGCACGTGCGCCCGCCGTTGATGAAGCTCACGCCCGGAGAGATCGCCCGGCTCGGGCGTGCCCTGCAAGCGGCCGCTCTGACGCCCGATTCGCTCGCGAGCGCGGCTTGAGCGCGCGCGCAGCCGCTATCATTGGCGCCCGCGCCGCGCTACCCCGGGCGGCGATCAGAATCTGACCCCGGATGGACTACGACTACATCATCGTCGGCGCCGGCTCGGCGGGCTGCGTGCTGGCCAACCGACTGACCGCCGACGGCCGCCACAAGGTGCTGCTGCTCGAAGCGGGGCCGCGCGACAGCAATCCCTGGATCCACGTCCCGCTCGGCTACGGCAAGCTGTTCGCCACCCCGAGCGTGAACTGGATGTACCAGTCCGAGCCCGAGGCGGAACTGAACAATCGCCGCGTCTTCACCCCGCGCGGCAAGGTGCTGGGCGGCTGCAGTTCGATCAACGGTCTGGTACACGTGCGCGGCCAGCCCGAGGACTTCGACACCTGGGCCGCGCAGGGAAACGCAGGCTGGAGTTTTCGCGACGTACTGCCGTACTTTCTGCGCTCCGAGGACCGTGACCAGGTCGAGAGCGAATTCCAGGGGCGCGGCGGGCCGCTGTCGGTGAGTGCCCTGCCCGATCGGCACCCCTTGTGCGATGCCTTCATCGCCGCCTGCGGCGAGCAGGGGATTGCGCGCAACGAGGACTTCAATGGGGCCAAGCAGGAGGGCGCCGGCTACTATCACACCACTTCGCGCCGGGGGCGGCGCGCGAGCTGTGCCGTGGCCTATCTGCGTCCGGCCCTCGGCCGCACCAATCTGCAGGTGCGCACCGAGGCGCTCGTCACCCGCATCCGCTTTCACGGCGGCCGCGCGGTCGGCGTGGAGTTCCGCGCGGGCGACACCATGCACATCGCCAATGCGCATCGCGAGGTGATCATCAGCGCGGGTTCGATCAATTCGCCGCAGCTGCTGCAGTTATCCGGTATCGGACCGCGCGCGCTGCTCGAACGGCACGGCATTGCCCTCGTGCGCGACGTCCCCGGCGTGGGCGGCGGACTGCAGGATCACTTCTACGTGCGCACGGTATGGAAGTGCACGCAGCCCGTCACCATCAACGACGCGATGGCCAGCCTGTTCGGCCGCATTGGCATGGGGTTGCGCTATGCGCTGCAGCGGCGCGGTCCGCTCACCGTCAGTGCAGGTTATGCCGGGGCATTCGTGCGCTCGTCCCCGCGCGTGCCGCGCCCCGATGTACAGCTGTACTTCATCAACTTCAGCACCGACAAGATGGGCGCGAAGCTGCACCCGTTCTCGGCCTTCACGGCGTCGATGTCGCCGCTGCGGCCGCAGTCTCGTGGCAGCGTGCGTATCCGCTCGGCCGATCCGGCGCAGCCGCCCGCCATCCACTACAACTACTTGAACACGCCGGATGATCAGCGCACTGTCGTGGCCGGTCTCAAGCTCGTGCGCCGGATCATGGGCGCCGCCGCCATGCAGCCTTTCGTCCTGTCCGAGTACGCCCCCGGGCCACGCGTCCAGACCGATCTCGACTGGCTGAACTACGCGCGCGAAGTCGGCGGCACCGTCTATCACCCCACGTCCACTTGCCGCATGGGACAGGACCCGTTGGCGGTGGTGGACGAGCGGTTGCGCGTGCGCGGTGTGCCAGGACTGCGCGTGGTCGACGCGTCGGTCATGCCGAATGTCGTGTCGGGCAACACCAATGCCGCCACCGTAATGGTGGCAGAGAAGGGCGCCGACATGATCCTGGAGGAGGCACGCGCCGGTGCGCACGCGCGCGCGGCCTAGATCAGGATCGGCGCCGCCGCCGGCGGCTCGGAACGAAACGTGCTGCCGCCGTCTCGAGAAACGCTGCCGCTCGGGCGACCGGGCTCCAGGACGATGTTAGCGAAACGGGCGGCCACGCCCCCCGACGACTACAAGGATGGCGAGGGGCGTCTGGCCACGGTCCGTTGGCTGCGCCTGGGCATCGTGGCGGCGCTCGTCCTGCCCACCGCGTCGTTCCTGCTGGCAGCGTGGAGTGGTTATCGCGACGCCTTCTCGGAAGCGCGCGTGCGGCTCGATCGCTCGGTGCGCATCGGCATCGAGCATGCGGCGCGTGTGATCGAGACGAACCAGGTCATCACGCGCCAAGTGCTCGAGGCGATCGGGGACGATGACGACGCGGCGATCCGGCGTCGCGAGCGGCAACTGCACGAGCAGTTCCAGCGCGTTTCAACGGGTGTGGCGCAGATCCAGTCGATCTGGATCTGGGATGCGCGCGGCCGCGCGCTGGTATCCAACCGCTTCTATCCCGCGCCGCCCAGACTCGACATCTCCGACCGGGAGTACTTTCTGTATCACAAGGACGGCCGCGGCGATTGGTATTTCTCGCGCCGCCTGATCAGTCGCGTCACTGGCGAGCCGTTCTTCGACGTCACGCATCGGCGCCAGCGTCGGGACGGGTCTTTCGCCGGTGCGGTTTCGGTATCGATGTATCCCTCGCATTTCGTGGAGTTCTACGCCGGTCTCGCCCGCAGCGAACCGGGGCTCGTCCTGACCTTGTTTCGCGAGGACGGTGCCATCGTCGCGCGTTGGCCGATGCCGCCGCGATCGGTGAGCAACCTGCCTCCCGCCGACCCACTGATGGAAGCGGTGGCGAGCGGGGCCTCGGAGGGCGAAGTGGATTCGGTCTCTGCCGTGGACGGGCATCGCCGCCTGGTGATCTTCCGCAAACTCGGCGAGTACCCCATCTATGTCGCGGGCGGGCTCGAGCGGCATGCGGTGCTGGGGGCGTGGTATCGCGATGTCGGCCTGCTCGCGGCGTTCGCGTTCCCCACATCGCTGGGACTGGCTTACGTGTCGTACGTCGCACTGCGACGCGTGCGGCGAGAGTTCGAGGTGGCGCAGCGCCTGAAGGACGAAACCGAGCAGCGCCTGCGTGCCGAGGAGGCGCTGCGCCAGGCGCAGAAGCTCGAGGCGATGGGACGCCTGACGGGTGGGGTCGCGCACGATTTCAACAACCTGCTGATGGTCGTGGGAAACAACCTGTACCTCCTCAAGCGGCTGCAACCGCAACTGGCGGACAGCCCGCAGCTGGCAGCAATCGCGCGCGCCATCTCCTCCGGAGAGAATCTGACGCGGCAGCTCCTGTCGTTCTCGCGTCGTCAGGCGCTGCGCCCCGAGGTGATCCGCCTGCAGGACAGTTTTCCGCTGCTCCTCGCGATGATCCGACCGGCGCTGGGCCGGGCCATCCAGGTCAGCGGCGACGTTGCACCGGACGTTCTGCCCGTGGAGGTCGATCCCTCCGAGTTGCAGCTGGCGATCATCAATCTCTCGGTCAATGCCAAGGACGCCATGCCGCGCGGCGGGCAGCTGACCATCACTGCACGCAATCTCACGCCTGGCGAGATGCCGGCGCTCGAGGGAGCCTACGTCGTGGTCAGCGTGGCCGACACCGGCGAAGGCATCGAGCCGGAACTGCTGGAGAAAGTGTTCGAGCCGTTCTTCACGACGAAGCCGCCGGGGAAGGGCACCGGGCTGGGGCTCAGCCAGGTGTATGCGCTCTGCGTCCAGGCCGGCGGGACGGCACGCGTGGAAAGCCAGCCTGGCAAGGGCACGACGGTGCATCTGTATCTGCGCGCCACCGACAGCGCGCTCGCACCCGCCCCGGCCGACGAGCCGCGCGTGGCCGGTCCGCTGGATTGCCGCGTCCTGTTGGTCGAGGACAACGAGGCGCTGGCGGACGCGACGCGGCCGATCCTGGAGGCACTCGGCTGTCGCGTTCGACACGTTGCGTCGGCGGACCAGGCCCTGGAGCTCGTGCGTCGCGAAGAGCGAAATTACGACGTGGTGCTGAGCGACATCGTCATGCCCGGGACGATGGACGGCCTGGCGCTCGCCCGCGAGATCCTGCGCGGGCATCCCGGCTTGCAGATCGTCCTCATGACCGGATACGCCGCGCAGCTGCACAACGCCACGCAGCTGAAGGTCGACGTCTTGCCCAAGCCCTGCTCACCGCAGATGCTGCAAACCGCGCTGGCGCGCGCCCTCGCGCGCCGGCGACGTCCCGATGGTGCGGCCGGATCGAATGGTGCGGCCGGATCGACCGCCTAAGGCGACGGCGAAAGCGCAAGTCCTCGCCGTCGCCATCGGTTTCGAGAACGGCCGGTCTGCCTGCGCCGGCCGCGGCCCGGGTACGCGATCGATTGGCTAGATGCAGCCGAGGGCGAGCATCGCCTTCGCGACCCGGACGAAACCCGCAACATTGGCACCAAGCACGTAGTTGCCGGGCGCGCCGAACTCCTGCGCCGTCTCGTAGGTGCTGGCGTGAATATTGGTCATGATCGTGTCGAGCTTGCGCTCGGTGTGCTCGAAGCTCCACGAGTCACGACTGGAGTTCTGTTGCATCTCGAGCGCCGAGGTGGCGACGCCGCCGGCATTGGCGGCCTTGCCGGGACCGTATGCAATCTTGGCGTCGAGAAACACCTTCACGCCCTCCGGCGTGGTGGGCATGTTGGCTCCTTCGGCGACGGCAATGCAGCCGTTCTCGACCAGGCTCCTGGCGTCCCGGCCGGTGATCTCGTTCTGCGTGGCCGAGGGCATCGCGATGTGGCAGGGGATGTCCCAGATATTTCCCCCAGGCAGGTACCTGGCATCCTGGTGGTGCTCTGCGTACTCTGAGATGCGCCGGCGCTCAACTTCCTTGAGGCGCTTGAGCAGATCGAAATCGATCCCCTTGTCGTGCACGATCACGCCGTTGGAATCGGAACAGGCGACGACCTTCGCGCCCAGCTGCTGCAGCTTCTGGATGGTGTAGAGCGCGACGTTGCCCGAGCCGGAAACGATGCAGGTCTTGCCCTCCAAAGAATCGTTGCGCACCTTGAGCATCTCGCGCACGAAGAACACGGCGCCGTAGCCGGTTGCCTCGGTGCGCACGAGGGAGCCGCCCCAGCCCACACCCTTGCCGGTGAGCACGGTCGATTCGTAGCGGTTGGTGATGCGCTTGTACTGTCCGAACAGATAGCCCAGCTCGCGCCCGCCGACGCCGATGTCTCCCGCCGGGACGTCGGTGTATTCGCCGAGGTGGCGGTAGAGCTCCGTCATGAAGCTCTGGCAGAACCGCATCACCTCCGCATCCGACTTGCCCTTGGGATCGAAGTCCGATCCGCCCTTCGCTCCCCCGATCGGCATGCCGGTCAGGGCGTTCTTGAACACTTGCTCGAAGCCCAGAAACTTGATGATGCCGAGGTACACCGAGGGATGGAACCGCAGGCCGCCCTTGTAGACGCCCAGCGCGCTGTTGAACTGGACACGGAATCCGCGATTGATGTGAATCTCGCCCCGGTCGTCCTGCCAAGGCACGCGAAAGATGATCTGCCGCTCGGGTTCGCTGACGCGTTCGATGATCTTCTGATGCGCGAACTCGGGGTGCTTGACCAGCACCGGTCCGAGCGACTCCAGCACCTCGCGCACCGCCTGGTGGAATTCGTCCTCCCCGGGATTGCGCGCCTTGATCTGCTGGTAGACGGCCTCTATTTTTTCTGTCATTACGACTGCCATGTTTCCTCCGGATGATGCCGACCAACCCGCGCGAATGCTGGGTGTAGAGCATGCACTCGCGCCGGCGGATTGCTATGGGAAGCCTGGCGCCGAGGGGCGCCTGTGCAACTTTCCACTTTAACACTCCCGCCACCCGCGCTTCGGACGATGCATCGGTGCGCGCTGCAGTCAAGGCTGGATGACGCAGCACACCACGCGCTGTGTCACGATATCGGCCATGAGGCAATGGCCTGCCGGAAGGTCGACGATCCGGATCGAACCGGACAGTTGCGCATCGTCGGGCAGGCGCACGGGCAGGAGGTTCGGCAGGGACTGCAGCAGCGGAAGGTTGAGGAAGCAGCCTGTCCGTTCGGGTTCCAGGGCCAGATAGAAGATCCCAGTCTCGACCAGATCCTGGAAGAAGTGACTGCCGAAGGACAGCTCCGGATGGAGCCCTCCGGCGGAGAAGGCGACTTCCGCGATCGCCGTCATCGCATCGATCTCTGCGAATCGGACCGGAACACCCAGTCGCGGCGTGGACGTGCCCCAACGCCCCGGCCCGATGAGCAGCGTCGGTATTCCGTCTCCCGCGACGATCTGGCGGTTGATGCGCCCGATCACGCGCGCGACAACGTACTTGTCCGACATGGAAAGGCTGCTGTAAGCCGCCGGATCGACCACCACCACGCGTCCGATCGGCTGGACGATGCTTCCTCCCATGAAGTTGCCAGCGCCGCGTAGCAGGGTGTTCGCGTCGTCGCCGTCCGGGATCTCGACGCGCATCGACTGCACCCCGCGGGTCTGCAGCGGTCGGCACTGGATCAGGTTGAGGCGCAATGTCCCGTCGCTCGCGTAAGTGGCGGCGAACTCGACATCCACCGGATACTCGTAGGCGCGCTCGAGCGTGGATAGAAGCCGACGCATGGTTGCCGCGAAGTCGGTCTGACCGAGCAGGCGATCGAAGGTGACCAGCCAGCCGGCCTCGCTGGGTTCGGCGAACATGTTCAGCGGCAGCGTCGGCTCCTGGCTGCGCATCGCGCCGATCGGTACGGTACGAAGATCGTTGCGCGCCGTGTCCAGCACGTCGACGTCATGCTGGGTGAAGCGGCGGCGGTCCTCCGGGTCCGACTGCGGCACGAGCAACGGCTGATCGAGCGCGACGATGCGGGAATAGTCGCCCTCGACACGGTCCACGGCCCTCGTGCCCAGTCCGACGACAAGGCGCAGCATCCCGGCGGCCGGGTCGATGTCGTGCCGCCACACGAACGTGTTGTACGAGACCCCGACGCCGGCGAATGCCGGCAGCACGTAGGCGTCGCAGTAGGTCCCCGTGACGCGCTGGACCAGAAGCGCCATCTGCTCCTCCCGATGCGCCAGTCCCCGCTGCTGTCGGTAGCGCAGCGCCTCCTCGCTGAGCG
>CAZNBS010000245.1:4225-7346 GCA_964570955.1 uncultured Burkholderiales bacterium | reverse complement strand
ATGTTCTTCTGGCGCCACAGGTAGCCGGCGACCACGTGCGTGTTCGGCAGGCTGGTGTTCTCCACCATGGCCGCGTTGAACACCTGCATCACCTGTCGGAACTCGACATTCCCGATGAAGCGCACGTTGTCCAGCTTGATCGACTGGCGTCCCACCCGCAACCGCGTGTCGGGGAGCCCGGTGTAGTCCAGATAGAGCTGGTTGACATCGGTGTCGTCCGGATCGGCGACGATCGGATAGTCCGCGAAGCGCGGATCGCTACGTGTGGTGGCGAACTCCTGTTCACCCAGGTGGCGAACATCGATGCCCTCGACGGTCAGGCTCAGCCCCTGCCAAGGCCTGGTGCGCCAGCCCAGCAGCGTGCGCAAGGTGAACGCCTCGGCGTGCTCGGGCTTGCCGTCCTGCGCGACGTTCTCGAAGCGCGGCCGCAGATTGAGGAGCAACGCGCCCCCGGTGAGCGCCTCCAGCGGCGTGGCAGCGCCCTCGTCCACGGCTGCCGGTGCCTGCGCGAGCGCGCCGGTCCCGGTGAGCAGCGTGGCCACCGCGGCCACGCAAAGGTGGATCCGCGTCCATCGCGGCTGCGTCGTCATGTTCTTCTCCTGCAGTCGGCAGCGGTTCTGCCCATACCGGAGCATCGGCCAACGACCGTGCGGTGCCAATCCGACCGAAGGACAGGCGGGCGATGTGTGAAGACGTACGCCGGCGGAGTCATCGAGGGCCGGACAGGGCACTGCGCTAATCCGGAAGAACTAGTCCGCGCAGCCGAGGCTGCCT
This sequence comes from uncultured Burkholderiales bacterium, assembly GCA_964570955.1. Taxonomy (GTDB): domain Bacteria; phylum Pseudomonadota; class Gammaproteobacteria; order Burkholderiales; family SHXO01; genus SHXO01. The sequence continues at coordinate 6,572 of CAZNBS010000245.1, read as the reverse complement.
GGCAAGGGCCTCTGCTATAGTGGTCTGCCCTGTCCCGCCCTCTGCAACCCATGGCGAAACTCAACCGCCGCCTGGGGCCGAAGCTCACCGCCATCCTGGTGATCTATCTGCTCGTCGCGCTCAGTGCCGTCGGCCTGACGCTGCTGATGTCCTGGCAACTGGAAGGGGGAGCGGCGGCCGTCAACGAGTTGGGCAGCCAGCGTATGCGCTCCTACCGCATCGCCCTCGGCCTGACCCAGACCACGCATCCCGGGGTCGACCAGATCGCAGCGGCGCAACGCGTACGGGGCGAGGTCGCCGAGTTCGACCAGGTGCTCGCAGACCTCCAGCGCGGCGATTCCTCGCGTCCGATGGTGCTCCCGCGCGCTCCGACGATTCAGTCAGGCTTCGCGGCCCTGCGTACCCAGTGGGTGAACGAGATGAAGCCGCACATCGAGGCGGTGCTGAGCACAGCGTCGATGGAGATGCGGCGCGAGCGGCTAAGCAGCTACGCTGCGCGCACCGACGCGTTCGTAGGTCGGATCGACGGCACCGTGCGCGAAATCGAGCGCGCCATGTCGGATACTACGCACCTGCTGCGCACCCTCCAGTTCGGAATCATCGCGCTCAGCCTGATCGGCACGGTCGCACTCATCTACCTCATGTTCCTGCTCATCGTGCGTCCCGTGACCAGTCTCGAGGAAGGCATGAAGCGCATGGCTGGCGGGGATTTCCGCGTGCGTCTGCCGGTCGAATCCGAAGACGAGTTCGGGCAGTTGGCGGCCGGCTTCAACCGGATGGCTGCGCACCTGCAGGACCTGTACGCGAGCCTGGAGCAGCGCGTGGCGGACAAGACGCGCTCGCTGGCGGACAAGAACGAGGAACTCGGAACGCTGTACGAAGTGGCGGCCCTGCTCGGCCAGCCCGGTTCGATCGAGGCGCTGTGCAGCGACTTCCTGCGCAAGATCCTGTCGCGCCTCGATGCGCAAGCCGGCGCCGTGCGGCTGGTCGACGCGGACAGCGGCAAGCTCCACTTGTTCGTGCAGCAGGGCCTGTCCAGCGAATTCGCGGAATCCGAGCGCTGCCTCCGCCGCGGCGAGTGCCTGTGCGGCGAAGGCGCGCAACGCGCTCAGCCGAGCGTCCACATTCTCGTGCGGGGAGCGCTGCGCAGCAAGCCGGTGCGCTGCCGCGAGGAGGGATTCGCGACTGTCGGCGTGTTCCCCATCCGCCTGCGCGAACACAGCCTCGGGGTGTTCAACCTGTACTTCCGGGAAGTACGCGAGTTCAGCGGCCAGGAGCGCTTCATGCTCGAGACGCTCGGCCGGCACCTGGCGATCGCGGTCGAGAACCAGCGGCTCGTGGAAAGGGAAAAGGAAATGGCGATTTCGGAGGAGCGCAATCTGCTCGCGCAGGAACTGCACGACAGCATCGCGCAGTCGCTCGCCTACCTGAACATGCAGGCGCAACTTCTGCAGGATTCTATCGAGCACGACAAGCTCGACAGCGCGAAAGAGGAGTTGGCCCGCATCCGCGAGGGCATCCAGGAGAGCTACGACGACGTGCGCGAGTTGCTGGTTCATTTCCGCACGCGCATGGCCGAGACGGACATCGAGGCAGCGATCGCCTCCGCACTCGTGCGCTTCGAAAGCCAGACGCGGGTGCAGACGCGCTTCCGGCAATCCGGCGTCGGACTTCCGCTGTCGCCGGAGATGCAGCTTCAGGTGATGCACATCGTGCAGGAGAGCTTGTCCAACGCGCGCAAGCACGCGCAGGCCAATCGCGTCGAAGTGGAGATGCAGCGCGGTCCCGTCTACCGCTTCTGCGTGCGCGACGACGGGCGCGGCTTCGATTCCGACAGCGTGCCCTCGGACCTGCACGTGGGCCTGCGCATCATGCGCGAACGCGCGCGCCGTATCGGCGGCGAACTGCAGGTGACCTCCACCCGGGGAAAGGGCACCGAGGTGCTGCTCACCCTGCCGGTCCTCGAGGCCGGACAACCGGCACCGGCACGTCCCGGCACCGTCATCCTGGAAGGATGAGCCCATGAGCGTACGCGTCCTAATCGTGGATGACCACACCCTGTTCCGCAGCGGCGTGAAGGCGCTCATTGCGCGCCAGGAGGACTTCGAGGTGGTCGGCGAAGCTTCGGACGGCCTGGACGGGATCAAGCGCGCGAAGGAACTCAAGCCCGACGTAATCCTGCTCGACCTGCACATGCCCGGCCTGTCGGGCCGCGAAGCGGTGAAGATCCTGGCGGAGGAGTGCCCCGAGTCGAAGGTGGTGATGTTGACCGTGTCGGAGGATGCCGAGGACCTGATCGAGACGCTGCGCAACGGCGCCAGCGGCTACCTGCTCAAGAACATCGACA
>CAZNBS010000245.1:0-4215 GCA_964570955.1 uncultured Burkholderiales bacterium | reverse complement strand
ACACGCAGACGCTGGTCGACTCGATTCGGCGGGCAGCCGACGGCGACTCGGTGATCTCGCCGCAGATGACCAGCAAACTGGTGCGCAACATCAAGTCCGGTCCGGCGGCGGCACCTGCGCCCGCACCCGCGGAGCGCGATAAGCTCAGCCCGCGCGAGCGTGAGATCCTGGGCTTCGTCGCCCGCGGCGCGAGCAACAAGGAGATCGCGCGCGCGCTGGACGTCGCCGAGAGCACGGTGAAGATTCACGTGCAGCACATCCTGCGCAAGTTGAATCTGACCAGCCGCGTGCAGGCCGCCGTCTACGCCGTGGAGAACGGGCTCGCGGAGGGCGCGACGCGGCCCTGACCTGCCGCAGGCAGCAAGGCGCGGATGCCCCGTCCTTCGGGCTCAGGGTGACTCCCCATGCATCCGCCAACGCATCGATCCGCGGCGCCCCTAGTCCCAACGAACTATTCCGCTCCCTCCCTCGTCCGGGCGGACTAGGCCGAATTTCTCCGCCACGCCGCCCATCCGCCGAATAGGCCGCGGGCACGGCCGACCGGTAATCTCTCCCAGGCGTGCTGGAAGAACCTCGGGAGACAACGGTGCCCACGCAGCGGACCAAACAGATCTCAGTATTGATCGCGAGCACGCTCGCTTTCACCGTGTGCTTCATGGTGTGGATGATGTTCGGCGTGATCGGCATCCCGATCAAGGACACGCTCGACTTGAATGCCACGCAGTTCGGCCTTCTCACCGCCACGCCGGTCCTGACCGGATCCCTCGTGCGCGTGCCGCTGGGCATGTGGACGGACAAGTACGGGGGCCGCATCGTGCTGTTCCTGCTGTTGCTGGCCACGGTGATCCCCATCTGGCTCATTTCCTACGCCACGCAGTTCTGGCATTTCATCGTGCTCGGACTGTTCGTCGGCCTGGCCGGCGGATCCTTCTCGGTCGGTACGCCCTACGTGGCACGCTGGTTCGACCGCGGCCGCCAGGGCTTCGCCATGGGCGTGTTCGGTGCCGGGAACTCGGGGGCGGCGGTGACCAAGTTCGTCGCGCCGGTGCTCGTCGTGGCCTATGGCTGGTTCGTGGTACCCAAGGTGTTCGCCGCGGCGATGCTGGTCACCGCGCTGCTGTTCTGGTTCGGCAGCTACAGCGACGTCAGGCACCAGGTGGACGCCCGTGTGAGCTGGAGAGAGCAGCTGAGCGTGCTGCGCGATCCGAACGTGTGGAAGTACTCTCAGTACTACTCGATCGTCTTCGGCGGCTACGTCGCACTCGCGCTGTGGATGACCCAGTACTACGTGGGCGAGTACGGGTTCGACATCCGCATCGCCGCACTGCTCGCCGCCTGCTTCTCGCTGCCCGGCGGCGTACTGCGTGCCGTCGGCGGCTGGCTCTCGGACCGGTACGGCGCGCACCAGGTGACCTGGTGGGTACTGTGGGTGAGCTGGATCTGCCTGTTCCTGCTTTCCTATCCTCAGACGCAATTCACCATCGTCACCGTGAACGGTCCCGCCACGTTCCACATCGGCCTCGACCCGTGGGTCTTCACCGCGCTCATGTTCGTGATGGGCATGGCATGGGCTTTCGGCAAGGCGTCCGTGTTCAAGTACATCGCCGACGACTACCCGGACAACATCGGTGTGGTGTCGGGAATCGTCGGCCTGGTGGGCGGTCTCGGCGGATTCGTCCTGCCCGTCCTGTTCGGCATGCTGGTGGACCTCACCGGCATTCGCTCCAGCTGCTTCATGTTGATGTATGGCGTTGTCTGGGTCTCGCTGATCTGGATGTACTTCACCGAAGTGCGCCGCACGCCGGTCATGGGACCGCGCGCTGCGACGACGGCCTGACTGCCCGCGCCCAGCCGCTCGAGCGTCGAGCATCGAGGAGTCGAAGTGATGAGCACACAGAGCATTGCGCATCCACGCAGTCGGGTCCTACAGATCTGGACCCCGGAAGACAAGGCATTCTGGGAGAAGGAGGGCGAGGCGATCGCGCGCCTGAACCTGTGGATCTCGGTACCCTGCCTGTTCCTGGCCTTCGCCATCTGGCAGTTGTGGAGCGTGGCCGCGGTCAACCTGCCTGCGCTGGGCTTCACCCTCAACACCAACCAGCTGTTCTGGCTTGCCGCCGCGCCCGCATTGTCCGGGGCGACCCTACGCATCTTCTACTCGTTCATGGTGCCGATCTTCGGGGGCCGGCGCTGGACCGCAGTATCCACTGCCAGCCTGCTCATCCCCGCGATCGGCATCGGCGTTGCGGTACAGGACAACACCATCACCTTCCCTACCCTGCTCGTACTCGCGCTGCTGTGCGGGTTGGGCGGCGGCAACTTCTCCTCGTCGATGGCCAACATCAGCTTCTTCTTTCCGAAGGAGCGCAAGGGATCGGCACTGGGCGTCAATGCCGGGCTTGGCAATCTGGGCGTGTCGTCTGTTCAGTTCCTCGCGCCGCTGGTCGTCACCATGCCGATCTGGGTGGCACTGGGCGGCGATCCGCAGACAATCGTGAACAAGGCCGGACAGAGCGTGCAGATCTGGCCGCAGAATGCCGCCTTCATCTGGGTGCCGTTCATCGCCGCCGCGGCCTTCTTCGCGTGGTTCGGCATGAACGACATCGCCGATGCGAAGGCCTCCTTCGCGGAGCAGGCGGTGATCTTCCGGCGCAAGCACAACTGGCTGATGTGCTGGCTCTATCTGGGCACGTTCGGCTCCTTCATCGGCTACGCTGCCGGCTTCCCGCTGCTGATCAAATCGCAGTTTCCCGAGGTCAACGCGCTGCAGTACGCGTGGATGGGTCCGCTGGTCGGCGCCCTGATCCGTCCGGTCGGAGGCTGGCTGGCGGACCGGCTCGGCGGTGCGCGCGTCACGTTCTGGAATTTCATCGTAATGGCGCTGGCCGTAGCAGGTGTTCTGTACTTCCTGCCGTCCGGCCCCTTGCAGGGGAGCTTCGCCGGCTTCCTGACGATGTTCATGGTGCTGTTCCTGACGACCGGGATCGGCAACGGATCGACTTTTCGAATGATCCCGGTCATCTTCTTGAACGAGCGCACCGCCGGCGTTGCGCGCAAGGAATCGCCCGAGTGGGAGCAGGCGGTCAGGGACGGCAACAAGGAAGCGGCAGCGGTACTGGGCTTTTCCGGTGCGATCGGCGCCTACGGCGGCTTTTTAAACCCGAAGAGTTAAGGCACTTCGATCGCGATGACCGGCGGTCCGGAGATGGCGCTGTACTGCTTCATCGTCTTCTACGCAACCTGCATCGCGGTGACGTGGTGGTTCTACGCGCGCCGCAACGCAGCCATGCCGTGCTGAGCTAAGGAACAACGATGTCCCACTTCCTCGACCGCCTCACCTTCTTCACCAGGGACCAGTCGAACTTCTCGGGCGACCACGGCGTGGTCACCAACGAGGATCGCACCTGGGAAGACGGCTACCGCAAGCGCTGGCAGCACGACAAGATCGTGCGCTCCACCCACGGCACCAACTGCACGGGCTCGTGCAGCTGGAAGATCTACGTCAAGAACGGGGTCGTGACGTGGGAGACGCAGCAGACCGACTATCCGCGCACGCGGCCCGACATGCCCAATCACGAACCGCGCGGCTGTTCCCGCGGCGCGTCGTATTCCTGGTACCTGTACAGCGCCAACCGCATCAAGTACCCGATGGTGCGCGGACGACTGATCCGCCTCTGGCGCGAGGCGCGCAAGACGCTGAGCCCGGTCGAGGCCTGGGCCTCGATCGTGCGCGATCCGGCGAAGGCGGCGTCGTACAAGGCCGGACGCGGCATGGGCGGTTTCGTGCGTTCGACGTGGGACGAGGTCCAGGAGATCGTTGCCGCGGCCAACGTCCACACGATCAAGGCGCACGGTCCGGATCGCATCATCGGCTTCTCGCCGATCCCCGCGATGTCGATGGTGTCGTATGCCGCAGGGTCGCGCTACCTCTCGCTCATCGGCGGCGTGTCCATGAGCTTCTACGACTGGTACTGCGACCTGCCGCCGTCGAGCCCACAGACCTGGGGCGAGCAGACCGACGTACCCGAATCGGCCGACTGGTACAACTCGACCTACCTCATCGCCTGGGGCTCCAACGTGCCGCAGACGCGCACACCAGACGCGCACTTCTTCACGGAGGTGCGCTACAAGGGTGCCAAGGTAGTGGCGGTCACACCCGACTACGCCGAAGTCGCCAAGCTCGCCGACCTGTGGCTGCATCCCAAGCAGGGCACC
>CAZNBS010000244.1:0-7367 GCA_964570955.1 uncultured Burkholderiales bacterium | reverse complement strand
TGTTCATCTCGATGCCGAAGCGCATGCGCAGCACCTTCGCCTCGCGCGGAGTGAGGGTGTCCAGGACTTCCTTGGTGGCATCGCGCAGGCTGGTGTACACCGCCGCCTCCACCGGCGCCATCGTACTCGCATCCTCGATGAAATCGCCCAGGTGCGAATCGTCGTCGTCCCCGATCGGCGTCTCCATGGAGATCGGCTCCTTGGAGATCTTCAGAATCTTGCGGATCTTCTCCTCGGGCATCTCCATCTTCTGCGCGAGCAGCGCCGGATCGGGCTCGAGGCCGGTCTCCTGCAGGATCTGGCGCGAAATCCGGTTCATCTTGTTGATCGTCTCGATCATGTGCACTGGGATGCGAATCGTGCGTGCCTGGTCGGCGATCGAACGCGTGATGGCCTGACGAATCCACCACGTCGCGTAGGTCGAGAACTTGTAGCCGCGCCGGTATTCGAACTTGTCTACCGCTTTCATCAGGCCGATGTTGCCCTCCTGAATGAGATCCAGGAACTGCAGGCCGCGGTTCGTATACTTCTTGGCGATCGAGATCACCAGGCGCAGGTTGGCTTCGGTCATCTCCCGCTTGGCCCGGCGCGCCTTGGCCTCGCCGGTCGACATCTGCTTGGCGATGTCCTTCAGATCCTTGATGGGGATGCCGACGCGCTTCTGCAGGTCGATCAGTCGTTGCTGCTGCTCCATGATCGCCGGCGCGAATCGCGACAGTGCCTCGCTGTAGGGTTTGCGCGCCTGCACCTCGCGGCGAACCCAGTCGAGATCCTCCTCATTGCCCGGGAAGACCTTGATGAAGTGGCTGCGCGGCATGCCGGCCTTCTCGATGCACAACTCCATCACGGCGCGCTCGAAGGAGCGCACCTCGTCGACCTGCTTGCGCACGCTGTCGCACAGAGATTCGATCTGCTTGGCGGAGAAACGGATCATCATCAACTCGCGCGAGATGTCCTCCTGCGCCTTCACGTACGGCTTGCTGCGCGAACCGTTGCGCTGCAGCGCCTTCATCATCTTCGTGAACTGCTGCTCGATGGTGGAGAAGCGCTCGAGCGCCGACGACTTGAGCAGCAGCAACTGCGCGCTGGGCACACCCGCGTTGTCGCCCTCGGTCTCTTCGTCCTCGGCGTCCAGTTCCTCTTCCATCGTTTCCTCGGAGACTTCGTCTCCGATGATCTCCTCGGCGTTGAGATCGAGCAGGCCGTCGACGAACTCGTCGATGCGCATCTCGTCCTTCTGAACCCGCTCGGCGAGTGCGAGAATCTCGGCGATGGTGGTGGGGCAGGCCGAAATGGCCTGGATCATGTGCCGCAGGCCGTCCTCGATGCGCTTGGCGATCTCGATCTCGCCCTCGCGGGTGAGCAGCTCCACGGAGCCCATTTCCCGCATGTACATGCGCACCGGGTCGGTGGTGCGGCCGAACTCGGAGTCCACGGTGGATAGCGCGGCTTCCGCTTCCTCGGCGGCATCCTCATCCGGTACGGGCGTGGCATTCTCCGTCATGAGCAGCGACTCGCTATCCGGTGCCTCGTCGTACACCTGGATACCCATGTCGTTGATCATGCTGATGATGTTCTCGATCTGTTCGGCATCGAGCATGTCATCGGGCAGGTGATCGTTGATCTCGGCATAGGTCAGGTAGCCCCGCTCCTTGCCCAGGACGATCAGATTCTTGAGGCGAACGCGACGGGCCTCTGCGTCGATGGGCTGGGCGTCGACCTTGGACGCTTCCGCCTGCCTGCTTTTCGGTTCCTTTGCCATGTGCGCCTGCTATCCCCCGAAGATCCGCGCCGAGAAAAAACTCGGCATTGTACCGTAAGAATCCTGTACTTAGTTCGTTTTGACCGACTTTCCCTGCGCAAGTGCCCGGGTCAGGCGCTCGCGCTCCGCGTCGTCCAAGTCGATCGGCGAACGCACGTCCGCGAGCCGGCGCCGTGCGTCCTCGCTCGCGTGCTGCGCCTGCAATTGGGCCAGCAGGTCGCTCACCTCCGCGCGCAGTTCCTTCACGTCCCAGCGCTGCAGGTCGTTGACCGCCTTGAGGATCGGCTGCAGCGCCAGGTCAGGATCCGCGCTGCGCAACAGCTCGATGGCCGTCCCCACTCCGATCTCGCCCTCCAGTTCCGCGGCCGCGGCGGCCAGCGCGAACAGCGCGCGTGCCTCGGCGCTGGGCCGGGCCGGGGCCGACAGCCCTGCCTCCCGCACTTCCCTGAGCAGTGTCGGGGCGGTCAGCACGCGCTCGAGCAGGCGCAGATATGGATCCACCCCGCGGGGAAGCTGGCGCGCGGGCGCATCGGACTTGCGCCGCATGCGCGTCAGACCCAGGCGTTGCTCGAGTTCGCCCTGCTCGATGCCGGCCAGTTCGGCCACGCGTTTGCGGATCATTGCTCCCAAGATGGGCGCGGCGATCCGATTCACAAGCGGTTTGGCGTCCTGCAGAAAGCGCGTCACACCCTCCGGTGAATTCATGTCGACGCGCGCGGACAGTTCACGCAGGGCAAAGGTGGATAAAGGTACAGCCTCCGCCACGAGTGCTTCGAAGCCCTCGCGTCCATGCTCGCGCACGAAGCTGTCCGGGTCGTGCTCGGACGGGAGGAACATGAAGCGAACCTGCTTGCCGTCCTGCAGCTGCTCCAGGCTGTTCTCCAGCGCGCGCCATGCCGCCCGCCGACCCGCCGCGTCCCCGTCGAAGCAGAACACCACCTCGTCGGTCTGCCGGAACAGCTTCTGCACCTGCATCGGCGTCGTCGCCGTTCCCAGGGTCGCCACGGCGTAGTCGATGCCGAACTGCGCCAGCGCCACCACGTCCATGTAGCCCTCGACCACCAGGACGCGTCCCGCCGCCCGGATGCCCTGCCGCGCCTGGAACAGGCCGTACAGCTCGCGCCCCTTCTCGAACAGCGCCGTCTCGGGCGAGTTCAGGTATTTCGGCTCGCCGGCATCGAGGACGCGTCCGCCGAATCCGATCACCTGGCCGCGCTGACTGACGATGGGAAACATCACCCGATCCCGGAAGCGGTCGTAGCGCTTGCCGTCTTCGGAGTGAATCACCAGGCCGGCATCCACCAGTATCTGCGCCTGATAGTCGGCAAATGCCCCTTCCAGCCCCTGCCAGCCCGCCGGGGCGTATCCCAATCCGAATTTCCCAGCAACCTCGCCGGTCAGCCCTCGCCCTTTTAGGTAGCGGATGGCGCGCGCCGAGCGCTTCAGTTCGGCCTTGTAGAACTGTGCCGCGCGGTGCATGACCTCCTCCAGGGCGACGGTGGCCTCGCCACGCCCCTGTCCGAAGTCGCCGCGCGCTTCAACCCGCGCTTCCGGCACGGTCATGCCCACGCGCTGGGCCAACTCCTTGACGGCCTCGACGAAGCTGAGCCCGCTGTACTCCATCAGAAAGCCGATGGCCGATCCGTGTGCGCCGCAGCCGAAGCAGTGGTAGAACTGCTTGCTAGGGCTCACCGTGAACGACGGGGACTTTTCGTTGTGGAAGGGGCAGCACGCCGCAAGGTTGGAGCCAGCGCGCTTGAGCGGGACGTAGCCCTCGATCACGTCGACGATGTCCACGCGCCCCAATAGATCCTGCACGAAGGACTTCGGAATCATTCGCTCGACGGGTGGGTACAGGACGCGCCGGGGCGGCCTAGCGCCCGCCAATGCAGCGCGACACGGCCGACACCCGATCTCCGCAAGCGTCCGATTATAGAAGCGTGACCGTCGGGGCGCAGCGGAACGGCGGCCGGCAACTCGGTTATGCCGTCAGCCGTGCCTTGACCCGTGCCGACACTTGCCCCATATCCGCACGGCCTGCCAGCGCTGGCTTGAGCAGCCCCATGACCTTGCCCATGTCCTGCGCACCGGATGCCCCGGTCTTCGCGATGGCGTCGGCCACTGCGGCGTCGATCTCCGCCTCGGCCATCTGCTGGGGCATGTAGGCCTGCAGGACTCCGACCTCGAATTTCTCCACGTCGGCCAAGTCCTGGCGGCCGGCCTGCTCGTATTGCGCAATCGAGTCACGACGCTGCTTGAGCATCTTCTCGATCACGGCCACCACCTCGGGGTCGCCGAGCGTGACACGCTCGTCCACCTCGCGCTGTTTGATGGCGGCGAGCAGCAGCCGCAGCGCGGACAGCCGGGCGGTGTCCTTGCTGCGCATGGCGCTTTTCATGTCCTCGTTGATGCGCTCCTTGAGCAACATGGCACTCTCCGCGTAACTGCGCTGAAAAGCAACGAGGCGGCAGGATGGACCTGCCGCCTCGGCAACCGGGACCGGCGCGCGAAGCCGGATCAATACATGCGCGGCGGCAGCTGCTGACTGCGAATGCGTTTGAAGTGGCGCTTCACCGCGGCGGCGTGCTTACGTTTACGCTCGGCGGTGGGCTTCTCGTAGAATTCGCGCGCGCGCAGTTCGGTCAGCAGACCGGTCTTTTCCACCGTGCGCTTGAACCGGCGCATGGCAACTTCGAAGGGTTCGTTTTCCTTGACCCGAACAGTTGGCATAAATCTGCGTCTCTCCAGATATTCCTTGTAGCCGTCGGCGGATCGACGGAGAACCTGGCCGATTGCGGCCGAGCCGCATACTATAACGCCTCCCTGCCTTCACCGGCAAGTCCTCGGCACTCACCACCCCACCACCCATGCTTGTTCTGGGCATCGAAAGTTCCTGCGACGAAACTGGTGTCGCCCTGTACAAGCACGTTGCCGGACGGCGCGACTATCGGCCGGGGCTTCTCGCCCACGCGCTGCATTCCCAGGTCAGGATGCATGCCGACTACGGCGGCGTGGTGCCCGAACTGGCTTCCCGGGACCACGTCCGGCGCATCCTTCCGCTTGCGCGCCAGGTGCTGGCGACGGCGGAGCGATCACTCGAGGAACTCGACGGCATCGCCTACACCCAGGGCCCTGGACTGGCCGGAGCGCTGCTCGTGGGCGCCAGCGTCGCGAGCGCCCTGGGATTCGCGCAGGGCATCCCGACCATCGGCGTACACCACCTCGAAGGGCACCTGCTTTCGCCCCTGCTTGCGGCCGATCCGCCGGAATTCCCCTTCGTCGCCCTGCTGGTTTCGGGCGGCCACACCCAGCTCATGCGCGTAACCGGGCTTGGCCAGTATGCGCTGCTGGGAGAGACCATGGACGACGCCGCCGGCGAAGCGTTCGACAAGACGGCCCAGTTGCTGGGACTCGGCTATCCGGGTGGACCTGCGCTCGCGACGCTGGCAGCGGAGGGCAAGCCCGGCCGCCTGCGCCTGCCCCGGCCCCTGCTCACCGCCGCCGGGCTGAATTTCAGCTTCAGTGGGCTCAAGACGGCGGTTGGACTCAGCATCCGGCAAGCAGGCACGCTGGCACACGCGGACATCGCCGCGGAATTCCAGGAAGCGGTGGTGGACGTGCTGGTGGCGAAATCGCTGGCTGCGTGCGAGGAAAGCGGGCTGGGCACGCTGGTCGTGGCGGGTGGAGTGGGTGCCAATCGCCGTTTACGCGAACGCCTCAGCGCCGCCGCAGATGCCGTCGGCGTGCGCGTTCACTATCCGGAGGCGGCCCTTTGCACCGACAACGGCGCCATGATTGCCTTCGCCGGCGCCCTGCGGCTCCTCAGTGCGCCGGCGGCCGATTATGCGTTCAGCGTTCGGCCCCGCTGGGATCTCGCGTCGCTGACGGCTCCGTGATCACCGCTCGCTTGGGCTTGCGCAGCCGGATGGTCGCCTCCTCGCCGGCGATCAGCCTCTGGATGTTGGCGCGATGCCGGACCACGATCAGGACCGCCATGGCCAGCACCGCGCCTGTGATCGCACCCCAGCCAAACAGGAAGGGACTGATGACGGACGCGGCGGCAGCGCTGAGCACGCTGGCGAGCGATACGTAGCGGCTCGCGAAGATCACCACGCCGAATACGCTCAGCACGCCGAGCGCCAAGATGGGGCTGAGCGCCACGAGAATGCCGAACGCGGTCGCCACGCCCTTGCCACCCTTGAAGGCGAAGTAGACCGGATAAAGATGGCCCGCGAAAGCCGAGACGGCGGCAAGGGCCATGGCGGCCTCGCCCAGTCCAAGCGCGCGCACCACGATGACAGCCAGGGCGCCCTTCGCGGCATCCCCCAGCAGCGTGAGAACGGCGGCGGCCTTCCGTCCTGAGCGCAGCACGTTGGTTGCACCCGGATTGCCCGAACCGTACGTACGCGGATCGGGAAGACCGAAGATCCGGCTGGACACCACGGCAAAGGACACCGATCCGAGCAGGTAGGCGAAGACAGCGCCGAGAAGGAGGCTCATCGCGCTATTCTACAATTCGCCCTCCCATTCACGCCCCGCCTCATGGACACCATCTCCATCCAGGACTTCCGCGTCGAGACCACCGTCGGCTACTACGAGTGGGAACGGCAGATTCCCCAGACCATCGAGCTCAACATCGACTTCGGCATTCCCGACCGCCAGGCAGGGCGCAGCGATCGCATCCGGGACACGATCGATTACGGCGCCGTCGTCGATCGCGTGCGCAAGGACCTTGCGCAGTCGCGCTTCACGCTGCTCGAGAGCCTGTGCGAGCATGTCTCCGACATCCTGCTTCAGGAGTTCGGATCCCCCTGGGTGCGGGTGAGCGCAGCCAAGATCGGACTCATGCGCGGGGTGCGCCGCCTGGGAGTGACCATCGAGCGCGGTCAGCGAAGATGACGACGGATTCCGCTCAGCCGCGCGGGTGATGCTTCGCATGCAGTTGCTTGAGACGTTCGCGCGCCACATGCGTGTAGATCTGGGTGGTGGAGATGTCGGCATGGCCGAGCAGCAACTGCACCACGCGCAGATCGGCGCCGTGATTCAGCAGATGGGTGGCAAAGGCGTGGCGCAGGGTATGCGGCGATATCGGTGCGGCGATGCCTGCACGCGCCGCGTAACGCTTGATGAGATACCAGAATGCCTGTCGCGTCATGGCTTGGGCACGTGCGGTGACGAATAGCGCATCGCAACCCCGCCCGGCGAGCAGGATCGGGCGCGACTCGCGCACGTAGCGGCGCACCCAGCGCAGGGCCTCCTCGCCGACCGGCACCAGCCGCTCCTTCGCCCCCTTTCCCAGCACCCGCACCACGCCCATGTCCTGGGACAGCTGCACCACACTCAAGGGCACCAGTTCCGATACCCGCAACCCGCTCGCGTACAACACCTCGAGCATCGCGCGGTCACGCAACCCGAGCGGGTCGTTCACGTCGGGTGCGCGGAGGAGGGATTCGACGTCGGCCTCGGTCAACGAACGGGGCAGCCGCGCCGGGCGCCTGGGCGCCGCGATGTCCTGCGTCGGATCGTCGGAGCGCCTGCCCTCACGCACCAGGTAGGCGAAGTAGCGCCGCAGACTGGACAGCAGACGCGCAGTGGAGGTGGCCTT
>CAZNBS010000243.1:0-7368 GCA_964570955.1 uncultured Burkholderiales bacterium | reverse complement strand
CGCGATCGCGCTGAACGGCTCGTTCTTCAACACCGAGCGGATGGTCGACCAGTACCTGCGCAAGGCGTATTTCCGCTAGCGGCGCACCTGGGCGAGACTCTCGCGGATCGAATCCGCCATCGGCGCGCCTTCGAGGACGGCCCCCTGCGATCGCCCACAGGAGCGTGCGCGTCGGCCTGCGTCGACGCGGTCCTGGACGGCCGCGTGGCACCGGTTCGCGAGTGCCTTCCCATCGACTCGTGCCCTGCAGACGCTGCGCGGCAGGGACGGGTCAGGGAGTCGGAAGCGCGAAGCGCGACATGTAGTCGCTGACCGCGCGCACGTCGTCGTCCGTGTAGCCCTTGATGGCACGCCTCATCTTCGGATTGGCGTTTCGCCGCGCGCCGTCGCGGATGTCGATCGACTCCCGGAGCAGGTACAGGTAATGCTGACCCGATACCCGCGGATAGAAGCGCGCTGCGTCCCCCTCACCTCTGGCGCCATGGCAGTCGGCGCAGTCCTGTTCGTAGGCCGATTTGCCGCGTGCCAGTTGCCTGCCATCGCCCTTTCCGTTGTTCGGCGGCACCGGCAGGCGCTCCAGGTAGGTCGCGATGTCCGCGATGTCCTGCGGGCCGATCACGTGCTTGTCGGCAAACGGATACATGCGCGGATTGTCGCGCCGCCCGGCACGCACGTCGGTCATCTGTTTGATGAGCACGGTGGCGTGCTGCCCTGCCAGACGCGGATAGCTGCCGTCGATGCGCCCAAGGGCCCGGGCGCGGTGGCACCCCTGGCAGACTTCGAAGGCGATTTCGCCGCGCAGCGGATCGCCCTGTGCTCTCAGGGCCTGGAGCTTTTCCGCGTACATCTCGTTCCAGATGTAGTCAGGGGCCTCGACGCCCTCTTCGCGCGGCTGGGGTTCAGCCGCACCGGAACCCGGGCACCAGAGTGCCAGAGAAACCAGCAGCGCGAGGGAAAGCCTGTTCACGCAACACTCCTTGCAGGACTTCGCTGTCGAACGTCAGAGGCCGGCGACGTATTCGGCCACCGCCTTCATCTCTTCCTCGGTCAGACGCGCTGCGAGCGAGCGCATGACCCGTCCGCGGTCGTTCGTGCGCGCGCCGTTCTTGAACTGGCTCAGCTGCTCCACGATGTATTCCCGATGCTGGCCGGCAATGCGCGGATAGCGCGGATTGCCGACGCCGTTCTCCTGATGACATCCGATGCACGCGGGCACGCCCGAGGTGGCGTTGCCATCGGCGAAGATCATCCGACCCGCTTCGGCGAGCTTCGGATCTTCCACTCTTCCTGGCGCTGGCTTCTGGGCGGCGAAGTACTCGGCCAGCGGTTCGACGTCGCCGGCCTCGAGCGACTCGAGCGTCGGCGTCATCATGTCGTTCTTGCGTTTGCCGGCCAGATACTCCTTGAGTTGCTTGGCGATGTACTCGGACTGCAGACCCGCGAGCTTCGGGAACGTGGGCGCCGGGCTGTTGCCGTCGGCGCCGTGACAGGCGACGCAGACGGTGGTGGCGAGTTCCCTGGCCCGCTCCGACTGCGCCGCCGCCGGCACTGTCGCTGCGGCCACGAGTCCGACCGCGAGGTAGCGGATCGATGCGCTTGCCACCCGGCCCCCGTCAGAAGTCGAACTTCACGAACGCGCCCAGCAGCGTCGCACGATAGTCGGTCGGGCCGGCATCGAGGTAGACCTGCTGGTTGGTGCCGGGCACCGGATTCGCGGCCACGCCGTCGTAGTGCCAGTCGCGGATCTTGCCCTGTTCGTGCCGCAACAGCATCCGGATCGACAACTGCTTGCGGATCGGCATCACCAACCCCGCTTCGAGGATGTTCTGTGTGAAGCGCAGCCTGGAGAAACCTGCATCGACCAGCCCTCGGGTCGCCGGCGGAATCACGATGCCCGCGCCGTATTGCTGGTCCATCGTGGTGCTTCCCGACACGTGGGTGAAGCTCAGGTCGAGCCTGGCCTTGCCGAAGTCCCGGAACAGCCCGAAACCGAGCACGTCACTGCGGTCCTTGTGCACGAACGCCCAGCGGTTGCCGAGCGGCAACAGCGTGCTGCCAGCGTTGGCACAGCTTTCCAGCAGCGCCTCGGTCTGCGCGGTGGTGGCAAAGCCGCCGGCGGGTATCGCGCACGCCACGCCGGTCTGGATGTTGGCCTGGGAGATCCGGCCGTTCTGGTAGGAGTAGAAGCCGTACATCGACAGCGTGGGGCTGGCCTGCCAGTTCAGGTCGAGGTTGACCGAGTTCTGCTTCTGGTGGTCGGTGCGTCCGTACGCCGAGTCCGGGTACTTCGCGTCCTTCCACTGCAGCGACACGCCGCCGTCCAGATCGGGCCGCAGCGTGTAGTTCATCCGCGCATTCAGGATGTTCTGGTCGCGATCGGCCAGGTCGTACTTCCTCGCCTGTGCGAGCGCGTGTATCCAGGAGTTCAGGTTGGTTGCGGCCGCGGTCGGCAGCGGACCGAGCGCGGAACTGAAGAACGCGTGATAGGGGTCGGAGACGTACTCGCTGCCGCGCCTGCGGTCGTGCTCGTAGGACAGGCGCAGCGTGCCGCGCTCCAGGCTCTTGTTGACGTATCCGAGCTTGAGCTTGTTCTCCCAGGTCTCGGCGCGCTCGCGGTACTTGCGATCGTATTCCTCGCGTTCGAGCGAGGCGTTCACGCTGTTGTGCCGGCTGAGCCGGTAGTCGCCCGACAACACATAGTTGGTCTGGGTGTACTCGAACGGCATGTTGCGGATCGGGATGTTGCCGGCGTTCGGCACGACGCCGAGCGCCTGCGCCGCGGCGAGACTGCAGCCTGCGGCCAGATACGCCGGCGTGGCGACCACCGACGCTCCGCTGCCGTCGTTGAGCAGCCGCCCCCATTGTCCGTTCAGTGGATTGCAGGCCCAGTATTGGGTGGAATTCCCGGTTTCGTACCGGCGGACCTTGCCTTTCAGGTCGAGATCCTTCGCCGGCTTCAGGCTCAGCCCCAGATCGACCAGTTGGGTGTCGATCTTCGCGTCGGCGCTCTGCCTGCTCAGCGACGCGGTGGTGTCCCAGGCGCCACCCGCCACGCCATTGACGATGACCCCCGGATACGTGGTCGATGCCAGCAGGTCGTCGTTCTGGCGCAGCCTGCTGGCCGAGACGAGGGCGGTGAAACGGGCGTCGTAGAACTGCGGGAAGGCGCGCGCGTATTCGCCCTTCAGGTTCAGGTAGTCGTTGTCGGGATGCAGATCGAAACGGCCGCTGGGGAAGGCGCCAGTGCCCACGCCGGCCGGCACGCCGTTGGCGGCCGGCAGGAACATCGGGTTCTCGAACGACAGCGTGTCGATGTTGTTGCGGAAGAACGAGGCCGAGATCTGTCCGTTGAAGCTGCTCAGCCGGTCGGACCACTGCACGCCGGCCACCATGTCGTGCGTGTCGCTGTCGACGGACTCGGGCAACTCGAGGCCGCCGGTGCCGCCGCCGCCCCCCATGACCATCCCGAACGGCCGCGCGCCTTCGCGCTTCTCGTTCGTATAGCTGGCGAACAGCTTCCAGTCGGAGGGCAGGTTCATGTCGAACCGCACGCCACCCTTCTTGCGCACGATCCCAAGCTCCGAGTATGGCGTCGCGAGCGTCGCCGTCCGGAGACTGGTGTTCGTGACTATCGCGCTGGTGGTGCCGCCCGGCGCCAGGCCGTTCAGCGTGAGGCTGTCGGTGCCCGTCCCGTTCCAGAGGTTCCGATAGGTGCTCGTGAAGACGTGCGGGCTCTCGCTGTAGAACGCCCTCACCCTCCAGTCGTTGTAGCGCCCGAAGCGCAGCCCGTAGAACTGGTCGTCGAACGTCGTGCCGCCGCCGAAGACCTCGAGGAAGCGGGCCGCATCGGGTTTTTCGGCCTGCACGCGGAAGTTGTTGAGGTACAGGCCATTGCCCACGTCCTTGTAGGCGCGGAAACCGGCGGCTCGCTCGTTGCCCGAGCCGCCGATCACACCCGCCTCGATCGAACCCGAGTACTCCCAGCCCGATGGCAACCTGGTCGGCTCGGGATCGATGAAGGGGGCGCCGTACAGGAAACCGGTGGGGGTGCGCTCGTTCTGTCCCTCGCCCATGCCTTCCGGATCGCGCTCTCGCGCCGAACTGAAGGTGGCAGGGTTCATCGCGTTGCCCAACTGCGTATCCACCCCGACGCCCGAATCCGCCCATGCGGCGCCGGCGGCCATCTGCATCAGCGCCGTGCCCAGGACCGAAACGATCGTCTTCGGCCGGAGTTCGAGCCGCGCCCGGTACGGGCTGTGATTCGTGTTCATGTCTCGACCCTCCCTCTGCCCCGATCAGCGCTGGAAGCGCGCGCCCGCGGGGTGATTGCTACCGTGGATCTGCGAATGGCAGTTCTGGCAGGAGCGTCCGATCACCCTCTGGCTTGGCACGCCCCCCAGGAGCGCGGAAGCGGCGGTCTGATCGTTCCGATAGAAGGTGTTCGGGTGAAAGCCCGGCGGGTTGTGGCATTGCTGGCAGAGCATCGGCCGCGCGACCTGCAGCAGCTTGTCGTGATTCGATCCGTGTGGCTGATGGCAGTTCAGGCAGCTCTCGCGCACCGGAGCGTGTTCCCAGATGAACGGGCCGCGCCGCTCGGCGTGGCAGGCATAGCAGACCTCGTTCACGCTGTCGGCCTTGAGCAGCGGCTTCGTCGACGAACCGTGTGGGTTGTGACAGTCGGCGCAGGACATCTTGCCTTCGGGAAGCGGCATGTGCGAGCGCTTGCGGAACTCGGCACGCTGCTGCTGGTGGCATTGGTAGCAGGTCTCGGAGATCGTCTGCTTGACCAGCAGGCTGTTGACGGAAACCTTCTCCATCGGGTTGTGGCAGTCAGCGCAGCCGACCTTGTTGTCGGCATGCGTCGATCCCGGCCAGTGCAGGCGGTTGCCGCCCTGGTGGCAGCCCAGGCACTGGTTGTTCTGGACTTCGATGGGCGTGCCCCAGTATTTCGTGAAGCCGATCATGAGGCTCTTGTCCTCCGCCTTCTTCGCGTGGGCCGCGCCGGGGCCGTGGCACGACTCGCAGACGCGTGCCTCACGCTGATTCTTCGGATTGAGCCGGAAGACTTTTGCGTGAAGGGTGTCCTTGAAGTGCTGATTCTCCTGTCCGTGGCACCCGAGACAGATCTTCTCCCCGACGTACTCCGCGTTCGCCGCATCCGCGGCGGTATCGGCCAGGGCAGGGGCACCGAAGGCGAGGAACGCAGCCGTGGCTGCCATGAGCGCGCGCAGCGTGCCGACAAGTTGTGCAGTCTTCATGACGTCTCGACTCCCATGGGGTCATTGCGCCCTTGTCGGCTTGTCCGCCATCTCCCGACGAGGCCAGTATGCGGAGAACCTGCACTCGTCGTATTGCTTCGACGTGACCTCTTTCTTGATCGAACGCGACATGCGGGGACGCTCTGGCGTTCACCGCAGGCATCGACGTCGCGGTGTCGACGTGCGGTGCCGCCATGCGACGGCCGGCACGCCTGGCTTCGCGCTGGAACTGCCCGAAGCGCTTGCGCAAGGCACGGCTGAAGTGGGCCCGGTCGCTGACCGCCGGCAGATGGACGATCGAGTCGGCGATCGCACCGGTGCCCGAGAAGCGGCTTTGCCCGAGCTGCATCGATATCGCATTGCAGCAAGCAGATCGTGCAGACCTGCCCGCCGCGTCAACGTTGGATCGGCGTCACCCGTTGCGTCACGTCATCGGATTGAGCCACATCATTTCGCTCGTATCGGCCCAGCGCGATCCTCGACGCTTCCTCCGAACGAAGAACACCAGGGAAACGCCATGACCGTTCTCGACCCCACCGCCCGCGAGCTCCTCGAGAAGGCCGAGTTCATCGCCATCGTCACGCAAGGCACGGATGGCCCGCATCTGGTCGGTAACTGGTGCGACTATGCGCAGCGGATCGGCCTCGACGACGAGCGCATCGTTTTGCCGGCGGGTCGCTACAAGCGCACCGAGGAGAACCTGAAGCGCGACAGCCGGATCCAGCTGATGGTGGCTTCACGCGCGGTACGCGGGTCGCGCACCCCCGGACAGGGCGGCGTCATCCACGGCAAGGGCAGCGTGCAGGTCGAGGGTGAATTCGCGGCGCGCGCGAAGGCGGTGTTCCCGTGGGCGCGCGGGGCGCTGGTGATCGACGTCGAGCGCTGCGAGATGCAGTTGTAAGACGCCGTCACAGCCCCGGCTTCTTCGCGGCGGCTCGACCGCGCGGTCGATGTCACGCGGTCGATTGAGATGCTGGCGGGCCGCTGTTAAGCTGCCGCGCATGGGATCGTTTTCGATCGCTCTCCTCGAAGCCTTGGTGTCGGCCGGGGTGTCCACCGAGCGTGCGCGGGCGGTCGTCGACCTGCTCGATCGTTCGATCGACGAGCGTTACAGCCTGCATGCCGAGGTTCTGGCCACGAAGCGCGATGTCGCCGCGCTTCAAGCTGAAACGATCCGCAGCCTCGCCGCGCTCGAGCTCCGATTGACGCGCGACATTGCGGCAAACGGCGCCAGGATCGCCGAGACGAAGGTCGATCTCGTGAAGTGGATGCTTGCGGCGCTCACGGCCCAGACGGCGCTGATTCTGGGTGTGATGAAGCTGGTCTGAGCAAGCCGCATCGCGCGGGTTGCAGGCGTGCGACTGTGCGCGGCAGGCGCCTCCCTGGCTGCTTGATATCCAGACAAGATGGCGTTCGATCGAGCAAATCGAGCAATCTCAAGGCTCGTTTGCACGTTGATCGTCTCGGTCTCCTTGGATCCCGTTGATCGAACGCGCCAGGAACGACGGATTGACCGATATTCGGACAGAACCTGCTCCTTGTCTGTCCAACTATCGGACAAACCCCGATTGCGCCACGCCAGCGTGCTCCCGCGATCCCTTCCGCGTCAGGCACTTGCCGGAGCCTGCCTCGTTGGCACGCCACTTGCTCGCCTGAATGGCAGCTCTCGCCCGCAGGCGGGCTCCCAGACACTCACGAGGAGAGACTCCATGCAGCTTTTCCCGCTTCTGAAGCGCGCCAGCCGCTATGCGCTGCCGATGATGGCCGGCGCGATGCTGGCCGGCGCGGCCGTCGCGAAGGACATCAGGGTCGCCCACGTCTACTCGAAAACCGGCGCGCTACAGGCCTACGGCGCGCAGACGCAGACCGGCCTGATGCTGGGCTTCGACTACGCGACCGGCGGCACGATGATGGTCAACGGCCGCAAGATCGTGCTGATCGAGAAGGACGACCAGGGCAAGCCCGACGTGGGCAAGGCGCTGCTGCAGGCGGCCTACGCCGACGACAAGGTCGATCTGGCGATCGGTCCGACCTCGTCGGGCGTGGCGCTGGCGCTGCTGCCGGTGGCCGAGGAGTACAAGAAGATCCTGCTGGTCGAGCCGGCGGTGGC
>CAZNBS010000242.1:0-7401 GCA_964570955.1 uncultured Burkholderiales bacterium | reverse complement strand
TGGAGCACCACACGATGGATCGACGTTCCCTGATCAAGAATGCCGGAATGGCCGGCATCCTGGCCACAGGCGTGGCACCGGCGGTACGTGCGCAGGAGGCGGTGCGCTGGCGCCTGGCCACGAGCTTTCCGAAGGCGCTCGAAACCCTGCACGGCTGCGCGGTGAAGTTCTCCGAGACCGTGAAGGCGCTGTCGGGAGGCAAGTTCGAAGTGTCGGTGCATGCGGCCGGCGAGCTGATTCCGCCATTCGGCATCGTCGACGCGCTGGCCAACGACACGATCGAGATGGGCGAGACGGCAGCCTACTACTACACCGGCAAGGATCCGGCCTTTGCGTTCAGCTGCGCCGTGCCGTTCGGCCTGGCCGCCAACCAGAACCTCGCGTGGAAGGAGCAGGGCAACGGGCGCAAGCTGCTCGACGAGCTGTTCTCCAAATACAACTTCTTCACGCTGAGTGCGCTGAACACCGGCACCCAGATGGGCGGTTGGTACCGCAAGGAGATCAAGTCGCCGGCGGACCTCAAGGGCCTGAAGATGCGTCTCGGTGGCGGCGTCTTCGGCGAATCCATGGCCAAGCTGGGCGTGGTGGCGCAGAACATGCCGGGTGGCGAGGTGTACCAGGCGCTCGAAAAGGGCACGCTCGATGCGGCCGAGTTCGTCGGCCCGTACGACGACGAGAGGCTCGGCTACAACAAGGTCACGAAGTTCTATTACTACAACGCCTGGTGGGAAGGCGGCGCGGACCTCGACTTCTTCATCAACAAGAAGGCGTTTGCCAGGCTGTCGCCCGAGAATCAGGCGATCGTGCGGGCGGCGGCGGCGGTGGCCTACAACGACGGCACGACGAAGTACCTTGCGCTCAACCCGCCGGCGCTCAAGCGCATCGTGGCCAGCGGGATCAAGTTCCTGCCATTTCCCAAGAGCGTGGTCGAAGCCGGCTTCAAGGCGGCCCAGGAGGTGTACGCCGAGCACAGCGCGAAGTCGCCGGAGTTCAAGAAGATCTTCGACGACATGCGCGCCTTCCAGCGCGACCAGATCCTCTGGAACCGTGTGTCGGAGTTGCAGTTCATGCAGACCATGGCGTCGATGAAGATCTGAGGCACCCCGGGGGCGTCAGTTCCGCCCTGCAGACGAAAACCGCGGCCCCGGGCCGCGGTTTTTCTTTGGTGCGCCCGGCACGGGCGCACTCCTGCGGGTGCACTACGGTTTGCCGATCGACTTCTCCAGCGCCTTCACGGGGTCGTCCGTGTTGTCACCCTGGGGAGGTGCGTCGGCGCTCGTGCCGCTCTCCAGTACGGGTGCGTCCACGTCGAAGCCCGGCGCATTCTCCAGTTGTTGCAGCATTCGCGTGCCGATCGCCTCCAGGTCACCAGCGGGCTTGCTGTCGAGGTTGCCGGTGACCAGGACGGGGAATGCGATCAGGATTGCAACCATGGCCAACTGAAGCAGCAGGAACGGGATGGCCCCCTTGTAGATCTGCATCGTCGTGACCGGGTCCATGGTCTTGCCGGTCACGTGATCCACATAGGGTTTTTCCGGAGCGACCGATCGCAGGTAGAACAGCGCGAAGCCGAACGGCGGGTGCAGGAACGAGGTCTGCATGTTGACTGCCAGCAGCACGCCGAACCAGATCAGGTCGATGCCCATCTTCTCGGCGATCGGCGCGAGCACCGGAACGACGATGAACGAGAGTTCGAAAAAATCGAGGAAGAACGCCAGCAGGAACACGAGAACGTTCACGAAGATCAGGAAGCCCAGTTCCCCGCCGGGCAGCTTGCGCATCAGGTGCTCGACCCACACCGGCCCGTCGGCCGCCTGGAACACCATGCTGAAGATGGTGGCGCCGATCAGGATGAACATGACGAACGACGACAGGCGGGTGGTCGTCGCGAGCGCCTGCCGGAGCAGCGGCCAGCCGAGGCGCCCGCGCAGCGTTGCCATGACGAGGGCACCCATGGCGCCCATCGCGCCACCTTCGGTCGGGGTGGCCACGCCGAGGAAGATCGTGCCCAGGACGAGGAAGATCAGCAGCAGCGGCGGGATCAGCACGAAGGTGACGCGTTCGGCCAGGCGCGAGAGCAGGCCCAGGTGCGTCACCCGGTTGATCACGGCGATCAGCCAGGCAACGAACGCGCCGCCGCACATGGCCACGACGATCTTCTCGTCGGTCGGCACGAACTCGACCTGCTCGCCCAACCACCAGGTGTGCACGGCCTCCATGTGCTGTCCCAGGACGACCGCCACCGTGGCCGACAGGGCGGCGAGTATGGCCAGCGAGCGGTAACCGTGACTGCCGTTGGCTTCCCGGAAGGTGCGCGCCTCGGGAGGCAGCGCCGGGACCGTGCCTGGCCTGAAGATGGCCAGGGCCACCACCCACAGCACGTACAAGCCCATCAACGCGAAGCCCGGAACGAAGGCGCCCTTGTACATGTCGCCCACGCTCTTGCCCATCTGGTCGGCCAGGACGATCAGCACCAGCGACGGCGGGATGATCTGTGCCAGCGTGCCCGAGGCGGCGATCGTGCCACTGGTCAGGCTGCGGCTGTAGCCATAGCGCAGCATGATGGGCATGGAGATCAGGCCCATGGAGATCACCGAGGCCGCCACGACCCCGGTGGTGGCGGCCAGCATCGCGCCGACGAAGACGACGGCCAGCGCCAGGCCGCCGCGCAGGGGGCCAAACACCTGTCCCACCGAATCCAGCAGATCTTCCGCCATGCCGCTGCGCTCGAGAATCAGGCCCATCAGCGTGAAGAAGGGCACCGCCAGCAGCGTCTCGTTGGCCATGATGCCGATCAGCCGGAACGGCAGCACCGCCAGGATGGCGGACGGAAAGATGTCCAGCACGACGCCGAGCAGGCCGAAGAACAGTCCCGCAGCGCCGAGGCTGAAGGCGACCGGAAAGCCGAGGATCAGGAACAGGATCAGGCCCCCGAACATGAAGGGGGCGAAGTTGGCGGCGATGAATTCCATCGTGTGGGCGCTCGCCGCGTTCAGTGCGCCGGCAGCGACGCACTGCCGCCGCGTTCGCGGTCGGCGTTGCGTTCGTGGTCGGAGTTGCGCTGGCGCAACGCCTCGACGAGTTGTTCTTCGTCACTCTTCGCGCTTCGCCGCTCGGTGGGATCCGGCCCCGACCCGCGGAGGAAGGCGATGCACTTGATCAGTTCCGACCATCCCTGCAGCAGCAGCAGCGTGAAGCCGACCGGAAGCGCGAGCCACACCGGCCAGCGAATCAGGCCCCCCGGGTTGCCCGACATCTCGCCCGACACGAACTTGCCGATGGCCTGCGGTGTGCACAGGTACAGCGCCATCACGCAGATGGGTGTCAGGAACAGCAGGTAGCCGACGATGTCGATCCACACGCGCACCGTCTTCGGCAGATGGCTGTTGACGACGTCGATGCGCACGTGCTCGCGGTGCAGCAGCGTGTAGCCGGCAGCGACCAGGAACGACCAGGCGAACAGATACCACTGCGCCTCGAGATAGGCGTTCGAACTGGTGTCGAACAGCTTGCGCACGATGGCGTTCAGGGCGCTGATGACGGTGGCGGCAAAGATCAGCCAGATCGCGTACTTGCCGACCCGGGCATTCAGCCAGTCCACGGCGCGGGAGAATCTCAGTAGGGCCTGCATCGATTCCGTCCCATCTCGCAAGCGGTGCGCAGGAGGTCTGCGCCTTCGAATCGTCTTGGCGCGGCGGATCCGCGGTGTCCGGCAACCCGTTGCCGCGCCAAAGCCCCGCATTGTAAGAGCGCACCGCACCGCCCGGCCGGTTGTCGCGGGTTTCCCCTCACCCTTCGGTCCGTGCAGCGTCGCGGCGGGGGGCGTCGTTCATTCGCTTCGACCGGCGTCGTCGTTCGGCGCGGGGCTCGCGGGCGGTGCGTCGCGTTTCGTGGCGTCGTCGTCCGGTGCGACCTCGCGCATCTGCACGTCGATGACTTCGCGGTCGCGCCGCGCGGGCGAAGGCGCCGGGCGCACCGCGCGCATGCCGAAGCGGCTGGCGAGCCACACCGCAGCTCCGAGCGCCAACCCGGCAGCCAGCGCGAGCGCCGCGAACAATGCGGCCAGCAACGCGCCGAACAGTACCGCGGCGAGCGCCACGACGCGTCGCACCAGGGCACGCAGGCGCTCGATCATCCCGGGCTTCTCATGCCGGGTCCGACGGATCCGGACCGTCTTCGGGTGAGGCAGCCAGCGGGATGGCGCTCGCCAGCACCTTGTCGACGCGGTTGCCGTCCATGTCGATGACTTCGAAGCGCCAGTTCTCCCAGGTGACGGTGTCACCGGTCTGCGGCATGCGCCCGAGCATCAGCATCAGCATCCCGCTGAGTGCCTGGTAGCGCTCGCGTCCCTCCTCGGGCATCGTGCGCAGCCCGAGGCGATCCTTCAGTTCGGGCACCGGGATCAACCCGTCGAGCAGCCATGAGCCGTCTTCGCGCTGGAAGGCCCAGCTGTCGGATCCGTCGGCGCTCGCGAATTCGCCGGTGATCGCCTCCATCAGGTCGTGCAGCGTGATCAGGCCCTGCACTTCGCCGTACTCGTCGACGACCATCGCGATCTGCGTGTTCGACGAGCGGAAGTTCTCCAGCAGCTCCATGCCGGTGAGTGTCTCGGGCACGTAGAGGACTTCCTGCAGATCCTGCGTGAGGTCGATCGGTGCGCCGCGCAGCGACTGTGCGAGCAGCTGCTTGCTGTGCGCGAAACCGAGGATCTCCTCGAACCCGTCCCGGCACACCGGAAAGCGCGAATGGGCAGTCTCGGCGACCTTGGCGAGGTTCGCAGCCAGCGGGTCGTCGATGTCGAGCCAGACGACGTCGGCACGCGGCACCATCAGCGAGGAAATCTGGCGGTCGTCGAGCCGGAAGACGTTGCGCACCATCGCGTGCTCGGTCTGCTCGATGACGCCGGCGTCCGAACCCTCGGCCAGCAGTGCGTGGATTTCCTCCTCCGTGACCGAGGGCACGCGGTCGCCGCGCGCGCCCAGGCCACGCAGAACCAGTTCGGTGGACACCGACAGCAGCCGCACGAACGGCCGGGTCAGCGTGGCCAGCAGCGTCATCGGATGCGCAACCAGCCGTGCGATGCCCTCCGGGTTGATCTGCCCCAGCCGCTTGGGGACCAGTTCGCCGACGACGATCGACACGTAGGTGACCACCACGACCACCAGACCGGTGGCCGCATAGCCGGCCCACGGCGCGCCGATGCCCAGGGTTTCGAGCCAGGCCGCAAATGGCGCTGCGAGTGCGGCTTCGCCGAAAATGCCGTTCAGGATGCCGATGGAGGTGATGCCGATCTGGATCGTCGACAGGAAACGGTTCGGGTCGGCGCCGAGCGCCAGCGCGGCTGCGGCGGGGCGGTCGCCGTCGTCGACCAGTTTCTGCAGGCGCGCCTTGCGCGCGCTGACCAGCGCGATCTCGGCCATCGCGAGCACGCCATTGAGCACGATCAGTCCGAAGAGGATCGCGATTTCCATCAGGCGCTGCGCGCAGGCGGCACGCGAAACCTGGCTAGGGCGTTGCGCGGACGCGATCGCGATTCGGGCTCGTGCATGAAGCCGGCCCCGGCGGGCTGCCACTCCCGGAAGCCGCCCGGGCCGCAAATGGCTGCGGAGCGGTCGATTATACCGGCCGACCCCGGTCGCGTCGGGGGATTCCCTGACCCCGGGGCTGCGGTGCGGGCCGTATCATCCGCAGATCGACGACAGGAGGATCACGATGATGAAGGGTCTGGTGAAGGCAATCGTTGTTGCGGCCGCGCTGGGTGTGACCGCCTTGGCATCGGCGCAAAGCACGCGCCTGTCGATCGGTACCGGCGGCACCGGGGGCGTCTACTACCCGATGGGTGGCGGGATGGCTGCGATCCTGTCGAAGTACGTGCCGGGCTGGGAGGCCACCGCCGAGGTCACCGGTGCGTCGGTGGCCAACCTGCAACTGATCGGACAGGGCAAGCAGGACATCGGGTTCACGATGGCCGACGCTGCGTGGGACGCGGTGAGCGGACTGGCGAAATTCAAGGACCGCAAGGTCGAGGCCCGCACGCTGATGGTGCTGTATCCGAACAAGATGCACGTGGTCACCACCGAGGCGAGTGGCATCAGGCAGCTCACCGACCTGAAGGGCAAGCGCATCTCCACTGGCGAACCGAACAGCGGCACCGAGGTGATGTCGTTGCGACTGCTCGAAGCGGCCGGCGTCGACAAGGACGTCCAGCGCGAGCGCCTGTCGGTGGCCGAGGGTGTCAACGCGATCAAGGATCGCAAGATCGACGCGCTGCTCTGGGTGGGCGGCCTGCCGACCGCCGCGATCACCGACCTCGCGACCACGCCCGGCATCACGGTGAAACTGCTCGACCACGCGCAGTACGCCGACGCGATGAACAGGAAGTGGGGGCCGCTGTACGTGAAGGGCACGATCCCGGCGAACACCTACAAGGGCCAGACCGCCGACGTCGGCAACCTCGACGTCTGGAACCTGCTGGTGGCCGACAGGAAGATGAGCGACGAGATGGCGTACACGATCGTCAAGACGCTGATGGAGAAGAAGGACGAACTGGTTGCGGTGCACCGCGAAGCGAAGAACATCACGCTCGAATCGCAGGCCTCGGGATCGCCGATTCCGTTCCATCCGGGCGCACGCAGGTACTTCGAGGAGCGCGGCGTGAAGATGCCGAACTGAGTGCCGAACTGAGTGCCGAACTGAGTGCCCGCAGCCTTGCTCCCGCGTTGCGCGCGGGCGGTCGATGACATCGAGTGACGAAGCCCCGGGCGGGAGCGGCGTGGTCAGCGACGAGCGGTTGCGCGCGGCCGAGCGCTTCGTCGAGGAGGAGGAGGGCGCCGGCAGCCGCTTCGGCGGCCTCCTCGAAGCGCTGGTCACCACGCTGCTGGTGATCATGTCGCTGTTCCACCTGTACGCCGCGGCGTCGATCGTGCCCACGCTCGCGCTGCGGCCGGTGCACGTGGGGTTCATGCTGCTGCTGGTGTTCCTGGTCTACCCGGCCACGCCGCGGCTGCGCAACCGGCTGATGTGGTACGACGTGGTGCTGGGGCTGGTCGGCGTGGCCACGATCGCGCACATCCTGCTCGGCGGCGACGACTTCTGGGACCGCAGCACGATGCCCGACCGGCTCGACCTGGTCTTCGGCGTGCTGTTCGTGCTGCTGGTGCTCGAGGCGGCGCGCCGCTCCACCGGCTGGATCATGCCGGCGGTGGTGCTGCTGTTCGCCGCCTATGCGTTCCTCGGGCCGTGGCTGCCCGGGCACTGGGCGCACCGCGGCTACGACGTCGAGAGCATGATCGGCGTGATGTACATGTCGCTCGAAGGCGTGTTCGGCACGGCGATCGACGTCTCGGCGACGCTGATCATCATGTTCACCATCTTCGGCGCCTTCCTGCAGCACTCGGGCGC
>CAZNBS010000241.1:0-7418 GCA_964570955.1 uncultured Burkholderiales bacterium | reverse complement strand
CGACATCGTGTCGGGCAAGACCCCGGCGGTGCAGTTTCGTTTCACGGCCGCCTGAACCAGGTTCCGGCCTCCCGAATGCAGCGTCCGATGCCCCTGCCCTCCCCGCTCCGTTCCAGCGACCATGCGCTCCTCGGTCGACTGGCGCGGGATCTCGACCGCCTCGATCGCGAGGACCTGTTGCGCACCCGGCGTACGGTGGAGCCGGTCGAAGGCGCACGGCTGCAGGTCGATGACACCTGCCTGCTCAGCTTCTGCAGCAACGACTATCTCGGACTGTCGGGCGACGCACGCATCGTCGAGGCAGCCTGCGCCGGCGCACGCGCCGGCGGTGCCGGTTCGGGCGCCTCCGCGCTGATCAGCGGGCACTGCGCGGCGCACGAGCGCCTGGAGGCGGAGCTGGCGCGCTTCGTCGGCGCGCAGCGGGCCTTGCTGTTCTCAACCGGCTACATGGCCAACCTGGGCATCGTGCCCGCGCTTGCAGGCCGCGGCGATGCCGTCTTCTCGGACGCGCTGAATCATGCATCCCTCGTCGATGCCGCGCGTCTGTCACGGGCCGACGTGCATGTCTACCCGCACCGCGACGTCGCGACGCTTGAGCGACTGCTGAAGGACAGCGGAGCGAATGCGAAAGTCGTGGTCAGCGATGCCGTGTTCAGCATGGACGGGACCGTGGCGCCGCTACCTGAGCTGATCGCGCTGTGCGAGGCACACGACGCCTGGCTCGTGCTCGACGATGCGCACGGCTTCGGAGTGCTCGGCCCCCAGGGGCGCGGCACGGCGGCGCAATTCTCGATCCGCTCGGACCACCTCGTCTACATGGGCACACTGGGGAAGGCGGCCGGGGTTGCGGGCGCCTTCGTCGCCGGGCACGAGCTGGTGATCGAGTGGCTGCTGCAGCGCGCCCGCACCTACGTGTTCACCACTGCCGCGCCGCCGATGCTCAGCAGCGCACTGAGCGAGTCGCTGGCCATCGTCGAACACGAGGAGTGGCGGCGCACCCGCCTGCGTGAACTCGCGGCGCATTTGCGGGGCGGGTTGGATGGATCGGGCTACCGGCTGATGGCTTCCGATACCGCGATCCAGCCGATTGTAGTGGGATCCAACGAAGCCGCGCTCGCACTCAGTGCAGCGTTGCGCTCACGCGGCATCTGGGTGCCGGCGATCCGGCCGCCGACCGTGCCGCCCGGCACGGCGCGCCTGCGCGTGTCGCTGTCGGCGGCACACGGCATCGACGACGTGCAGCGTCTGGTCGACGCTCTGCTCGCCAACTAGCGTGGGAATCGGCTAACGGCGTTCAGGCGACCACGAGGGTGGAATAGTCCTGGGTCGGTTCGGGATAGCGCATCTTGAGGCCCTGCAGCGTCTCGATCAGGATCAAGGACACCAGCAGGTTGCGCGCGGACTTCGAGTCGGCCGGCACCACGTACCACGGCGCCCAGTCGGACGACGTGGCGGCGATGGCGTCCTCGTAGGCTTGCAGGTAGTCGTCCCACTTCTCGCGCTCCTCGAGATCGTGCGGATCGAACTTCCAGCGCTTCGTCGGATCGTCCAGCCGCGCCTGCAGGCGCGCCCGCTGCTCCTCCTTGGACAGATGCAGGAAGAATTTCACGATCGTGGTACCGGTGTCGGCAAGGGTGCGCTCGAATGCGTTGATCTGGTCGTAGCGGCGCGCACACTCCGCCCGGTCGATCCGGCCGTGTACCCGCGTGACCAGGACGTCCTCGTAGTGGCTGCGGTTGAAGATCACGATCTCGCCGCTGCCCGGCACCTGCCGGTGGATGCGCCACAGGTAGTCGCGCTCCAGTTCCTCACCGACGGGTGCCTTGAAGCTCACGGCGCGCACGCCGAGCGGGTCCACTTCGGCGAACACGTGGCGGATCGTGCCGTCCTTGCCGGAGGTGTCCATGCCCTGCAGCACCACGAGCAGCCGGTGCCGGTGCTCGGCATAGAAGAGATCCTGTAGCTCATCCAGGCGTCCGGCCAGTTCGTCGAGCCGTGCGACGCGCGCCTCCTTGGTGTCCGGCAATCCCCCGGTGGCCGAGGGATCGCGTTCGGAGAGCCGCGGGGCAGCGCCGGGCTTGACTCGGTATCGTGCAAAGTTCAATTTCTGTCTCCAGCATTGAATCGACCTAGCATACGCGTAACCCGATGTCCCCGACCCGCCTCGCGCTGATCACGCTGACATGCGTCTTCCTCCTGAGCGCGCTCGCGCGCTCCGCCGGGGCGCCCGAGGCGATCGACACCGCGCGGGCAGAACGCGGGCGCATGCTGTTCGAGCAGCGCTGGAGCGTCGCGCCCTCGGCGTTCGGACGCTGGGGGCGGGGACCGGTCTCCAACGGCGAGGCGTGTACCGACTGCCACGTCGGCACCGCACGCGCCAGACCGCCCGGCGGGCCGGAGGAGCCGTTGCGCCAGGGGGTCCTGCGCCTGTCCCAGCGCGTCGGCGGTCTGCTCCTTGCGCATCGCGCCTATGGCGATCAGTTGCAGTTCCAGGGCGTGCTGGGCAAGGTGCCCGGCGAAGGCGAGGTGTTCTTGGAATGGCAGGCGCACACGGTCGTGCTGGGCGACGGCACGCGGATCGAACTGCGCGCACCGCGCGTGCGCCTGCGCGGGCTCGCCTTCGGCGAACTGGGGGAGGACAGCGTCTTCTCCCTGCGCCTTGCGCCCAGCCTTGCCGGCCTGGGGCAGCTCGAGCAGGTGAGCGTGGCCCACCTGGAGCGCCTCGCGGCGCGACAGCGCGAACGCGGGCTATCCGGGCGGCTGAGCCTGCTTCCCGGTGCGGACGACGGCGCGCCGGCGCGCGTCGGCCGGTTCGGTCACAAGGCGATGCAGCCGGACCTGCGTGCG
This sequence comes from uncultured Burkholderiales bacterium, assembly GCA_964570955.1. Classification (GTDB taxonomy): domain Bacteria; phylum Pseudomonadota; class Gammaproteobacteria; order Burkholderiales; family SHXO01; genus SHXO01. Next base: position 4,571 of record CAZNBS010000241.1, on the reverse strand, counting down.
CAGAGCGCAAGCGCGCTATTCGCGGATCTCGGCATCACGTCCGCGCGCTTTCCAACGCACGGCTGTCCGCCGGTGCAATGGGAATGCATCGCGCATCGCGGAAGCGACGCGATCGAAATCTCGGAGGAGGAGATCGGCGAACTGGCAATGTACCTGCGCGGCCTGGCCGCCCCCACGCCCACACTCGACTTCACGGCACGAGCGCGCGAAGGAGCAGCCCTGTTCGCGGCCGCCGGCTGTGACGGCTGTCACGTGCCGACGCTCGAGCGCGACGCAGGGAGCGTACCGGTGCACGCCTTTACCGACCTTCTCCTCCACGACCTGGGCGCCGGACTGAACGATGCACGTCCCGAGGGTAGTGCGGGTCCCCGCGAATGGCGTACCGCGCCGCTGTGGGGCATGCGCGCCTACCTTGCCCGGACTTCGGATGCCGCCCTCCTGCACGACGGCCGGGCACGCAGCGTCACCGAGGCCATCCTGTGGCACGATGGGGAGGCGCGCGCTGCGCGCCAGACGTTCGCGCAGATGAGCGCGTCGCAACGCGCCGCGCTGGCGGCGTTCGTCGAATCACTCTAGGGCGGATCACGCGATGGGTTTGGAACATTATCCGGTCGACGCGCTCATGACGATCACGTCGCGGCCCGACGTGGTGTTCGTGAAGGGCCAAGGATCCTGGCTGTGGGATCACGCGGACCGCCGCTACCTCGACTTCGTCCAGGGCTGGGCGGTGAACTGCCTGGGACACTGTCCCGAGGCACTCACGCGCGCCCTCACCGATCAGTGCACGCGCCTGGTCACGCCAAGTCCGGCCTTCTACAACGAGCCGAGCATGCGCCTGGCGCAGTGGTTGACCGCGCACAGCTGCTTCGACCGCGTGTTCTTCACCAACTCCGGCGCGGAAGCCAACGAGGGCGCGATCAAACTGGCGCGCAAGTACGGCGCCCTGCATCGCGCCGGCGCCCACGAGATCGTCACCTTCGAAGGCGCCTTCCACGGACGCACGCTCGCCACCATGTCGGCCTCGGGCAAGCAGCAGTTCGATGCGCTGTTCGAACCCAAGGTGCCGGGCTTTCCCCGCGCACGCCTGAACGAACTCGCATCGGTCGAGGCGCTGATCGGTCCCCGCACCATCGGCGTGATGCTCGAGCCGATCCAGGGCGAGGCAGGCGTCCGGCCCGCATCAGCGGCGTTTCTGCGCGAGCTGCGTGCGTTGACCGCCGAGCGCGGGCTGCTGCTGATCGTCGACGAGGTGCAGACCGGCATCGGCCGCACCGGTACGCTGTTCGGCTACGAACACGCCGGCATCGAGCCGGACATCATGACCCTGGGCAAGGGCATCGGTGGCGGCGTTCCGCTCGGCGCACTGCTCGCGCGCGAGGCCGTCAGCTGCTTCGAGCCGGGCGACCAGGGCGGCACCTACAACGGCAACCCGCTCATGTGCGCCGCCGGACTCGCCGTGGTGACCACGGTTGGCAACGCTGCCTTCCTGGAACAGGTGCGCAGCAGCGGTGAACACCTGCGCCAGCGCCTCGAGCGGTTCTCGAACAGGCATGGGTTGGGCGAGGTGCGCGGACAGGGCCTGTTGCTCGCGCTCCAGTTGCGACAACCCATCGGCGATCGCATCGTCGACGCCGCGCGCTCGCGCGGCCTGCTGATCAACTCGCCGCGCCCGGATTGCCTGCGCTTCATGCCGGCGCTCAACGTCGCGCCGGGCGAGATCGACCAGATGCTCGACATCCTCGAGGCCAGCGTGCAAAGCGTCGACGCGTGAGGACGGCTGGGCCGCCCGCGCCGGACCACGCACCGGGAGGCATGAACGATACGCAGGCTCCGGCATGTGCCGCACGAGCCGGCTCGGCACGCGCGACACGTCGAGGGGGCCTCGTCAGGCGCGCGAACCGCCGTTCCAGGCGAGGAGATTGAGGAACTCGCGGCGCGTCTTCGGTCCGTAGGTGCGGTAGTGCGGCTCCGGCCGCTCCAGGTAGGCAAGCCGCTCGCGCGCGATGCGGTCGCCACGGGCGCGCATCTTCACCTCCTCCGCGCTGATGCCGTAGGGGCGGGTCGCGTTGAGACCGAAGATCTTTGCGCGCAGCGCCGGCGTGATCTCGGGATAGCCATGCTTTTCCCGCAACGCCGGCGCGATCTGGAAGGTGCGGAATGCCTGGATCTGATCCTGCGGCGAGCCGTACCAGATGGAGTCGGTGCCCCACACCACATTGTCCGGACCGCAGTACTTCAGGAGCTTGCCCACGCCATGCGCGGCCGCGTCGGGATCGCGCATCAGGAAACGCCAGGTGCTGCCCAGTTCCGCATAGACGTTGCTGTTCGGCCCGATGCCGTTTTCGACCAGCGAGCGGATCAGGGTGTCGATGCCGTCGTCCGCGCCCTTGCCGACGAAGGGGCCCTCTTGCACGCCCGGAACGAAGCCAGAGTGATAGACGAGGAAGCTCACGTCAGGGAAGCGCTTCGCCACTACGCCGATGTCGCTGCACTGGCTGTGTTCGTAGGAGTGCTTGCCGAAAGGCAGGCCCTTGTGCACGCAGATCACCTTCACGCCCAGACGGCGCGCATTCTCGATGAAGCGGATGCCGGGCTCGTCCGACAGAAAGAATCCTTTTCCGTCGGGACCCCATTGCGTGTAGGTCTTCCAGGCCGCCACGCCCCAGCGCTCCTTCAGTTCCTCCATGTCCTCGACGTCACCCGGCTGGTTGGGGTTGACGCGTCCATGGATCAGCAACCGGTGCGTTCCTTCCATGCGATCGACGATGCGGCGCACGGCGTCTGCCGACTCGATGGTCAGCGGCTGCGCATCACGCTTCGAGGGGACGAACGAGAGCACCATCATGTCGGTGTCGCTGTCCATGAACACGTCCTTGATGAACTCCTCCGGCGTCAGGCACGCGAGATGACTGAGCGGTCCGTCGCCGGTATTGAGCGCGCACTGAGTCTTGCTGGCGAACTTGAAGGCGCTTGCGGGAGCGGTCTCCATCCACAGCCGGTTCGGGTCGACGAAGTGTCCCTGCACGTCGAAGATGAATTCGGCCTTCTCGAGTGTCGCTTCGGCCAACTGCGGTTCGAGGGCCGCCTCGGCACGCAAGTCGAAGTAGCCCCCGGTTTTCCCGGCTGCCGCGTTGGCCGCGTTGAACGCGAGCAGGGTGCTGGCGGCCCCGCACGCCGAGAGCAGAAAGTCGCGCCGCTTCAGTCCGAGGCGCTTCGCGTTGCGCGAGGCCGCCTCGTGCGCCATGCGGTTTGCGGCGCGGTTGGCATCGGATAGCGGAACAGGAACGAATTCGCCGTTGGACGTGGTGTCGAGTTTGATCGGAAGACGCTGACCGTCGGGATCGATGCGGTGCTTCATGGTACCCCCTGGTGAGTGGACCTGACGCTACGGCAGTGCGGGGAAGACCAAGTTCCTTTCAGCCTTCCCGATCCGGCACGGCTACTGCGCGCACCATCCGCCGTCCATCAGGACGTCGTTGCCCGTCATGAACGCGGCCTGGTCGGAACAGATGTAGAGCGCGAGGCTGGCGATCTCCTCCGGCTGGCCCCAGCGGCGCATCGGCGTCTGGTCCATCAGCGCCTGGTTCCTGGCCGGGTCGGCGCGCAAGGGCGCGGTCAGGTCCGTGGCGATGAATCCCGGGCTGATCGCCACGCAGGTGATCCCCTCGTCCACCAGCTCGAGCGCCAGCGCCTTGGTCAGACCGGCGACCGCGTGCTTGGTCGCGGAGTACACGCCGCGACCCGCGCTCGAGACGTGCGCCATGATGGAAGTCAGATTGATGATGCGCCCGTAGCCATTGCCCTTCATCAGCGGCACGAGGTACTTGCACATCAGAAACACGCCGGTGATGTTGGTGCCGATCTGGGCGTTCCACTCTTCCATCGAGAAGTCGATCACGTTCTTGCGGATCGCGGTGCCGGCATTGTTGACCAGGACGTGGACCTTGCCGAAGCGCTTTTCCACGTCGGACGCCAGCTGCCTGACCTGCGCCTCCTCGCGCACGTCGCACAGATACATCTCGGCCTGCGCGCCGAGTGCGCGCACCATCTTCAGCGTCTCCTCGAGCCTCCCCCGATCCCGGCCCGTGAGCGCGAGCATGGCGCCCGCGCCGGCGAGCGCCAGTGCCGTGCAACGCCCGATGCCCCGGCTGGCGCCGGTGACGAGCGCCACGCGCTCCTGCAGAAACTTCTCGCTCATGCCCCGTTCCTCTATGTTCGATGTTTCGTCGGCGCGAACGTCCGGCCGCACCGTCACTCGTGTCCGATCACGTCGCCGAACAGCACCCAGCGCTTCCCGTCAAAGCGTGCGAGCTGCAGCTGCTCGATCAAGTAATAGTCCTCCGGCCCGGTGTTGATCAGGACGCCCGGCAGCATCGTCTCCAGCTGCACGTCCTTCAGACTCGTCGCCTGCTTCATCAGGTTCTCGCGCGACAGGTCGTCCCCGGCGTTGCGCAGCACCAGTTCCATCAGCTGGGCCGCGCTGTACCCGAACACGTGCAGGACATCGCTGATGTCGGCATTGGGCATGTACTTGTCCATGAACTCGTGCCAGCGCCGCATGCCCTCGTCGC
>CAZNBS010000240.1:0-7439 GCA_964570955.1 uncultured Burkholderiales bacterium | reverse complement strand
TGAGCCGCTCGACGCCGTGTACCTGCGGGCTCGCCTGAGCCTCAGTGCGGCGCTGCTGCGGCGCCGGGTGCCGTAGCGCCGGAGCGCCCGAAGCAGCGTTTCGCATGCTTGCAGACTAGGGTTGGCGCTAGGGTTGAAAATCGCCTGGTTCCGAGTTTTGCCATGTATTCAATATGTTGCGAACTATGATGGCGGAGAGGGTGGGATTCGAACCCACGTGCCAGGTTTCCCTGACCATCCGATTTCGAGTACCTTACTGAAGTGACCAGTGATCGAAGTTTTTTCTAATCATCAACCCGATAGCGGAGCGGGCCTAACCTCCCTTCGTTCACATTCACATTTGCGTCACAACGAGTCACTACTGCACACGACACAATTTCGGCACAGCGAACCGGCGGATACCGGGCATCGCCCGATCCATGGCGCGCATGCCGGCAAACCGAGCTGAAATATCGCTCAAGGCAGCACCTGCATGCGGCGACCATTAGCGAGTCGGAAGATCGCGAAATCCGAATCGATCGTCAATATCTGTTCGATTCCCTTACGCTCCGCGACCCACACAAGCGACGCGTCAGCAAGGTCCATGGGACGGTCCAGGTACTTCTTCATCAGCTCATGTATGCGTGCGCCCGCGCCGTCAAGTTCGCCGACATGGAGCGCCCCGTCCTTGACTAAGGCAGTGATGTCCAGTGCCTTGCGCACGGGAACCTGGTGTGTGACTTCGGTCAGCACCGGCCAAGTCGTGACGAGCTGGCCGGAGAACGATCTGAGGTATTCAACGAATCGCTGATGATGCCGATCGCGCTTGTTCATCAACGCGACCAGCGGCCCCGTATCAACGAGAACGCTTGGACCTGCCACGCAACTTTGCCTTCAGGTAGACGCTATGATTTTCGGCCAAGTCGGCAGGCCCCGAAAAGCAGCCGATCAGGTTGCGGGCAGATGCCGCTTTGAAGAAAGCCCCGACAGGCTGAGCTTTCCCTTTGCCGCGAACAACGCGCGCCACAGGCACGGTGCCAGTGGGTGAGCTGGCCATCGCATGAGCCTCTACTAACCAACAGAACTGCGAACGATCATAGCACGCCCAAATCTCCTCCCACACTCGGGCTGCAACAACCTGCGCTTCCTATGCCGCACTTCAGGCACATCCACCCACAATCTGGCGTTCGGATTCCCGTCATCACGGTCCTGCACCGCGCTCTTCACGACAACCATCCGATTCGTCTCGGGATCAAATCGGATGGTGTTTCAAGCATTCTCTCGACGGATCAGAAACATCGGGATCGCGTCCGATCGACTGTGCCAAAAACGTGACACGAATTTGGCACAGTTTCGATCTGCGATGTGTGCTGCGGCCAGGCAGCCGTAGAGGCAAACTCAGAGGAAGTGGCGCAGAATCTAGGGTTTGGCGGAGAGGGTGGGATTCGAACCCACGTGCCAGGTTTCCCTGACCATCCGATTTCGAGTGCTCTATCGTTCCAGGCAATGACAGCGGTTTTCTCTATTCATCAACCAGATAGCGGAGCGGGCCCAATTTCGCTCCGTCCACTTTCGCACACGTTAGCAACTACCAAGCACCGTGGCGTACGGCACAATTCCGGCACAATCATGCGGCACTTGCCCTGAGTTGTCCGGGGCTAGGTCATCGCGACTTCCCCCGCATTCGACGCGCATCACGCGATGGTATCCGTCAATACAAAGCACCAGTCGCATCGGCGAGTCATGCGCCTTCCAAGGCATTCAACACGCCGAGCGCTTTTCTGGCGCTACCCCGCCTCGCGCGTGTTACGAACCGCAGCCTCGCATCGTGGTTAGCGAGTGCAACCGTGGCGAGTTCATCGATCAACTTATTGACGCTGATCTTGCGGGCTTCGGCCAAAGCCTTCAGCCGCTCATGCTTGTCATCGGGAAGACGGATGGTCAGGGTCGACATGTATAAACCTCCACGCATTGCTCTGGCGTCAAGATGCGTAACGCTGGAAAGCGCAACTCACCTCGTGTCAGATCTCGTACGTTTCGAGTGACAATAGCTGCAGCGTTTCCGGCAATCGCCAACTCCACCAAATGATTGTCAGATTCGTCCGGCAAATTCGGACGCCAGGCAAAAAAGACCTCAACCCAGCGACAAACTTTCAGGAAACCGTCGAGTACAACTTCTCGGTCTCGAGCAGGCACAAGTGAGTCACTCCAAAGCGCTTTACGCGCCAGCACATCTTCATACTCCGCGAACAGCGCTGCTCCCATCAGCGGTTGGTAATCTCCTGCGAGGCAGGCTCTCAAGACTCGACGCGATGTACCGCCACGTCGCAGTAACGCGCCCACGAATACATTTGTATCGATGACGAGAGTAGTCACGAGACCATGATAGCGCCAATGCTATCATCACTCAAGGTCGAGTCTCTTCCAACATTGCGCCCGCCGACGCGCGGGTCGATGAGCTCATACCTCGTTGGAAACACTATCTTCGGTATCGTGCCCAGATAGTGATGGCGCGCCAGCAAACGCTGGAACCGCTCATGTTCCTCGCCCCCGATGGGTCGCGCCGTGACCTTCGACAACTCTACGCCGTCTCCACCCTATGTCGCTTCGCCTTGCACACAGTTGTAGCAGGTTCGGCGCAGGAAGCCCGGTTTCGGGGACTACGCCATTGTTGCATCACAAAAGTTTGACCAGGACGCGTTCATCCTGCTTTGTCGGCTTTGGGGGGATGGCGCGGGCTTGGATATGGTGCTCGATGCGTGCTCGAGATCACGGAGTGAGGGGCTGTTGATGCGGATGGTGATGCGGTGATGCTGCTGCCGATCGAGCAGCGCGTCGACGAGCGGCTTGTTCTGGAACAGTGAATTCCAGTCGGGGTAGTCCAGATTGGTGTCGCTAGACGTGTGTGAGAGTCTATCCATCATTCGGATAGCCATTGAGCTGGGCGGTCGAACACATTGGTGGACGCTAACGCGAGTGCAGAATCGAGCGCACGAAATTTTCCTAATTACCGTGCGCGATTGCCGAAGCCATCGCCTACGGAGATAATCCTTACGGAGATGGCGACAAGGAGGGTACGCGATGAGAAAGTTCGTAACCTGGACTTGTGTGCTTTGCGCGATCGGGCTGGAAAGCGCAGCGGCCCTAGCGGCGAGCCCGTCGTACCCGTCGCGGCCGATCCGCATCATCGTGCCGTTCACGGCCGGTGGCGGGACGGATATCCTCGCGCGGGCGGTGGGCCAGCATCTCTCGATGGTGTTCAAGCAGAACGTGATCGTGGACAACCGCCCCGGCGGCAATACCGTGATCGGCTCGGAGATCGCGGCGCACTCCGTCCCGGATGGCCATACGCTGCTCGTGCAAATCAACAACCTCACCGCCCTGCCCGCGCTGTCGCCCAGCAAGAAGCCGGCGGTAAGCGTCGAATCCTTCGCGCCGATCACGCTGGTGGCGGTGCTTCCGCATATACTGGTCGTTCCGCGCAGCATCCAGGCCACAAGCGTTCGTGAGTTGATCGCGCTGGCCAAGGCGACGCCGAAGAAGCTGACGTACGCCTCGTCCGGAGTGGGAACGCCAGTGCACTTGGGTGGCGCGCTGTTTGCCGCGATGGCTGGCATCGATTTGGTTCACGTTCCGTACAAAGGCGCGACCGAGTACACCGCAGCGGTCCTGGGCGCGCATGTGACGATGACCTTCGGCTCGGCGCCCACTGCGCTCCCACACATCCGCAGCGGCGCAATGCGTGCACTCGGTGCGACCACTGCCCGGCGCATCAAGGCACTGCCGGATCTGCCCACCATCGCCGAAGCGGGTCTGCCGGGGTACGACATCGCCAGCTGGTTTGGCTTCTTCGCGCCAACCGGGACGCCGTCGGCGGTCGTCAACCTGCTGCAGGCCGAAATCGCGCGCGGGGTCACGACCAACGCTGTGGCTGACCGCCTGCCGGACTACGAGCTGATCGCCAACACGCCCGCGCAATTCCTCGCGTTCCTGCGTAAGGACGCCGAAATGACGGCGCGGGTAATCGCGCTGTCCGGGGCGAAAGCGGACTGATAGCCGCGGAGATCATGGTTGAACCGTAACACGGCATCGTTTGGGACTCGGCCACTTTCGCTGATACTAGCAGCCTGTCGGACTTTCAGTCCGACAGGCTGCTAGCGAAAAAAGTGTTTTGAAATGCCTACTCGCCTGGGCGCCCGCGGCGCGAATACTGCCTGGGGGTGCTCCGCTACTGGATGCGCTGCGCGTGGGCGCGACAGGAGGGCACGCATTGCGTAACATCGTCGATGGAGGTGATGACCATGTCGAAGCACGGTGATGTCCGGCTTGCGATCGTGCTCTTGCTGTTGGGCGCCGCGGCAGTGACTCCCGCGGGGTATGCTGCGGCGCAATCTTTCCCTACCAAGCCGATCAGCTTCATCGTGCCCTACGGGCCGGGCACCGGCAACGACCTCATAGCGCGCGTCATCTCGCAGAAAGTAGGCGACGAGATGGGCCGCCCGATGGTCGTCGAGAACCGGCCGGGCGCCACCGGCGCGATCGGCGCCGAACTGACGGCGAAGGCGCCGCCGGACGGACATACGATCGTGATCGCGAGCACGAGCCATATCACCAATGCCTACGTCAACAAGGTCAGCTACGATCTGCTGAAGGATTTCGCGGCGGTGATCCGGCCGGCGAAGCTCGCCTACGTGCTGGCCGTGCCGAACGCGTCGCCCGCCACGTCGATCAAGGAATTGGTGGCCATCGCGAAGGCGAATCCCGGCAAAGTCAACTACGGCGGTGTTTACGCGTCGGTATCCCACTTCCTAGGCGAGCTGCTCAAGTCCGCGGGCCAGATCGACATCTCGCTCGTGTCGTACAAGGGAACCAACGACGCGGCCCCGGATGTGATCGCCAACCGGATCGGCCTGTGGTTCACCACCACAGCGACCGGCATCCCGCTCGCGAAGGCCGGCAAGGTGCGCATCATCGGCGTCTGCAGCAAGGAGCGCCTGGCCGCGCTGCCGAATGTGCCGACCGTGATCGAGGCCGGATTCCCCACGCTCAATGTCGACATCAATTTCTATATCCTGGCGACGGCGAAGACGCCGAACGCCGCCATCGCGATCCTCAACCAGCACATTGCCAAGGCGCTCGCGACCCAGGACGTGAAGGACAAACTCGCCGCGCAGAGTGTCGAAGCCACGGTGACCACGCCGGAAGAGGCCGCCACGATTCTGAAGAACGACATCGCCGAATGGGGCAGGATTCTCAAGCAATCGGGCGTCAAGTTGCAGTAGGGGTTCGACACGGCCACGTCAAAGTCAGGCGGCACGAGGCGTAGCGCTACCAGGTCTTGATGATCGGTGGTGATCGGGTCTGCGATGATGCTGATGGGGTGGAGCGCGGTGTTGACCGGTGCCTGAGGACGGTGGATGACGCGGGTGGCCAGCGGCGAGCGTGTCGGTATTGCGCCGGCAGAGCCAGGGGGTTGCAGATCAGCGCTGTGGGATAGAGTCAGACCTTGAGCATGGCGAGGATTTTCTCGGGTTGGACGGCCGAGGCGCGCAATGCGGCGCTGATATTGGGGTAGCGGTGCAGGCGTAATAGGCCGATGGCGAAGTTGCGCAGGCAGGCCAGCGCCTGGGGTGTGGCACTTCTACGGGCAGTGTGTTACCAGGAAGTGTCAAATCCGGGTCGAACGCGATATAGACAATACCGCCCCGGTTGATTGCAGAATTCCAGTCGAAGACCGAGCGCCATTCTAGTCCGCTAGAGCGCCACGGGCCCCGCAAGCGCTGGGTCCTGTTTGGCGGTCGCCGCACCGGACGCAACACGATCGACGTGCTGTCTAAATTTGTCGATCAGCGATTGCAGCGCGTACTGTCCACTTTCTCTCTCTCTCTCTCTCTCTCAAGAAACAGAACAAGTGACAGCCGGTATCATGTGGCTGCCCCGATTGGGTTGACCTGGAATCCGAGCGCTGCGGCACGGCGCTTCAGGGCGGAGATGCTGCGCTGGCGCTGCTGCCCTTGGTCGACGAACTGCGCCCCACGGGTCAGCATGAAGTACACCAACCGGGCGAGCTTGTGGGCGGTGGCGGTGTTGGCCCGGGGCTTGTCCATCCGGCTGCACAGGCGACGGTAGAAAGCTCCAAGGGCGGAGTCGCTATGCGCCAGCGTCATCGCCGCCATCTTGAACGCCTGCCGCGCCCGATTGGCGGAGCGCTTGGTCCCCGCCGACAGCACCTTGCCGCCGCTGATCTTGGTCGCCGGCGACAGCCCCAGCCATGAGCAGAAGTGCTTGACGTTGGCGAACCGCCGCAGGTCGACCCCGACCTCGCTCAAGATTTTCAGCACCGAGTCCAACCCCAGCCCGTTGATACGGGTGAGATCGACACCGGCCCAGTTCGCCAAGAGTTGGCGCCGGTCGAATTCGCCGCGGGCCTTGCTCCCCTCGCGCGGGACTTTGCCGAGATCGATTTCGCCAGCGGCCCGGGCCACCAGCAACTCGCGCAGCTTGGCGTCGCACTCCGCCAGCCGCCGGCCGAGGTCGTCGTACATCGCCAGCGCTTGACCCAATACGAACAGATGCTCCTCGCGCCAGTTGCCAGTCAACGCGCCGACGATCTCGGCTTCGCTCGCCCGGATGCGCCGGTGGCGATGTTGCGCCAGCGCCACGGGATCGCGCTGCCCGGCCACGATATCGCGGATGATCGCCTGCCCGGTCTGCCCCATCACGTCGCTGAGCACTTCGGTCAACTGCAGGTTCATCTGCACCAGCGCCTTCTGCATCCGCTGCACCCAGCTCGCCTGCTGCGTCAGCAACAACTCCCGCTGCCGGCTCACCGCCCGAATCACGCACACCTCCGCCGCCGGCCGGAACGCCGCTCGCAGCAGCCCCAGACTCATCAGCTTCTGCAGCCACTGGCAGTCCTGCACGTCGCTCTTGCGCCCCGGTACGTACTTCACCTGTCGAGCGTTGATCAGCCACACCTCGAAGTCGCGCTGCTCCAGCACCTCGTACACCGGAATCCAGTACACCCCAGTCGACTCCAGCGCCACCACGTCCACCCCGCACGCCTTCAGCCAATCCGCCAGCCCGTGCAGATCGGCGGTCATCGTGCCCACCTCGCGCACCGGCGCATCGCTGCTCGCCGGCGGCGCCGCCACCCAGTGACTCGATGCCCCGATGTCGATCGCGGCGGCGTTCGGAAAGACTTGCTCTTCACGCTTGCGCTTTGCCATGCCGTGCTCCAAGATCGTTGGTGAACGGCGGCACCATGGGAAGCGTCGAATACGACTCGATCTCTCAAACGGGATGCGGCTCGCGCCGCTCACCACTGTCACCGACGATTCCCCGACCATGCTCAGAGACGGGCTCGCAACACGGCGTCGGCTAACGCCGCGCGCTCGCACCAATGACGCGTCGGTCATCGCGGTGCCGCCGTTCACCTTATAGCGCATCCCCGTTTCTTC
>CAZNBS010000239.1:0-7447 GCA_964570955.1 uncultured Burkholderiales bacterium | reverse complement strand
TCGATCTCATCGCCGCGACCGCCGCCGTCGCTGCCATCGGATTCGTCATCTGCGCCCTCGTGCACGGCGCGCAGGAGTCCTGCATCGAACGGGTGTTTTGGGCCCTGTGTGTCGGGGGGGGTTCGCTCCTCGCGGCGATCCTGGTGGATCGTGCGCGCACCGTGCACGGCTGAAACGCCGATCGTTCGAGCCCGACGGACCCCGCGCGCGGGACCGCCGGCACCGGCGCACGCCGGCGCGTGTAAGTTCTGCCATGCCAGCGGCGTAGATCGGGGACGTACTCCTCCTTGCAGCCGGGACCGCTGCGTGCACACCGCGCTCGCCATGGACCACGCTCTGCCCAATCCGCGCAGCCGCCATGCCTCCCGCATCCTGCTGCTCACCGCGTCACTCGGTGCCGGCCATGCACGCGCGGCCGCAGCGGTCGCAGCGGCGCTGCGCGCCGCGCAGCCGGGATGCGCGGTGCGCACGCAGGACTTCTGGTCGCTCATGGACGAGGCGGTTGCGGCGTCGCTGCAACGCGCCTACCTGAACCTGGTGCGGGACCGGACCGGCCTGTACGACCGCATCTACCGGCTGGACCAGCGCACCTGGCGCGCGATCCTGGCCGGCGCACCGTTGCCCGAAGCCCTGCTCGAGGGGCTGGCGGAGCTCGCCGGCACCGCGCGGCAGACACTGGACGAGTTCCGCACGCGCGCCCGCCACCCCTTCGACCGGTTGATGCTGCGCTCCTTCTGCGGCGCCTGGGACGGCGCAACCCGCCTGCTGCCTGGCGCCGGCAGCCTCCTGCGCGTGGCCATCATCCGCAGCGGCTGGACGCTCCTGGCACGGCGTCTCGACGCCGTGCTGCGCGAGTTCGAACCCGACGCGATCGTGTCGACGCAGATGAACCCCGCTGCGCTGCTCGCACTCTGCGCCCGACGCCGCCGGGCCGGCATCCCGTCCATCGGCGTGATCACGGATTACGGCGTGCACGATTTCTGGCTGCAGCCGGGCGTGGACCGCTACTGCCTGCCGCATGCGGACGTGCCGCTTCGCCTGGACCGGGGCGAGGCCGGTGCAACCGTGACCGGCATTCCGCTGATGCCGCCCTTCGCTGCGCCCCCGGAGCGCGCCCGGGCACGTGCATGCCTTGGCATCGACCAGCAGATGCCGGTCGTCCTGGTCGTCGGCGGCGGTCTGGGGATCGGCGTGGAGCCGGTCGCACGCGCCCTGCTCGCCTCGCCCCGCCGGCCGCTGGTACTGGTGGTGACCGGGCGCGATGTCCAGGCCGCAGCGCACCTCCACAGCCATCGACACGAGCGGCTGCGGCTATGGACATGGACCGCGGAGATGGCCCTGCTCATGCGCGCCGCCGACATCGTGGTCGGCAAGCCCGGCGGTCTGACGGTCGCCGAGTCTCTCGCCTGCGGCCGACCGCTGCTGGCGACCGGGACCTTGCACGCGCAGGAGGATTTCAACCTGCAGTTCCTCCGGCGCCATGCCGTCGGAGATCTGGTCCTTGGGTGCGATGTGGCGGGCCGCGTCGAGTCCATGTTCGACGCGCCGGCGCGACTGCGTGCCATGCAGGCGCACGCGTGGGAACTGGGGCACCGGAACGGCGCCGCACGGGTTGCCGCACTGGCACTGGATCTCGCCGATGCGCACCGCCGGCATCGGGTGCTGGTGAAGCCATGACCGCGGTGCTGCGCCTGGCCGCCCGCACGGCGATGCTGGGCATCGAACTGGGCTACCAGCGCGCACATGGCCTGGAGCCGCTCGGCCGCGTGCTGCTGGTCGGACGGGACCGGTATCGCGGCGCCGCAATCACGCTTCCCGACGGAACCCGAATCGAGAGCGGCGACGAAGTCGGCAGCCTGCACTTCAACAATCTGGGCTTTTCGCGCCTGTCCGCATCCTCGGCGCGCGCGGCCGCCCACGCATTCGCCCGCGAGATGCTGGAATCGATGCAGGCGCTCGCCGACGCGGCCCGTACCAGCGAACGCCTGATCGGCATCGAGGCGTTTCATGCCACCTCCTGGCTTCCCCCGCACGGGGCGCGCATCGGCTTCGTGGCGCTGCCTCTACCCGAGGGGCCGGCCACGCGTTTACGCGCGGCCTGGTTCAGGCTGCTCCTATGGACATTTGCGCCGGCGCGCGAGACGCGCGAGCACGCCCGGCCGCAGCCCCACGCCTACTGGATCTCGCGCCGCGCCCTGATCGAACGCTTCCCGTGCCGCGCATCCGCCTGACATTCGACGACGGTCCGGATCCGCGCTGGACGCCGGTCGTGCTGGACCTGCTCGCCGCGCACGGCGCGCATGCGAGCTTCTTTCTCGTGGGCCGGGCCGCGTGCGCCAGTCCCGCCTTGGTACGCCGCATCGACGCGGCCGGCCATGTCATCGGAAATCACACGTGGAGCCACCGTCACCCCTGGCTTCTGTCGACGAAGGCGGCTCGATGCGAGGTGCGCGACGGCGCGAAGGCGATCGCAGACATCCTCGGCCGGCAACCGCGCCTGTACCGTCCGCCGCACGGGCGCAGGCGCGCGTGCATGGAGGAAGCGGCCGCCGCGCTCGGACAGCGTACGGTAATGTGGACCCGCAGCGCGGTCGACTGGGGTCCGCTCGCGCGCCCGTCCGCGATCGCGCGCCGCCTCGCGCACGTACGCGATGGCGACATCCTGCTCATGCACGACGCCGCGTGCGGGATCAACCGTCCCGACCGGCTCCTCGCCGTGCTGCCCGACTGCCTCCGACGTCTGCACGCCGCAGCCTGGCACATGGTCGCGCTCGATTCGCAGGAGCCGGCGCTCTGACGAGTCAAGGCTGTGCCGTCGAGCGCGATGTGCAGGCCACGAATCGTGGCTCCAACGACGCTTCGGCCGACATTGACGTCCATCACTCCGTGCTTCGGGCACAATTGGCGTTCGACCTGCACGGCGGAACCCCGCATGCGATTGCACGAGTTCATCGTTCTCGAGTTGGACACCATCCTGTCGCAGTGGGAGGAATTCGCCGCGACCCAGACGCCTGCCGCCTCGCGCATGAGTCAGCTGGAGTTGCGGAACCACGCGCAGCCGATCCTGCTCGCCATCGCCCGCGACCTCCAGACACCGCAGACGCGCGAGCAGCAGGCGCAGAAGGCCATGGGCCGTGCGCCGGTTTCGGCCGGTGCGCCCGAGACCGCCGCGCAGACGCACGCCGTCCTGCGCGCGCGCAGCGGCTTCGATATCTGCCAGCTCGCCGCGGAATATCGCGCGTTGCGCGCAAGCGTGCTGCGTCTTTGGCTCGACCAAGGCCGTCCCGACCCCGCGGCGCTCGAGGACGTGATCCGTTTCAATGAAGCGATCGATCAGGCGCTCGCCGAGTCGATCGGGCACTTCAATGGCCAGGTCGAGCAGGCGCGCAACCTGTTGCTCGGCATGCTCGGCCACGACATGCGCAGCCCCCTCCAGGCAATCCAGATGACCGCGACACAGCTGGCGGCCATCAACGCCGGTGACGAGGTGACGCACGCGGCCAGCGTGCTCATTCGCAGCGGTGCACGGATGCAGGCACTGCTCGACGACCTGGTCGACTTCAACCGCACCCGCCTGGGTCTGGGGATCCGCGTGTTTCCCGCCGAGGTCGACATGGCGGTGCTGTTCGCCGAGGAGATCGAGCAGCTGCGAGCGGCACACCCGCACGGAACCCTGGAACTGGAGAGCGCACCCCGCGTCCCCGGCCTGTGGGATGGCCAGCGCCTGCAACAGCTGCTGAGCAATCTGGTGGTAAATGCCATTCGCTACGGCGCGGACGCGCCGGTGCATGTAGCCATCCACGACGCACCGACCGAAGTCCGCTTCCAGGTGAGCAATCGCGGGTCGATCATCGCGTCGTCCGCGCTGGCAGACCTGTTCGAACCGCTGAAACGCGGCACCGACGAGGGGTCGCACGAGGCACAGAACCATCTCGGCCTGGGTCTGTACATCGCGCGCGAGATCGCGCGGGCGCACGGTGGCGACATCCACGCGCGGTCCGACGCGCACGAAACGGTGTTCGAAGTGGTCCTGCCACGCGGCCGCACCGCGCACTGACCAGTTTTTCTACCGAGGCATCGGCGGCGCGGTCGTCTCCGCTACCATGCGCGCCGCGGAGAATTCATCGGAACGACGCCTGCCGTTGAATCCGTTCGCCCGCGTCACCGGTATGCACTCACGCGCTCTCCCGATCAGTCCGAGTACCGTGAAGGCGAGCATCGCGAGCGCCAGCGTACCCGGCGCGGGGATGAGTTGAAGTTCCGCCGTAGCCGGCCCGACGACGAAGGCACTCAACGGCGTGCCGGTGTCGGCGGCCGCCTCTGCACTCCAGGGCGATGCACCACTCAGCCGAAGCAGGTCGTCGAGGCTGCAGCACCCGCCGACAAAGTCGAACTGCTCTCGGACCGCGTCGAATCCGGTCTGTCTCTCCATCTGGGCGCCCGCGTTGTCGGCCGGCGACGCGGTCGCGTCGATGGGCATCGCATCGGCGACGGTAACAGCGGTCCCGATCACTCCCGCGAAGAGCAATTCGCGGCATCTCATTCTTGTCCCCATGGCACCGGAATGGTCCCCTCCGCAATCGGAGCAATCGATGGACCACGGCTCGCGGAGGATGCGAAACGCGCGTATCGGCGCGCCCGCGGCCCGCCAAGCATGCACAATCAAGGAGATTTGCGCGCGCCATGGAGGTCGATGTCGCACGAGAACGTCGCACGGGTGGCGCGGATGCACTTCCAATCGTCGCCGCCGGCAGACTATCCTTCCCGCGCTCATGCATGCGCGGCCCGTCGGCTCGCGCAACCACGTTCAGGAGATGCCAATGAACAGGCTCGCATTCGCACTCATTGTCGCTTTGGCGGGAGCCACGGCATCCGCCGACGAGACCGCGGAGGAGACGGGACTGGTCCAGCGCGCCAGGGAGGTGGGCGCACAGCGATGTGCCGCTCGCATCGGAGACGTAATCGGATACTTCCACGGCGAGGATGCGTACGCCCATCTGGCGGTATGGCACAAGGCCGACCCCGACCACCATCTCTTCCACGGCGTCACCACACAGACCTACGAGGACGGCCGCCAGATCTCGGCACTGGCAGTGGCGCCACTGGGGGATTCCTGCGACGTGTCGTTCACTCAGGTGTTCGTGTTCTCCACCGCTTGCGGCGAGGCGCGCGACACGACGTTCAAGGACTGGAAGCCCTACGCGGACATGCAGGGCATCGCCCTATTCCAGGACCCGTCGGCGGAGTCCGTGACGCTCGCGCTCGTTCCCGCCGGGCAATCGTGCCTGGCAATCAAGACCGGGGCCTTCTATTGAAGCCGCGCACGCCGATTGCTGACGTTCTCGGATTTCGCCTGGGCTGCCACCTGGGCATGGGCACCTCCTGCAACCAGGCAGCTGCATGTCGATAGGCCGTCGAGAACCATTCGAACGAGAGCGCGAAGGGGCATCGCGCCAAGCGCAGAGCGAACCCGACCTGCTCGCGATCCTTCGGCCGCTGGCGCAGCCGCTGGTCGTGTTCAACCCAGACGGCGGCGTGCGACTGATGAACGACGCCGCACGCGCGCTGCACGGCCTGCAACCCGATGCGAGACTCCTGAGCCAGCACGATTTTCTGGAAACGTTCGAGGCGTTCGATACGTCGGGGCGCCTCGTGCCCCACGACGATCGAGTCACCCTGCGCGTGTTGCGTGGCGAAACCGTGACCGACGTCGAACTCACCGTGCGCAACCGGCGCACAGGTCGGGCGTGGCAGGGCCTCTACACCGCAACCCCCATCTACAACGCGGCCGGCGACGTGCAGTACGCCGTGGTCGCGATCCAGGACATCACCGAACGGCGCGCCGCCGAGGCCGCCCTGCGGCGCGCGCACGACACGTTCCGGCACCTGGTGGACAATTCGCCCTTCGGCATCTACGTCGTCGACACGGACTTCCGGCTGCAGATGGTGAGTGCCGGCGCGCACAAGGTATTTGCGAACGTGCATCCCCTCCTCGGGCGTGATTTCGCCGAGGTGCTGCGCATCCTGTGGGAGGAGCCGTTCGCCAGTCAGGCCATCGCCCGCTTTCGGCACACCCTCGAGACGGGCATGCCGTATCGCTCCCCGAGAACGGTCGAACGACGCTCGGACAGTGGCGCGACGGAGAGCTACGACTGGCAGATCGAGCGACTGACGCTGCCCGACGGACGCCCGGGCGTCGTGTGCCACTTCTACGATTTGTCGGAGCGCCAGCGCTACGAAGCCGAGCTGCGCGATGCGGATCGGAGGAAGAACGAGTTCCTGGCCATGCTCGCGCATGAGCTGCGTAATCCGCTTGCACCGATCCGCACCTCGATCGGGATGATGCGGGCACGTGGACTCACCGACCCCGCGCTGGAACGCTGCCGCGTGATCATCGACCGGCAGTTGGGGCACATGGCTCGTCTCCTCGACGATCTGCTCGATGTGTCGCGACTGGCGCGCGGCAAGCTCACGCTCCAGCGCGCGCCGATCCCCCTGGCGGACGCCATCCGGGCCGCCGTGGAGGTCTGCCTCCCCGTGATCGAGCAGCGCACGCAGACCCTGGTCGTTCACGGCATCGATCTGCCCGTGACGGTCGATGCCGATACGGCCCGGCTGACCCAGGTGTTCGGTAATCTGCTGGACAACGCCTCGAAGTACAGCGAAGTGGGCTCGCGCCTGGAGATCTCCGTGCACCTCGAAGACAACGAGGCGGTGGTCTGCGTACGCGATCAGGGAATCGGCATCGCGCCGGAGATGCTGGAAAAGGTCTTCGAATTGTTCATGCAGAGCGATGGGGCGAACGATCGGTCGCAAGGCGGACTCGGGATCGGTCTTTCGCTCGCGCGTACCCTGGTCGAGATGCACGGTGGTTCGATTCGCGCGGAGAGTCGTGGGCCGGGGCACGGCGCGACCTTCATCGTGAGGCTGCCGACCTTGCATGCACCGGCATCGGCGTATACGCCCCCGGCGCAGCCGGCCAATCCGGAACTGTCGCGTCTGCGCGTGCTCGTGGTCGACGACAACGCCGATGCGGCCGACAGCGTCTCCCTGCTGCTCGGCCAGTTCGGATGCGATGTGCGTGTGGCCTATCGCGGTGAGGTCGCGCTGGAGGAAGCAGGCCGCTTCGAACCCGACCTGGTACTGCTCGACATTGGCATGCCCGGCATGAGCGGGCTGGAAGTGTGCCGCAGGCTTCGCGCGCTGTCCTCGCGCAACCGCGCGTTCGTGGTTGCGGTCACGGGCTGGGGGCAGGAGGACGACCGTCGTCGCAGCGAATCCGCCGGGTTCGACCTTCACCTGGTCAAGCCGGTCAATCCCCAGACGCTGATCGAGATGGCCTCGTCGCTCGTGCGGCAGGGAGATCTTTCGCTTCGCTCGGAATGACACTTCCCGCGGCGGTATTCCGATCGGAGAGAGGAATCCCAGCCGTGGACGCCCCCACGGT
>CAZNBS010000238.1:0-7495 GCA_964570955.1 uncultured Burkholderiales bacterium | reverse complement strand
GATTTCTCGCTGCGCTCGAAATGACACCTGGTGGCGCGCCGCCGTTGCGCTGCCCCATCGCTTCGACGCTCCGGTGTACATCCCGCCCCACGGTGTCATCCCGCAGCCTCCAGAGCGAAATCGCTCACTGCGCGCGACATGACGACGCCCTGCAAACACGTAGGGCGCGCGATCGGACCGTTACATCTCCAGCGGCTGCATCCCCAGTTTCGTCAGCAGTGCGCGGTCGCTGTCGACGTCCGGATTGCCGGTGGTGAGCAACTTCTCGCCGCAGAAGATGGAATTCGCGCCGGCCATGAAGCACAGCGCCTGCTCGGCTTCGGACATCTGCGCGCGCCCGGCAGAGAGGCGAACGAATGACTTCGGCATGGCGATCCTTGCGACGGCGATGGTGCGCACGAACTCCAGCGGATCGATCGGCTGCGTGCCGTGCAGCGGCGTGCCGGGCACCTGCACGAGGTTGTTGATGGGCACGGACTCCGGGTGCGGGTCGAGGCTGGCGAGCTGCGCGATCAGCCCGGCGCGCTGGCGACGCGACTCGCCCATGCCCACGATGCCACCGCAGCAGACGTGGATGCCCGCGGCGCGTACCTGCTGCAGGGTGTCGAGGCGATCCTCGTACTCGCGCGTGCTGACGATGTCGCCGTAGAAATCCGGCGCCGTATCCAGATTGTGGTTGTAGTAGTCGAGCCCCGCGGCCTTCAGCTTGTCGGCCTGTCCGGCGCGCAGCATGCCCAGCGTCGCGCAGGTCTCCATGCCCAGCGCCTTCACCGCACGTACCATGTCCAGGACCGGCTCGAGGTCGCGATCCTTCGGCCCGCGCCACGCCGCACCCATGCAGAAGCGCGTGGCACCGCCTTCCTTCGCCTTCCTCGCTGCGTCGAGCACCTCCTGCAGGGGCAGCAGCGCCTGGTTCTGCACGCCGGTCTGGTAGCGTGCCGATTGCGGGCAGTACGCGCAATCTTCCGGGCAGCCGCCGGTCTTGATCGAGAGCAGCTGCGAGAGTTGCACGCGATCCGGCGCGAAGTGCGCACGATGCACCGTCTGCGCGCGGTAGAGCAGTTCGGGAAAGGGCAGGTCGAACAGCGCGAGGATGGCGTCCACCGACTGCGCAGGAGCGCAGGCTGCGGGACGAGTCGCGTCGAGGGTCAGGCTGGATTGCATCGTCGGTCGGATGGCGTGCGTGATCGCGTGTGCCGCAGTATGCCCGAAGTGCACATGTCGAGGCGACGCGAGCGGCCGTGATGCTACCTTCAGGGTTGTCAACGACCGCCGCAACGCGGTACCCTTCGGCACCTATGCAGGCAGTATCCACGCTCATTGCTCATTTCGCGTCGCCGCGCGCGCCGTAGCAGGCACGCGCGAAAGCGGCGCAGACGCGCGCACGCACGGCGCGCGATCTCCTCACGGACAGCGGAACTTCACCGCAGCGTCATCGTCCGAATCGTCTTCCGGCTGCAGCATCCGAGCGGCCGCCGTTTCACACCTTCTTAGCCGAGTGTCTGGCGCGCGACGCGCCGGACTGTGTTCAACCGCCCGTCGGTCGCGTACGACGCCGGCAGCTCGCCATCGTGCGAGTCGACTAAACGAAGGCGACAAATGATCAGAACAGAGCAGTACAACATCAAGTTTCCCATCACGCCCCCTCACAAGCTGGCGCAGGACGAGGCCTACTGCCATCTCGTCGAAGGGGGCGAGGAACGCAAGATCCGCTTCCACGAGTACGGCGAGATCTACAGACGCCCGGGGTTGTACGAGCAGCTGTTCTATCAGCGCCTCAAGTGCAACTCGCCGAGGAAGGTGGCCGACATCCTGGCCAAAGTATTGGGCGAGAACCGCATCGAGATGTCCGAACTGCGCGTGCTCGATCTGGGCGCGGGCAACGGCATGTTCGGAGAACAGCTGCACGCGGTGGGCGTGGCGCGCGTGGTCGGCGTCGACATCTGCGAGGAAGCGCAGATGGCGTGCGAACGCGACCGTCCCGGCGTCTACGATGCCTACTACGTCGAGGACTTCTCCCGACTGCGCGAGAGCACGCGCGGCGAACTGGCGACTTGGCACTTCGACTGCCTGTCGTGCGTCGCCGCCCTCGGGTTCGGCGACATCCCCGCGCTCGCCTTCGCGCGCGCCTTCAACTTCATCGCACCATCGGGCTGGGTGGCGTTCAACATCAAGGAGAGTTTCCTGCTCGAGTCGGACACCTCAGGCTTCTCGCGGCTGGTGAAGTCGTTGCTGCTGACCGACGCCCTGGAAGTCCAACACCTCGAGCGCTATCGCCATCGCATCTCGATCGACGGCCGTCCGCTGTTCTACTACGCACTGGTCGGGCGCAAGGAGCAGGACATTCCGGAGCGCCTCATCCGCGAGCTCGCCTAGCCGGCGGCGCGGGGGGCGGGCCGGGGAGGCTACAATGCCTCGCCGTGGAACTCGCGCCTCCCGATCCCGCCCGCCTTCATCGCCTGACGCTGCACCCCGCGTCCGACCCGGGCGCCGTGCGCGGCATCGATGCCGTCGCGTGGCGCACTGTCTCCGGCATGCGCCTCGCCTACACGCTGCACGGATCGCTCGACACGTTGGTCATGCCGGCGCCCGCTCGACCGGCCAGGCGCGACGAGCTTTGGCGCCACACGTGCTTCGAGGCCTTCGTGCGCATCGCGGGGGAAGCGGCCTACGCCGAGTTCAACTTCTCCCCGTCCGGCGAGTGGTCCGCGTACGGGTTCGACGCGTATCGCGCAGGGATGCGAGAACTCGCACTCGCATCGCCGCCGCGGATGCGGGTGGTCGGGCAGAGCGACCGGTTGCAGGTCGATGTCCACGTCGACGAACTGCCGGCGCCGTGGGGTGCGGCCGCCCGGCTGCTGCTCGCACTGACCGCCGTGGTCGAGCACGCCGGCGGTGCGATCTCGTATTGGTCCGTGGCGCATCCCGCGGGCCGGCCGGACTTCCACCACGAGGACGGCTGCGTGGTCGCATGCGAATGATCCGCCGCCGCCGGCCGGTGACGATGACGGCGGCCACTGCGTTTCCGGCTGCGCGCCGATGACCTCACCCATGGAGTCCTGAATGCTATTCGGAGTCGAGCACCTGCTTGCCGACGCCTCGCTGCGCAAACCGCTGGCCGGCCGCCGCGTGGCGCTGCTGGCGCATCCGGCGTCGGTCACGGCCGATCTGACGCATTCGCTCGATGCGCTGATGCGCGTGGACGGACTGTCCGTCACCGCGGCATTCGGGCCGCAGCACGGCCTGCGCGGCGACAAGCAGGACAACATGGTGGAGTCGTCCGACTTCCGCGATCCGCGCTACGGCATCCCGGTGTTCAGTCTGTACGGCGAGGTGCGGCGCCCGACGGCGGCGATGATGGACAGCTTCGACGTCCTGCTGGTCGATCTGCAGGATCTGGGCTGCCGGATCTACACCTTCATCACCACCCTGCGCTACGTATTGGAGGAAGCGGCGAAGGCGGGCAAGAGCGTGTGGGTGCTCGACCGGCCCAATCCGGCGGGGCGTCCCGTGGAAGGCCTGCGACTGCGCGCCGGATGGGAGAGCTTCGTCGGGGCCGGATCGCTGCCGATGCGGCACGGACTGACGATGGGCGAGCTGGCGCACTGGTTCGTCGACACGCTGAAGCTCGACCTGGACTGGCGGGTGATCGACATGCAGGGATGGAACCCCGCACAGGGCCCGGGCTTCGGCTGGCCGCTGCACGAGCGCACGTGGATCAATCCGAGCCCGAACGCGCCCAATCTGTCGATGGCGCGCTGCTACGCCGGAACGGTGATGCTCGAGGGCACCACGCTGTCGGAGGGACGCGGCACCACGCGGCCGCTCGAGCTTTTCGGGGCACCCGACCTCGATGCGGACGCGGTCGTGGCCCGCATGCGCGCACTCGCCCCGCACTGGCTGACGGGCTGCCGATTGCGCGTCTGCTGGTTCGAGCCGACCTTTCACAAGCACGTCGGGCGGTTGTGTGCGGGTGTGCAGTTCCACGTCGAGGACGGGGCGTACGATCACGACGCCTTCCGCCCGTGGCGCGCACAGGCGCTGGCGTTCAAGGCCATCCGTCAGCTCTATCCGGACTATCCGCTGTGGCGGGATTTTCCGTACGAGTACGAGCGCGACCGGCTCGCGATCGATCTGATCAACGGCAGTGCGCTGCTGCGCGAATGGGTGGATGATGCGAATTCGCTGCCGGGCGATCTGGATGCTGCCGCGGGCGCGGACGAATCCGACTGGATGCGCGAGCGCGAGGCCGTGCTGAGGTATGGCTGAGGCGGTATGGTTCGGCCTAAACTGGGCAGGAATCGGGAAAAATCCCGGCCAGGCGGCACGCACATTGTTACAAGCGTTTGAACGCCCTTCAATGCTTGACAACCCCGGACTGCCTTGCCGGACCGGGCCTGGAGGGAGGTGCCTGAATGTCCGTCCAGCATTCTTGTGCACAAGAGTTAAAGTAACTTATCAAGAGTGCGGGCAGGGCCGGCGCAACCGTGTGTTGGCATATGTAAGTAGCTGAATATTATAAGAAGTAAACGATTGCACAATTGTTACGCATCGCCAGCCGGAAGCCTTTGTTTTCAGGCTTTCGAGACCAGGCCCGGCACGTTATCCACAAAGGTATCCACACTTTCTGGGGACAACTTTTTGACGAGGTACGACGAACGGTCGCCGGTAATTTCGGCAAAGGCGACCGATGACAATCCCGCCCCGCGACGTCCCCAGGCGTCGGGCCGGCCCTGCTTCGACTGCATTCCACCCAGGTGACATGAACGCCCCAGAACGCATCGCTCCTTCTGTCTGCCCCCACGACTGCACCAGCACCTGCGCCCTGGACGTCGAGATCGTCGACGCCAGGACGATCGGGCGGGTGCGCGGCGGCCAGCGCAACGACTACACCGCCGGCGTGATCTGCGAGAAGGTGGCGCGCTATAGCGAGCGCGTGCATCACCCTGACCGGCTGCAGCATCCGCTGCGGCGCGTCGGCCCCAAGGGCTCCAGACAATGGCAGCGCATCGGCTGGGACGAGGCGCTCGATCGCGTCGCAGAGGCATTTCAGGCGAAGGCCGCGCAGCACGGCAGCGAAACGGTGTGGCCCTACTTCTACGCCGGGACCATGGGTCTGGTGCAGCGCGACGGCATCAACCGCCTGCGCCATGCGATGAAGTACTCGCGCTGGTACTCGACCATCTGCGTCGCGTTGTCCGACACCGGCTGGATCGCCGGCGTGGGCAGCAAGCGCGGCGTCGACCTGCTCGAGGCGGCCGAACACGCGGAGCTGATCGTGATCTGGGGCGGCAACCCCGTGAACACGCAGGTCAACGTGATGCAGCACTGCATGAGTGCGAAGAAGCGCGGCGCCACCCTGGTGGTGGTCGATCCTTATCGCACCGGCACCGCCGAGAAAGCCGACATCCACCTCTCCCCGCGTCCCAGCACCGACGGCGCGCTCGCCTGTGGGGTGATGCACGTGCTATTCGAGGAGGGGTTCGCGGACTGGGACTACCTGCGCAAGTACACCGACCGGCCGGACCAACTGGCGGCGCACCTGAAGACGCGCACGCCGCAGTGGGCCTCCGAGATCACCGGCCTGCCGGTGCAGACCATCGTCGATTTCGCGCGTCTGTACGGCCGCAGCAAACGCAGCTTCATCCGCTGCCATCACGGCTTCTCGCGCACGCGCAACGGCGCCGCGAACATGCATGCGGTGAGCTGCCTCCCGGCCGTGACCGGTGCCTGGCAGCATCGGGGCGGCGGCGCGCTGTACGGGCAGGGCGCCCTGTATCCGCTGAACAAGACGCTGATCGAAGGCCTGGACGTCATGGACATGTCGCTGCGCGACCTCGACCAGTCGCGACTCGGTCCCATCCTCACCGGCGACCCGGAGGCGCTGAAGGGCGGTCCGCCGGTCACCGCCATGCTCGTACAGAACACCAACCCGGCGATGGTGTGTCCGGAGTTGCACAAGGTGCACGCCGGCCTGATGCGCGAGGACTTGTTCCTGTGCGTGCACGAGCAGTTCATGACCGAGACCGCGGCCATGGCCGACATCGTGCTGCCGGCCACCACGTTCCTGGAGCACGACGACTTCTACACCGCCAGCGGCCACACCACCTTCCAGGTGGCGCGCAAAGTGATCGAGCCGCCCGGCGAGGCGCGCGAGAATCACTTCGTGATCTGCGAGCTGGCGAAGCGGCTCGGGGCGAAGCACCCGGGCTTCGAGATGAGCGCGTGGGAGATCATGGACCGCACGCTGCGCGACTCGGACATGTGGGACGCGCAGACCAATCTCGAGCGCGGGGGGCAGAACTTCGCACGCCCGTTCGAGCAGATGCACTTCCTCGACGGCTTCGACACGCCGGACCGAAAGTTCCACTTCTCGCCCGACTGGAAGCGTTTCGGCGGGCGCTGGGAGGAGATGCCGACGCTGCCCGACCATCTGAACGTGATCGACAACGCCACGTCCCAGAAGCCGTACCGGCTGGTGGCAGCACCCGCGCGCACCTTCCTCAACTCGACCTTCACCGAGACGCCCGGTTCACTCAAGCGCGAGAAGCGCCCCACCGTGCTGATGCATCCCGAGGCGTGCGCTGCGCTGAAGGTGGGCGACGGCGATCGCGTGCGTCTGGGCAACGAGCGCGGCGAGGTGATCGTGCACGTCAAGCCGCAGGCAGGCCAGCTGCCCGACGTGGTGGTGGTGGAGGGGATCTGGCCGAACAAGTATTTCGAGAACGGCATCGGTATCAACGCCATCACCAGCGCGCAGCCCGGCTGGCCCAACGGCGGCGCGGTGTTCCACGACACGGCGGTGTGGATCCGTCCGGTGTGACGGCGGTCCCGGCAGGGCGAGGCGATCGCGACGTCGTGCCGGAACGTTCGGCGTCCAGCCGACCGCGGCCGCCAGCCAGGCCGTTCGCCGTGGTCACCGGCATGCACCGCGCAGACGCGGCGGACCGTGGACGCCGCGCTGGCTTCATGAATTGAGTAGACCCCGGCTTGTGCCGGGGTGACGACTCGCAACGTGCACCCGCTCATCGAATCCTGGCTCACCCGGTGGAGCCGCAACTACGCCTTCCTGCGCCGCGCGGTCGATGTCGTCGGACGCGAACTGGCGCGCCAACCCTACGAAATGCTGCTCCAGCCCGAGGAGCTGTCCTTCACGCAGTTCATCGAAGGACACCCGGTGGACTTCGAGGTGGAGATCATCCGCGTCGATACCGACGGAAGGATCTGGGCGCGCGTCGAGGCGCGCAGCGAATTGTCCACGCCCCTCATGCTCCGACCCGCGCTCGTGTTCACCAAGCACCGCGACGGGATGGCGTACGTGCAGTATTGAGACATCGCTACCGCTGCGGTGTCATGGCTCCGTTGTCATTGCGAACGCAGTGAGAAATCCTCGCCGCGCGATGACCGACGGTGTCATTCCGCAGCATTGAGAAATCCTCGCGCGCGATAACCAACGGTGTCATTCCGACCGCAGTGAGGAATCCTCGCCCTGGAC
>CAZNBS010000237.1:0-7524 GCA_964570955.1 uncultured Burkholderiales bacterium | reverse complement strand
GCACCCGCGGGGCGGTCAGCGCGACGTCCAGGCGCGGGCGCTGGACGCCGCTCGTGTAGCGGCCGCGGCCGACGAGGCGACTATCCCCGACTCGCAGAACCAGATCGGGCACCTCGTAGCCTCGCGCCGACGCGACGAAGCGTCCGCCGAGCGACCACGGCCCCCACGGTGGCAGCTCCGTGCGCGCAAGGCGATTCAGCGTGTCGAGACGCTCGCCCTCGATCTTCAGCGTCAGTTCGCCTTCCGCCTGACTGATCGGCACCTTCACCCTGCCGTCGAGGCGCAGCGCAGCGCCGGCGGCCTGCGCGCGCAGCGCGAAAGGCACCATGTCCTCTCCTCGGAGAAATCCGGATGCACTACCGGTGCTCACGGCGATGGCGACCGGCGTCTCGTCGATCGCGCCGTTCAATTGCACGCGCACCGGCTCACCCGGACCGGCCCGCGCACGACCGTTGCGCAGGTCCACGTTGACCAGTGGCTTGCCCGCCGGATCGCGGATCTTCAGGCTGCCATCCTCCAGATCTGCGTCCAGTTCCGACTTCTCCAGCATCTCGCCGAGGCGGCTGCCGCGACCGATCAGCTGCATGCGCAGCGAATCCACTCGCGCTTGCACGCCGTGCGCGATATCGAGGGCGCGCAGCAGGTGACCGACGTCGACGTCGCTGGCTGCCAGCCACAGCGATGCCTGCGGCAGGGAACCGCGCAGATCCAGCGCCACGGCGCCCGAAAACGGCGTGCCCGCCACCTGCGCGGAGAACGGCGACGGCTCCATCCTGCCCCCGCGCATGCGCCCGTCGAAGGCGACGCGCACGACGTCGGCCGGCTGCATCGCCACGCGCTCGATGCGCACCGCCACGTCCGCATCGCTCAGATCGATTCCCTGCGGCAGGATCGGAAGATCGAGCGTATTGCGCGGCACGTCCTCAGGCGAAGGCGGCGGCGAGGGGGGCAGCATGCTCTCCAGTTCCGTGACGTCCAGCTGCGCCACGTCGAGCCGTGCCCGGATCAACGGCGCGGCGCGCAGGCCCGTGCGCGCGAACTCGCCCGTCATGCGCGTGCCGCCGAGACGAAACTGGAAGTCGGACAGGCGCCACTCATCGGTCGTCGCGCGCGCCTGCCCGGCGAGCAGCAGCGGCGCGCTCGCCGCCGGCGACAGGCCCAGCCAGCGGCCCACGTCCCCGGCGCGCGTCGCGGCGAGACGAAAGCGAACCTGGCTGCCGGCACGATCCTCGGGTGCGGCCAGCGTGCCGTCCACGCTCAGCGTCGCGCCCGTGGCGCGCGCGCGTACCTGCAGCGGCGAGCGCAGCGTACGCGCGAGCGTCGGAAGATCGACGGCCTGGAAGCGGGCGTCGAACGGTTCGCGCAGCAGGCTGCCGCGCGCCCGCCCGGTCAGCGGTTTCTCGCTCGGCAGGCGCACCTCGAACTCGTTCAGCCGGAATTCGACCGGCCGGCCGCCCTCGACATTGCCGTAGGACAGGCTGGCATCGGCCAACTCGAGGCGCACGTCGACCGTCCGGATGAGCTGACCGAGATTCTCGCCCTGACCCGCCAGGCGCAACAGAAAGCGGCCGAGATCGCCCTGCACGCCCGGGACGCCGGCGAGCAACTGGGCCAACCCGCCCAAGCGGGTTTTGCGCGCGTTCAATTCCAGCAGGAAGGTCGGTTCCGGCGCACTTGCGTCCGCCTGCACCACCCCCTCGAGCGGAACCTGCGCGATGACGGCCTGAACCGGGGCGTGCAGTTTTCCGTTGACCAGTTCGAGCTTCAAGCGCGCGTCGCGCACCTCGCCGGGCAGCGACAGCCAGCTCGCGACGCTCAGGTCCAGATCCACATCCATCTGCTGCAGCGCGCGCAGGCTGATCGTCTGCTGCTCGAGCTCCCGGTAGGTGTCGAGCAGGCTGCCCGGGGTCTCGTCGGGGGTGGGTTGCATGCCGAGGAAGGGACGCAGATCCAGTGTGGGCAGGCTCAGCCGGCCACTCAACCGGGGGCGTACACCCGGCTGCGCTTCGTAGCGCAAATCACCCTCGAGCGTGGTACGTCCCATCACGCCGCGCACCTGCGTCAGTTCCATGCGCGGACCATTCCAGCGCACACGCGCGCTGAGTCCGGTGGCGCCGACCTCCGGCAACTCGATCTGCAACAGGCGCTCGACCTGAGTGAGATCCTCGGTGCCGAGACCGAATACGAGGTCGAGCTGCTCGCCCTGAGCGCCGGGCGAGACATTCCCTTCCACGCGCAGCGCAGTACCGAGGAACTCGACATCGAGCGCGAGCGGCCACTGCACCCCTTCGGCGCGCAGATCGCCCGCCCGCCCCCCGACAAATGTCGCCGCATACGCAAACGTCTTCTCGACCTTGCCGTGCAGCCGCACGGTGACCGGTGCATCACGCGGCGCGGCCGCCTTCAGTTCCTCGAGATCGAAGTAGTGGCGCGAGCCGGCCGCGGCGGCGAAGTACTCCACGGACAGGTTTCGCAGCGAGACGTCGCGAACATCGACGTCGACATCGGATGCTCCCGGCAGGTCGGGCGCGCGCGCGGCCGGTGCCGACGGGTCCGCAGGTGCAGCGCCGCCCGGGGGCGCCGCGAAGCGCCAGTTCGCACGGCCGTCGATCGCGCGCTCGAGGTGCACGCGCACATTCTCCGCGCTGAGTTCGTGCACACGAATCGCCTGGCCCAGCAAGGCGCCGAGATCGACGTGCAGGCGCGCCTCGCCGAGGTAGGCGAAGTCGGGTGAGGAGAATCCCGGCGGATTGGCGATGCGAATGCCGCCCACCTTGATCTGCGGCTGCAGCGAGGGAACCAGTTCGAGAGGTCCCTCGAACGTCACCCGGCGTCCCAGGCGCTTGCTTGCGGCCTCGCCCAGCCGATCCCGCCACGGACCGGCGCTGAGCGTGATTTCGAAGGTGGCGATCACGGTCGCCGCGAGCACCGGCAGCAGCACGATCAGCGCGAGTGTACCGGCGGCCCAGCGCAGCCCCCGCCGGACCGCGGGCCGCAGCTTCACGGACGTTCTCCCATGCAGCGAATCATCGAGGTCGGGGGACTAAACGTGGTGGATCGAGCAACGCGCGACCGGGCAGGCGTGGCGACACATGCGCCTGTCACGCATTCTACGGGGTGCAGACCGGACGACCGCATCGCACACGCGGTCGCAGGAAAATTGATGCCAAGCTGCGCTCAGTTTGGCATGATGGGACATCGAGATCATCTCGAGGAGACCTTGATATGAAACGAAAAATCTTTGTTACTTCCTTCGCGCTGAGCCTCGCCGCGCTGGCGACGCCGGCCCTGGCGGACGTGTTCCGCTGCGTTGCGCCCACCGGCGATGTCACGTACAGCGACACGGCATGCGACGACAACACCGTCGCCTCGGCGAACCTGACCGAGACCGTGCGCACGTGCGAGACGGCCGCTTGTGACGCTGCACTGCAGCAGTCGCGCGAGCAGTCGATCGCCCGACTGCGCGAGGAGCGCGCCGCCCTGGCGCAGATGCAGGAAATGCGGCTGCGCGCCGAAGCGCACGAACTGGACCGCCAGCTCAAGCTGGCACAGATCGAGCGCCTGCAGGCGTTGGACGAACAGGCCGATGCGGCAGTGGGCGGCACCGTATGGTGGCC
Organism: uncultured Burkholderiales bacterium; assembly: GCA_964570955.1. Classification (GTDB taxonomy): domain Bacteria; phylum Pseudomonadota; class Gammaproteobacteria; order Burkholderiales; family SHXO01; genus SHXO01. The sequence goes on along the minus strand of CAZNBS010000237.1, from coordinate 3,907 downwards.
GTCGTATCCGCTGCACCCGGTGGCGGACGAGCCGAAGGGGCACTGCCGGGGCGGACAGTGCGGCGGCAAGCCTGGCGGTGGTGGCGGTCCCAAGCCGCACACACCCAGGCAGCGCGGCATCAGCTTCCGCTGAGCTGCCTGCCGCATGCACGGGGCGGCGCGGGGCTGAATGCCGGCGCCGCTCCGCTTCGCATTTGCCGGGCCGGCGCGCCGCTTGCGCCATCTGCGAGTCTTTGTCCGGGTCATTCCACGTGATCGATACGCCGATTCCCCAGAAGGACCTGTCGGCCGGGCTGGTCGTCGTGCACCACGACGGTTCCAGGCTGCGCCTGCTCTGCCTGCGCACCTTCGACAGCTGGGATTTCCCGAAGACCTCGGTACCGGACGAAAGCGGGGCGCTTCAGGCGGCGATCGCCGAGACACGCGCAGCCACTGGCCTGGAGGACCTCGAGTTTCCGTGGGGCGAGGAATACCGGGAAACGGTGGCGTTCGATGACGGACGCGTGTCCCGCTACTACCTGGCGGAAAGCCCTGTCGCCGAGATCACCCTGCGCCTGCCCGCAGATGCGGATGCGGAAGAGGACTATGGCTTTGCCTGGGCCACGTTCGACGAGGCCGAGGACATCCTGCCCCCGCGTCTTGGACTGGTGCTCGACTGGGCACTGCGCCGTGTCGCGATGCCGCGCAATCCTTCCTGAGACTGGGAAGACCGTCGAACTATCCGGCACCGGCGGCCGGTGCATCCGTAATCGACGAACACATCCACGCCGTAGGCACTTCGGCGCACTTCGACACAGTGAACTTCCTGCCGATGCTCGGGCGTGGCAATGACCGCCGTGCACCGCAACTGGCTCATTCGGGGACCAGCCAGCGCACCTCGTATCCGCCGGTGCGCGCTTCGGACAGCGCTTCCCACAACCAGGGCAGGAGGGCACCTGCCTCCTCCTCGAACCCATATGGCGGATTGACCACCAGCATCCCGCAACCGCGCAGGCTGTCGTTCCAGCCTTCAGGCAGCACCGACAATTCGAGTCGAAGAATCTTGCGGATGCCGCGCGCGCTCACGTCGCGCTCGAAGGCGCGCATGGCGGAGGCGTCCATGAGCGGATACCACAGCGCGTAGATTCCACTCGACCAGCGCCGGTGCGCGAGTGCGAGCGCGTCGGCCAGGCGCGCGAATTCGTGCGCGCGGTCGAACGAGGAATCGACCAGCACCAGTCCGCGGCGCTCCTTGGGCGGCAGGAATGCCTTGAGCGCCTGGTAGCCGTCCATCAGGTGCACGTGTACCTGACGATCCCCGTCGAACAACCGGCCGAGCGCGTTGGCATCGTCCCGGTTGAGTTCGATCAATTCGGCACGATCACCGGAACGCAGCAGTCCGCGCGCGATGCGCGGCGAGCCAGGGTACCAGCGCAGCCGGCGCTGCGTATTCTCGGCACGCACCGCGGCCAGGTAAGGCTGCAAGAGCGCAGGGATGTCATCGCGCTCCCAAAGACGCTCGATGCCGGCGCGATATTCGGAGAGCTTCTGAGCCCACGGGTGCGTGAGGTCGTACAGCCCGATTCCCGCGTGCGTATCGACGTAGCAGAACGGCTTCTCCTTGCGCTTCAAGGCGATGAGCAGGCGCGTGAGCAGCGCGTGCTTGAACACGTCTGCGAAGTTTCCCGCATGGAACAGATGACGGTAGGCGAGCATGAGCAGGTACCGGAGAAGCCATGGAGCGGGCGCCGGGCCCGCCGGGCAGATCGCTAAAGCTTGTCGTATTTGGTCGAACGCCCGCGCGACTTGTCGACCGGATACTTCTGCGCATTGAGGACGAGCTTGCGCTGCGCGGCCTGCAGCGGGTCGATGTCCAGCCTGTCGCACAGGCGCAGCAGGAACAGCAGCACATCCGCCACTTCGAGTTCGACCGCGGCGCGCGTCTGGGCATCCAGCGCATCGGCCTGCTCGGCGCTGAGCCACTGGAAGTGCTCCATCAGTTCCCCGGCTTCGACGACCATGGCCATCGCCAGGTTCTTCGGATTGTGGAACTGATCCCAGTCGCGTTCGGCGACGAACGCGCGCAACTGATCGCGGATGTGCTCGAGAGAAAGTGGCGGAGTCATTGCAGGGCGGACGCAATGGGCTGAATCCTACCGCCATTTGCCGCCAGCGCGCGCTGGGACGAGGCAGAATGCCTCCCCGAGCCGCGCGACGATGGATGCTTTCGCCATCGGGATTACCAGCCCCGACGCAAAGCTCTGCCGCTTTTGTATTCTCGCGACAGCGTGTTTGACTGGTCGTGCAGCGAGCCCGTAACGGCGCGCGCTTCACAGCCGCCGGGCCATTCATCGGCCCTGCGGAATTGTTCTTTAGATGTGTTACATCTGTTCGGGTTCCGCAAGCCTCGCTCGCGTCGCAACGCTGCGCCCGCCGACCGCGTCTTGGTCGCGACGATGACCGCCCAGGCGTCGAGGAAGAACGATCGCCGGGTCGTCGAGGGAGATGCGCGCGCTACGTGCGCCTGTCACCGTGCACGACGAGGGTCTCGCGTGCACCGGCTGCGGCCTCCAGTCCCGCCAGGCTCAACACGTACTGGGCGAACTCCGGGTCCTCCCCCTCCAGCAGCTCGGGCAACGCCTGGCGGAAGTCGCGCCGTGTGCACCAGTCGCGCATGTAATCCTCCCAGGACTGCCATAGCCTGCGCCGCTGCTTGTCCATGTGGTCCTCGTAGACGAGAATGTAGGCGCGCTCGAACAACGCGACCAGGATCCCGAAGAGGGCCTGCTTGCGCTCGTGCTGCTCGGGTGTCAGTTCCCCCTGCGCCCCGGTCTTGCCGAGCAGTTGCAGATCCGCATTGTCGATGACGAGCTTGAGGAAATCGCCGTACTCGTCGGACAGGCGCTGATAAAGCTCCTCCTCCTCGTTCTGCCGCTCCTTGCGTTGCTCGGCCAGGAACACGTAGATCGCGAGCGGAAGGCCGATGACGGTGACGACATAGCTGAGCAACTCCATCCATTCCAGCATCGTCTCCGGCATGCCGGCAACCCTCGCGCGCACTCGAAGCGCCCATCTTGCCAGGGATCGGAAGATCGGCGGGGGCTGACATCAGTGCCTCACGAACGGGGTGTCGATGAACAGGAGTTCCCCCGTCCGACGGTTCTGGTACCAGTCCAGGCGGTCCTCCGTACGCAGGTAGCGCATGAGCCGGGGGAATGGAACGTCCGGCAGCGTCGCGAAAGCGCCCGCCTGCTCCGCCCGCCAGTCGGGAGGCACGGCCAGCCGGCCGGGACGGTGGGCCGCGTGCCAACACACGGGCAGACCCTCCTCGGTATGCCCGAACTCGATCCACAGGCACGGATGCAGCAGTCCCACGTTCTGGTCGACGACGGCCACCTCCGGTGCGCGCGCCGGCGCACGCGCATGCAGCTGCACGGCCTCGAGCAGGCCCAGGAAGAAGCGCGTGTCGCGCGGCGACAGAAAGCCGACGCGGCTGAGGCGCCCGTCCGTGCAGAAGCTGGCGTTCGGACAGTCGCGCGCGAACCCTGCGACACCGCCTGGATAGCGGCGCGCAAGCACCCGGTTTTCCACGACGATGCTCAGTGCTTCGGTCAGGATGCTCATCGAACCTGATCGCCGCGATATGGCACGTGGACCGGACTGATGTTGGACAGCATGGCCGCCTCCCTGTCGATGACGAATGCGCCAAGGATGCGCGCGGAACTGGCTCAGCAGATGAGCCAGCCGGGTGTCAGTCGGTCCAGACCAGCACCGGCACGCGGCCGCGCCGCCCGGTTACCGCGGCGTTCTGGCCGAAGCGGCGCGCAATGCGCCGCGCGCGGCCCGGCGTCATCGGCGCCACGAAGACACTGGGCTCGGACGTCCAGCCCGGTGCGTCCGGCACCCCGATGCCGGTCAGAAGCAGGCG
>CAZNBS010000236.1:0-7577 GCA_964570955.1 uncultured Burkholderiales bacterium | reverse complement strand
CCCATGATCGCGTGAACCTCGCCCGCATTGATCGTCAGGTTCATACCCTTGAGGATGGGTACGCCGTTGATGCTGGCGCTGAGGTCGCGTACTTCGAGAATCGTCTTGGTCGTCATATCCGACACGAATCAAATACGTTCAACGCAAAGGGCGCAAAGGTCGCAGAGAATCGGAGTAAGCGCGTTGCGCGCCCTTTGCGATCTTTGCGATCTTTGCGTTCATGCCGTTTCCCTGTCTGCCCCAACTCATCCCACGCTGCCTTCGAGCTTGAGCCCGAGCAGCTTGGTCGCCTCCACCGCAAACTCCATCGGCAGCTGCGTGAACACTTCCTTGCAGAAACCGTTGATGATCATGGACACCGCTTCCTCGGTGCCGATGCCACGCTGGGCGAAGTAGAACAGCTGGTCCTCGCCGATCTTCGAGGTGCTCGCCTCGTGCTCCACCTTCGCGCTGCTGTTCTGCACCTGAATGTAGGGGAAGGTGTTGGCGCCACAACGATCGCCGATCAGCATCGAATCGCACTGCGAGAAATTGCGCGCATTGTCGGCCTTGCCGCCTATGCGCACGAGCCCGCGGTAGCTGTTGTTCGACTGCCCGGCAGAGATGCCCTTGCTGATGATCGTGCTACGGGTGTTCTTCCCGATGTGAATCATCTTCGTGCCGGTATCGGCCTGCTGGTGGTGATTCGTCAGTGCCACCGAATAGAACTCGCCGATCGAGTTGTCGCCGAGGAGCACACAGGACGGATACTTCCAGGTGATGGCCGAACCGGTCTCGACCTGCGTCCACGAAATCTTCGAGTTCACCCCTTTGCACAGTCCGCGCTTGGTGACGAAGTTGTAGATCCCCCCCACGCCCTTCTCGTCGCCGGCATACCAGTTCTGCACGGTCGAGTACTTGATGTCGGCATCATCCAGGGCGACCAGTTCCACCACGGCGGCGTGCAGCTGGTTGGTGTCGAACTTCGGCGCCGTACAGCCTTCGAGATAGGACACCTGGGCCGATTCCTCGGCGACGATCAGCGTGCGTTCGAACTGCCCGGATTCCTGGGTGTTGATGCGGAAATAGGTCGACAACTCCATCGGGCACTTCACGCCCTTCGGAATGAAGCAGAAGCTGCCGTCGGTGAACACCGCAGAGTTCAGCGCCGCGTAGTAGTTGTCGGTGTAGGGCACCACCGAACCGAGATACTTGCGCACCAGATCGGGATGGTCGCGAACGGCCTCGGACATCGAACAGAAGATGATGCCGACCTCGGCCAGGCGCTGCTTGTAGGTGGTGGTGACCGACACGCTGTCGAAGATCACGTCCACCGCGACACCAGCCAGGGCCTTCTGCTCGTGCAAGGGCACCCCCAGCTTCTCGAACGTGCGCCGAAGCTCCGGGTCGACCTCGTCCATCGACGCGAGCTTGGCCTTCGGCTTGGGCGCCGAGTAGTAAATGATGTCCTGGAAGTCGATCTTCGGGTACTTCACGTTCGGCCAGGTCGGCTCCGTCATCGTCAACCAGTGACGGAAAGCCTTGAGCCGGAACTCGAGCAACCAGTCCGGCTCGTTCTTCTTGTGCGAGATGAACCGGATGATGTCCTCGTTCAGCCCCTTCGGCGCGACATCGGCATCGATGTCGGTGACGAACCCATGCCGGTACGGCTGATTGACCAAGTTTTGAAGGACGGAACTCATCGTGATTCGTGACTCGTGATTGGTGACTCGTGATTCGTGGAGCGCCGGCGGAGAAGTGCCGGTCAGACGCTGAAGCTCTCCCCGCAGCCGCACTGGTTCTTCACATTCGGGTTGTCGAACTTGAAGGACTCCTTCAGACCCTCGCGCACGAAGTCCAGCGTCGAGCCCTCCAGATACGGCAACGCGTCACGCTCGACCACCAGCGTGGCGTCGTGCGCCTCGAACAGCGTGTCCGAGGCGCCGACTTCGTCGGCATAGTCGAACGTGTACGCGTAGCCCGAGCAGCCGACCTTGCGGATTCCCACGCGCAACCCCAGGCCCTTGCCGCGCTTGCTCAGCGAGCGCCGGATCTGGTTCGCCGCGCGTTCTGTCAACTGGATGGACACCTGCCCCCTCGCTCGTTTGCGTTTCAGATCGCCAGCGGGGACGCGGGCTCGCGCCGCTGCCGCTGGTCCTTCAGTTCCATGACCTGCGTCTCCTCGGCGGCGCGTTGCTTCGCCACCAGCTGAGCGAGGCTGACGCCGCGCAGATAGTCGAAGATGTGATCGTTCAGGCTCATCCACAGGTCGTGGGTGATGCACTTGCGCTCGTCGCGGCAATTCTCCTTCCCGGCGCATTGCGTCGCGTCGATCGGTTCATCCACCGCGATGATGATGTCCGCCACGGACACCGCCTCCAGCGCCTTCGCAGGCCGATAACCTCCCCCGGGCCCGCGCACGCTCTGCACGAGGCCGTTGCGCCGTAGCTTCCCGAACAATTGCTCCAGGTACGAGAGCGAGATCCTCTGCCGCTCCGAGATCTCGGCCAGCGTCACCGGTTCCGGGCCGGCGTTGAGCGCGAGGTCGATCATGGCAGTGACCGCAAAACGTCCTTTGGTGGTGAGTCTCATTGGCGATTCCCGCAGTTGAAAGACTTGCTAGTCCAGGCACCCAGGCACCGAGGAGGCGCCTACTCCGCATATCCGACGATTTAAGTCGACTATACTAAACCCGACACTTTTAGTCAACAATACGGTTCAGATAGTTCGCGTCGAAGTCGTCCTGCTTCGCCTCGTCGACACCCACGGCGATGCCGGCCTCTTCCAGGCGGGCGAGAATCGCCTCGATGCGCCCGTCGATATTCACCACGTGATCGAGCAGCGCGTGTATCGCCTTCACTGTCGGGTCGTTCATGTCCGAACTGATGCCGTAGGCCGAGAATCCGAGACGCTCCGCCGCACGCTGACGCTCCTCATTCCGGCCCGGCTCGACAATACGGGCGGGGATCCCGATGGCGGTCGCCCGCGCCGGCACGTCGCGCACGACCACCGCGTTCGAACCGACCTTCGCCCCCTCGCCGATCCGGATCGGCCCGAGAATCTTCGCGCCGGCCCCCACCACCACGCCGTCGGCCAGCGTCGGGTGGCGCTTGCCCTTATTCCAGGTGGTGCCACCCAGGGTGACCCCGTGATAGAGGGTGACGTCGTCACCGATCTCGGCCGTCTCCCCGATGACCACACCCATGCCGTGGTCGATGAAGAAGCGCCGGCCGATGTGGGCGCCGGGGTGGATCTCGATGCCGGAGAGGAATCGGCCAATGTGGGACACGAAGCGCGCCAGCCACTTCAGGTCCCAGCCCCACAGCCAGTGCGCCACACGGTGGAAGAGCCGGGCATGGAACCCCGGATAGCAGGTGATGACCTCCCACGTCGACCGGGCCGCCGGGTCGCGGTCGAACACACAGCGGATGTCTTCCCTGATTTCCTCGAACATGTGGTCGGTCGGCTGGCGCGCCGCGATCGATTGCGCGGCGCAGGGATAAACCCGGCAGTTTAGTCAACTTTGCGACCCTTGCGGGCCGCCTCCTGGGCCGCCGCGAGGATGCCGCGCAGGATGTTCAGCTCTTCGCGCTCCACGCGAGCGCGCGCGAACAGGCGACGCATCCGCTGCATGAGACGCTTGGGTGTCGAGGGGTCGAGGAACCCGACGTCGAGGAGAGTCTGCTCGAGATGCCCGTAGAAGCGCTCGAGGTCCTCGTGTGTGGCGGGCGCGAAATGCTGCTGCATCGGCGCGGGATCTAGCGCCGCGAGGCGCAGCTCGTAGGCGAACAACTGCACGGCGGCGGCCAGGTTGAGCGAGGCATATTCGGGGTTCGCCGGGACCGTCGCAATGACGCTGCAGCGGTTGACTTCCTCCACCGTCAGGCCGTATTTCTCCGCACCCATGACCAGGGCCACCGGCCCATGGCGCGCCTCCTCGATCATGCGCGCGGCCGCTTCGCGCGGCGTCAGCACCGGGTGCGAGAGATCCCGATTGCGCGCCGTGCTGGCCACGGCGAAGACCGTCCCCTGCAGCGCCTCCTCGAGCCCGGCGCACACCTGCGCGCGCGCCAGAAGGTCGGTGGCGCGCGAGGCCATCGCGTCGGCCTCGGGATGCGGAAAGTACTTCGGATTGACGAGGAGGAGCTGGTCCAGCCCCATCGTCTTCATCGCACGGGCACAGGCACCGATGTTTCCGGGGTGGCTGGTCTGGCACAGCACGACGCGGACGTTGGACAGCAGCGGCGGCGCGTCGGAATCGGGCGTGGGGAGTGGCACTGAAACAAATTAGAATGCGCGCTTCGTTCTTTGCCGCAATCCGACTTCTTCACCGAGATCCGACGCACAGATGGCGCTCAACCACCCAATCATCAACATCGCGGTGAAGGCCGCGCGGCGTGCCGGCCGCATCATCAGCCAGGCGGCGGACAACCTCGACGCCCTGACGATCAAGCACAAGAGCCTGAACGATCTGGTATCCGAGGTGGATCGCGCCTCCGAGACGGCGATCATCGACACCATCCGCAGCGCCTATCCGGATCACGCCATTCTAGCAGAGGAGAGCGGAGCCTCCGGCGATTCGGACCACGTCTGGATCATCGATCCGCTCGACGGCACGACGAACTACCTGCACGGCTTCCCGGTGTACGCGGTGTCGATCGGCTTCGCGGTGAAGGGCGTGCTCACGCACGGGGTGATCTACGACCCGACGCGCAACGATCTCTACACCACCTCACGCGGACGAGGCGCCTTCCTCAACGATCGACGCATGCGGGTGTCGAAGCGGACCAAGCTCATCGACGGCCTGATCGCCACCGGCTTTCCGTTCCGCGAGTTCGCGCACGCCGACGCCTACATGGGAATGATGAAGGAACTCATGCGCAAGACCGCGGGCATCCGTCGACCGGGCGCGGCCGCGCTCGACCTGGCAGCCGTCGCCGCCGGGCGGGTGGACGGATTCTGGGAGATCGGTCTGGCGCCCTGGGACATGGCCGCCGGCGCGCTCATGATCCTGGAGGCAGGCGGGCTGGTCGGCGACCTCGAAGGCAACGAGACCTACATGCAGCGTGGCCAGATCGTCGCCGGGTCTCCCAAGATCTTCGCCCAGTTGCTGCAGGCGATCGAGCCGCATCTCACGCCGGCGCTGCGCGCTCAGGCGGCCCCTGCGTCAGAGCGTTGAACGCACCGAGCCCGTCGTGACGGCGCGAAGCGCCTCGCGAAACGACTGCGCGCTGGCGAAGCGCCGATGTGGAGACTTGGCCAGCGCGCCAGCCAGAACGCCGTCGAGCGCCGGCGGCACCGCAGGATTCCAGCGCGACGCGCGAGGAGTTGGTTCCTGCATGATCGCCAACATGATCTCACCGCTGTTCGCTCCGTCGAACGGCAACCGGCCCGTCAGCAACTCGTAGGCGATGACACCCGCGGAGAACAGATCGCTGCGCGCGTCCCAGGTCTGGCCGAGAAAGCATTCGGGCGCCATGTAAGCCGGCGTGCCCAGCAGTTCGCCGCTCTGCGTGAGCAGCGAATGCTCGAGGCGCGCAATGCCGAAATCGCACAGCACCGGGCCTCGGTGAGCATCCATCACGACGTTGGCTGGTTTGAGGTCACGATGCACCACGCCATGCGAATGCAAATGCGAGAGCGCGTCGAGCATCGCATCGATGCACGCGAGCGTCGCGGTCGGAGCGAGCGTATCGGCACCAGCAGTGAGCGTTGGACCTCGCAGCAGTTCCAACGCGATCCATGCGTGTCGAACCCCCTCGCCCCGGTCGAGGAGGCGGACGATGCCCGGGTGTGCGAGACGGGCGAGCACTTCCCCCTCTCGGCGAAAGCGCAGGAGCGCTTCGTCCCCACGCAAACTGGCGTCGATCTCGAGCAGCTTCAGGGCCACGCGCGTTCCGTCAGCTCCAGCCGCCTCGAACGCCAGACAACCCTTATGACCGCCGAGGCGGCGCAGGATGCGATAACGGTCGACGAGGATCGATTCGGCCATGTGGCAGGGCGGGCGGGCAATGCGCATCGTGCAGCACGTTCCGCGCCATCGCGTGCCGCGCGGAGGGCCCCGGGTACAATACCGATCGTCCATCGCCGCCCGCCGCCGTGAACGCCCGCCTCGATGCCCACACGCCCATGATGGCGCAATATCTGCGCATCAAGGCGCAGTATCCCGACATGCTGCTGTTCTATCGCATGGGGGACTTCTACGAGCTGTTCTACGAGGACGCCGAGCGCGCCGCCGGCCTCCTCGACATCACGCTGACCACGCGGGGCGCTTCGGCCGGCGCGCCGATCCGCATGGCCGGCGTGCCGTTCCATGCGGTGGACCAATATCTGCTCAAGCTGGTCAAGCTCGGAGAATCGGTCGCGATCTGCGAGCAGATAGGCGACCCGGCCCAATCCAAGGGTCCGGTCGAGCGGAAGGTGACGCGGGTGGTCACGCCCGGCACGCTGACCGATGCCGCGCTGCTCGACGACAAGCGCGACAATCTGCTGCTGGCCCTGATGCCCGGCGCGGAACGCGTCGGCCTGGCCTGGATCAGCCTGGCATCCGGCGATTTCCGCGTGCTCGAGACGTCGCCCGCGCAACTGCCCTCGCACCTCACGCGCCTGCAGCCGGCCGAAGTGCTCATGCCCGAGGACGCGAACGGGCTGCCCGCCGGCTTCGAGGTGCCGGTCAAGCGGCTGCCTGCCTGGCGCTTCGAGGTGGATGCGGCGCACCGGGCACTGTGCGCGCACTTCGGCACCCAGGATCTCGGCGGCTTCGGGGCACAGCATCTACATGCGGCCGTCGGCGCCGCCGGTGCGCTGCTCGACTACTGCAACGCCACGCAGGGCGCAGCGCCCGCGCACGTGCTCGCCCTGCGGGTCGAGGACGATTCCGAATACCTGCGCATCGACGCGGCCACGCGCCGCAATCTCGAGATCACCGAGACCCTGCGCGGCGAGGCATCGCCGACGCTGCTGTCACTGCTGGACACCTGCCGCACCGGCATGGGCAGCCGACGCCTGCGTCACACGCTGCAGAATCCGCTGCGCGACACCGGCATCGCCGGGCAACGCTTCGACGCCGTGCAGGCACTGTGCGAGGAGTCACCGGCGCCGGCACACACGCGCGTGCGCGAACTGCTGGGGCGATGCGCGGACGTCGAGCGCATCACCGCGCGAATCGCGCTGCGCAGTGCACGGCCGCGTGACCTCGCGGGTCTGCGCGACACGTTCGCCCTGCTTCCCGATTTGCGCGAGCGGCTCGCCGGGATGCCGGGAGAGCGCCTGCGCATGCTGGCGCACGACCTCGCTCCGCGCTCCGCACTGCAGGATCTGCTCGTGCGCGCGATCAGACCCGAACCCGGCGCAGCGATCCGGGACGGCAACGTGATCGCCGATGGCTACGACCGCGAGCTCGACGAGCTGCGCGCGATCCAGAACGACTGCGGCGCATTCCTGCTGGACCTGGAGGCGCGGGAACGCACCCGCACCGGCATCGCCACGCTGCGCGTGGAGTACAACCGGGTACACGGCTTCTACATTGAGGTGACGCACGCCAACAGCGCCCGCGTGCCCGACGACTATCGCCGCCGCCAGACGCTCAAGAACGCCGA
>CAZNBS010000235.1:0-7597 GCA_964570955.1 uncultured Burkholderiales bacterium | reverse complement strand
GCAACAGGTATCGGGCTTGCTGATCCCGCTGGCTGAGGGCAGGAGGGGCGATGATCGAGGGAACCGATGCGCAGCGTGAGCGGTACGCGACCCCGGCGGGAGCGTGGATGTTCTTTCGACGCTTCCTGCGTCACCCGACGACCATCGCCTCGGTGGTGCCCAGTTCGCGCTTCCTCACGCGCCGTCTGGCTGATGTCGCCGGCATAACGCATCCCCGCACGGTCGTCGAACTCGGGCCGGGCACGGGTTGCACGACGCGGGCGCTGCTGCACGTTCTGCCACGAGATGCCCGCCTGCTTGCGATCGATCTCGACGAGCACTTCGTCGAGAACCTGCGCAACGACAAGGACGAACGGCTGATCGTGCATCACGGCAGCGCGGAGCGCCTCCAGGACATCCTGCACATGCACGGCTTGCCGGCCCCGGACCTGGTGATGTCCGGCATCCCCTTCTCCACCATGCCGAACGAATGCGCGCGGCGCATCGCCCATCAGATATGGACGGGTCTGGCGCCTGGCGGCCGCTTTCTGGCCTATCAGATGCGCGGGCACGTGGCGCGCTTTGCCGGCGAATGGATGGGACCTCCGCAGGTGTGCCTGGAAGTGCGCAACGTGCCGCCCATGCGCATCTACTGCTGGAGCAAGCCGCTTTCGGCCGCGTGACCAACGGCCTCAGCGATCGCGTCATCGACCACTTCAGGAGGATCCATGCTGCGGGCACTCACGATTGTCGCCGCGCTGACGTTACCGTTCTGCGCCCATGCAGAGGGAGATTGGGTGGAGGTCGGCGCCGACACCGAGGCGAAGTACTACGTCGACCGATCCTCGATCGAAGTCGACGGGGAAACGATCCGCTTCCGCAAGCGCGGCGTGTACACCAATCCGCTCACTGACAACTTCAGCGGTCGTCCGGTGCTGTTCAAGGAGAGCGTGGGGACCGTGGAGGTCGATTGCGGCCGGCGCATCAACCGTGTCACGTCCATCGAGATGCTCGACCTGCAGGGGGAAGTGGTCTGGTCCTCGGGCAAGATGAGCAAGCGCATGTGGGAGGATGTCCGGGTCAACTCCCACGGCGGCCAGACCTTCGAGTATGTGTGCAGGAACGTCGGCAAGTCCTGAGTAGCCCTGGCGGCTGGCGCAGAGCCAGGCACGCCGCATGCCGTCCGGCGGCATGCGCGGATCCACCGACCCCGGCGCGCCGCTGCGCGCCTACCAGAGCAAGCGGCGCTTCGAGCGCACACCCGAGCCGGCTGCGACCGCTGCGCGCGGGCGCAGCGGACCGCTGCTATTCGTCGTGCAGCAGCATGCCGCGCGGCGCCTGCACTGGGACTTCCGTCTCGAACTCGACGGCGTGCTCAAGTCCTGGGCCGTGCCCAAGGGGCCGTCTGTCGATCCTGCCGACAAGCGCCTCGCGGTCCAGACCGAGGACCACCCCTTCGAGTACGCGTCCTTCGAAGGCGTCATCCCGCCCAAGCAGTATGGCGCAGGCGAGGTGATCGTATGGGACTGCGGGGTCTACTCGCCTGACGAGGAGGGACAGACCAGCTACCACGACCGGGACACCGCGCAGGCACGCCTGCGCGACGCCTTCGACCAGGGCAAGCTGAGCATCGAGTTGCGTGGCGAGAAGCTGAAGGGATCCTGGACCCTGGTGCGCACCAGGCAGGCAGGTCAGTGGTTCCTGATCAAGCACCGTGACCGCTTCGTCTCGTCGGAACCGCCGGCCGGGTGGACGCGCTCGGTGCTCTCCGGCATGGACGTGGCGACACTGCGCCGGCGGGCTGCGGGCCGCGCACAGGAGGCCGCCAGTCTCACCCCGGACGGACCGCTGGAGGCGATGCCCACGCGCCTGATGCCGATGCTGGCGGAACTGGGAGGCGCTCCGTTCGCGCAGCCCGGATGGCTGTACGAACCGAAGCTCGACGGCTACCGCGTACTGGCGTTCGTCCACGACGGGCGCGCGCGGCTGCGCTCGCGGCGCGGCCTGGATCTGAGCAAGACCTTTCCGCGTATCGTCGACGAACTCTCGCGCCAAGGCGCCAGCATGGTGCTCGACGGCGAGGTCGTTGCACTGGCGCGTGACGGGCGGCCCTCGTTCAACGCGCTGCAGGAACGCGCGCAGCTGAAGCATCCGCGACAAATCGAAGCGGCCGACCGTACCCACCCCGCGCTGTTCTACTGCTTCGACCTGTTGCACTTCGCCGGCACGAGCTTGCGCGAGGCGCCCTACGAGGCGCGGCACCGCTATCTCGCGCAATGCCTGTTGCCCGACACTCACGTGAAGCTGGTCGACGCGCACGAGGACGGCGAAGCGCTGCTGCGCGCCGCACTGGCCAGCGGCTTCGAGGGCGTGATTGCCAAACGTCGCGGCGCGCGCTACCTGGCCGGCAAGCGCAGCAGCGACTGGCTGAAGATCAAGTCGACGCTGAGCGCGGAGTTCCTCATCGGCGGCTACAGCAAGGGTAAGGGTGCGCGCGCGGCGCTCGGGTCGCTGCTGGTGGGCTACCGGGATGAGAGCGGGCTGCGCTACGCCGGACACGTCGGCACCGGCTTCGATGCGGCGATGTTGAAGCGCCTCGAACGCCTGTGCAACGAGCGTCGCCGCGCGAGTTCGCCGTTCTCGGACAAGACGCCCCGGCATGGCGAGACGGTCTGGGTGGAGCCTGATCTAGTGGCCGAGGTGAAGTTCGCAGAGTGGACGCCGGACGGGTCGTTGCGCGCACCCGTGTTCCTGCGCCTGCGCGACGATGTGGATCCTGCCCGGGTCACGCGTCCTGCGCGGTCCGCGCTGCAGCCGCCTGACACGCCGCCGCCGGCAGCCGATCTCGTCGCCCAGGTGCTGGAACAACTGGATGCAAGGGGCAAGACGCTCGAGCTGGAGGTGGGCCGCGAACGCGTACGCGTGACCAACCTCGATCGCGTGTACTGGCCCGCCGAGGCCACGTTGCACCAGCCCGCGCTCACCAAGCGCGATCTGCTGCGCTACCTGACCCAGGTGTCCCCTTACATGCTGCCGCACCTTGCCGATCGCCCTCTGACGATGATCCGCTTCCCCGAGGGCATCGAGGGCGAGCGCTTCTTTCAGAAGCATTGGGACCAGAAGCGGCCCGCATTCGTACAGTCGGTCGAGGTGTACTCGGAGAGCAAGGCCCAACGCGACGAGTACCTGCTGTGCAACAACCTGGCCACGCTGCTGTGGCTGGCGCAGGCGGGCACGCTCGAGTTCCACGTCTGGCACTCGCGCGCGCGACCGGGTCGCGACACCGACAACGACAACGTGGACTATGCCAGTTCACTGGCCGCAATGGAGCGCTCGCTGCTCAATTTCCCCGACTACCTGGTGTTCGACATCGACCCTTACATCTACTCGGGGAAGGAGAAGGCGGGTGCGGAACCGGAACTGAATGCGGTCGCCTTCGAGAAGGGCAAGGAAGTGGCGTTTCACCTGCGCGAACTGCTGCGCGAGATGCGGCTCGATCCGATCGTGAAGACCTCCGGCAAGACGGGATTGCACGTATTCGTCCCGATCGAGCGTAGCGTCGACTTCGATGCCACGCGGCGCATGTCCGAGGCGGTAGGCCTGCATCTAATGCGCGAGCACCCGCAGGACATCACCATGGAATGGAGCGTGCGCAAGCGTACCGGCAAGATCTTCATGGACTACAACATGAACGTACGCGGCAAGACGCTCAACGTGGCCTACTCGCCGCGCGCGCTGCCCGGGGCGGCGGTGTCGATGCCGCTCACGTGGGACGAACTGGCGGGCGCGCATCCACTGGATTTCCGCATGACGGACGTGCCGGCACGTCTCGCGCGCACCGGCGATGCATGGCACGATGCCTTGCGGGCGAAGCAGAGCCTGGAGCGTGCTTTGGGAAGCTCGGCACAACAATGAGGAGGCAGGAACCATGGCGGCCCGTTCGATCGCATCGTTGACCATCTCCTTCGGTCTGGTGGCCATTCCGGTCAAGCTGTACTCGGCCACGCAGGCGAGCGAGAAGATCTCGTTCAACCTGCTGCACGCGAAGGACGGCTCGCGTCTGCGGCAACAGTACATCTGCATCGAAGAGGGGGTGGTGGTCGAACGCGACGAGATGGTCAAGGGCTACGAGTTCGCCAAGGACCAGTACGTGGTGTTCACCAAAGACGAGCTGAAGGCACTGGAGGAGACGGCGACCAACGCGGTGGACATCACCGAGTTCGTGCCCGTGCAGGCCGTCGATCCGGTGTACTTCGACAAGACCTACTACGTGGCGCCGGACAAGGGCGGGGCAAAGCCGTATGCGCTGCTCACGCGCGCGCTGGAGGAAGCGGGACTGTGCGCACTGGGGCGCTGGGCCGCGCGCGGCAAGCAGTACATCGTGATGCTGCGGCCGGTCTCGGATGGTCTGGTGATGCAGCAGCTGCTCTACGCCGATGAGGTCCGTTCGATGTCGATCCTGGAGATCCCCCCGGCCGAGGTGAAGGAGAGCGAGCTCAAGCTCGCGCGGCAGCTCGTCGAGCAGGGCGCGAGCGACACCTTCGATCCGGGCGCCTACACCGACGAGGTGAAAGCCCGCATCGAGGAGGCCATTCAGCAGAAGGTCACCGGCCAGCAGATCACGGTGGCCGAGGCGCCCCCCGAGGGCGGTGCCAAGGTCATCGATCTCATGGAAGCCTTGCGCGCGAGCCTGCAGCGATCGCCCGCGCGACCCAAACGCGCCGAGCCGCAGGCCTCGGAGACGGCGCCTGAGCGCAAGTCACGCGCCAAGCCCGCTGCCAAACGTCCCAAGTCGGCTGTGCCGGAAGAGGCGGAGGTTCCGGTTCGCAAGACCGCGCGCAGGAAGTAGACTGCCGGCTTGCCTGAACGGGGACGTCGGGTGAAACGGGAAGCGGACGAGCCGCGCGACTTCGGTCTGCGCGAAGTAGAACGGTTGTTGAACCTGTCGCGCTCGGTCGTCGTCGGCCTCGTGCGCAGCGGGTACGTCGAGCCCGCACGCGGCCCGCGTGGTGCGTACCGCTTCAGCTTCCGCGATCTCATTGCGCTGCGCACTGCGCGATCCCTCACCTCGGCGCACCTGCCGCCAAGGCGCATCAGCCGCGTCCTGAAGGACCTGCGACGGCGCCTCCCGGGCACGGTGCCGCTATCGGGTCTGGCGATCCGCGCCCACGGCGATCGCATCGTGATCGAGGAAGGCACCGGTCGTTGGGACGCCGAAAGCGGCCAGTACGAGCTCGATCTGGAAGTGCGCATCGCCCCGGGCGGTGAACTGTGCGTGCTCGAGCGCGGCACGGAACCGGCCGTCCGCTCGGCCCAGACGTGGTTCCAGCGCGCCTGGGAGGCGGAGCCGCGCGACCAGGACGAAGCAATCCGGGGCTACCGCGAGGCGCTGCGCGCAGAGCCGGGGCACGCGGCGGCGTGCGTGAATCTCGGTCGGCTGCTGCATGAGTCCGACCGCCTCGAGGAAGCGGAAACCACCTACCGCACCGGGCTGCGCCATCATCCCCAGGACGAGCTGCTGCTGTTCAATCTGGGCGTGCTGCTCGAGGACCTTGGCCGCGTGGACGAGGCGCTCGCCGCCTATCGGGCCGCGCTGCGCAGCCAGCCGGCGTTCGCCGATTGCCACTACAACCTCGCTCTGCTGTGCGAGAGCACGGGCAACAAGCTCGGCGCGATCCGGCATCTGCGCGAGTACCGCAGGCTGGTCGCACACCAGGGCTGAGCCCTCGTTGCCGATCGCGCGGGCCGGCCTGCCGTGAAGCCTTACACCGTACGGCTCGTGTGGATCGCATCCGGCCTGATGATCGGAGCCTGTGCAGTCGTTGCAGCGCTGTCGCTGTGGGTGGGGGACGCGCTGACTCGCCCTGCGGTGCGGGCAGTGGGACCGGCGCCTGCCGGATTCCTGGCCGAATCCATACGCATCGCTCGCACGCCGGGCGTGTTCACGGCCGGCTGGTTCATGCCTGGCGAACGCGGGGCCGGTGCCGTGCTTCTGCTGCACCCCGTGCGCAGCGACCGCAGGGCGATGCTCGGTCGTGCGCAGTTTCTCCATCGCCAGGGCTTTTCCGTGCTGCTGATCGACATGCAGGCGCACGGCGAGACGCCCGGGGCGCGCATCGGCATGGGCTGGCACGAGGCGCGCGACGTGGAGGCAGCCCTGGGCTGGCTCGCCGCACGCTTGCCGCGCGAGCGCCAGGGCCTGATCGGTGTGTCGCTCGGCGGTGCGGCCGCCGTGTTTGCGCAGCCGCCGGTACGACCCGCGGCCATGGTTCTGGAGGCGGTCTATCCCGAACTGCACGCCGCCGTTCGCAACCGGCTGAGGCTGCGCCTGGCCATGCACCCCGGCGGCGAGCAGCTGGCATCGCTGCTTGCCCCGCTGCTGCTCGCCCAGTCACCGCTGTGGTTCGGGGTGCCGAGCGAGGCCTTGACGCCGGCGCGGGCGCTCGCCGGTAAGGGACCGATGCTCTTGATCGCGGGCGAGCGCGATCGTCATACCACGTTGGCCGATACTGCACGTCTGCTGCACAGCGCCGGCTCGGATGCGCGCCTGTGGGTGGTGACCGGCGCCGGGCACCAGGATCTGCACGCGTTCGATCCGGCGGGCTACGAGTCGCGCGTCGGCTCCTTTCTCGCGCGCCACCTCGACGTGCGGCGAGGAGCCGCCCGAGGCGGCGCCAGAGGGTGAGGCGACGCCGTCATCCGAAGCGTCATGTCAGTCCTACCGGTGTCATCCCGAGCGTGAGCGAGGGACGCTCGCCGTGCAGGGTCCACGTCGAGGGGTGTCCCTTCGGTCGGAATGACGCCTGGCAGGGGGCGCCCTCCCGCCATCGACGCAATGCGCGGGCCGTGAGAAGGGACAGGCTAAGATAGCGGCGCCGTCACCTTCCCGGAGGTTGCATGCCGCTGTTCCGCCGTGCTGCGCACCCGCGCGTCCTGATGCTGCTGTTGCTGACCCTGTGCGCATGGGCGCACGCGTGGGCCGCGCAGGTGGAGACGTTCTCGCCGCAGGGGTCGGTCAAAGGAGTGCGTCAGGTCGCCGTGCGCTTCAGCGAGGCGATGGTCGCGTTCGGTGATCCTCAGCAGGGCGATCCCTTCCACGTCGACTGTCCGGTCGACGGCAGCGGGCGTTGGGCCGACCACCGCAACTGGGTCTACGATTTTCCGAACGATCTTCCCGGCGGCGTGCGCTGCACCTTCTCGCTACGTGAGGCAGTGCGCACCCTCGCGGGAGAACCTGTCGATCCGGCGCAGTTCTCGTTCTCGACCGGGGGTCCCGCCATCGTCGATAGCCTTCCCGGCGAGCGGTCCCAGATCGAGGAGGAGCAGGCTTTCGTCCTGGTGCTGGACGCGCCGGTCGATCCTGCGAGCGTCATCGAGCACGCCTGGTGCGATGCGGACGGCATCGAGGAGCGCATCGGCGTGCGTCTGATCGAAGGCGAGGACCGGGCGCGCATCCTGGCCAGCCAGCGCTTCTTCGTCGACCGGCTTCTGCAGGCACGCGCCCGTGCGGGTGAGTTGCGCGACCTGGCGGGGGCGGGGAAGGATGCAGCCGCGGTGCGCGCGGCGGCGACCGAACGCCTGCCGCTGCTGGTGCTGCGCTGTGCGAGGCGCCTGCCGG
>CAZNBS010000234.1:0-7639 GCA_964570955.1 uncultured Burkholderiales bacterium | reverse complement strand
TCGCGCGATGGCTTGGCGTGTCGCCTCCCGCTGTTACAGCAGGACTGCGGCGGCTCAAGCGGGACGGCATGATCCAGACGTCCAAGGAAGGTCACATTGCTCTAACCGAGCGAGGACGTATGATCGCGGATCGAGTGTTGCGACGCCACCACCTAATCGAACGTATGCTTGTGGAGATGTTCGGCATGGAGTGGTACAAGGTACACGACGAGGCCGAACGTCTCGAACACGCCGTCTCCGAGGATTTCGAGGCACGGTTGATCGAAGTGCTTGGGGACTCAATGCCATGCCCCCATGGCAGCCTTGTCGAATCAGACTCCCCGTCCGATCGCCGAAAGCGTGGCTGGAGCAGGCTTGACGAGATTACTACTCCTGGGGTCTTTATCGTGGCGAGCGTGTTTGAACGGGACCGGCAACTGCTGGAGTTTCTAGATAGATTGGCGATCCGGCCAGGACAGCGGGTGCGCTGGATTGAACGCTGCTATGATGATACCGTTTCACTTGAGGTTGAGGACAAGTCGCTGAAATTGGGTATGACCGCGGCGCACCGGGTCTGGGTCACGCCGACCACCGACCGCAGCCGTGATCGTCAAGCGCAAAGGTCGGCTGTGTCACCAAGTTCCGGCTCGCGGGGTCAGGCCGACTGACAACCGGATTGACCCTTCCAAGGAAGCCTGGTGTCATTACGGCACCAACCTCTGAAACTGCGGCCGGGCAAGCCCGCGGATTATCAGGCGCGAAGCTCGCCCTCACGGAGTAGCCTTAGCGCGTTCGCGATGACGAGTAGCGATACGCCCATGTCCGCCGCGATGGCCGCCCAAAGTGACGCTTGGCCTGCAAGTGTGAGCCCGACAAACAGCGCCTTCACCGCCAGGGATAAGAAAATGTTCGCTCGGATGATGGCCAGCATCCGCCTGGAGTGCTGAACTAACCAGGGCAGCTTGGTGAGGTCGTCCGACATCAGTGCGATATCGGCAGTTTCGATGGCGGTGTCGCTTCCACCGGCTCCCATCGCGATGCCGAGCGAGGCGCGCGCCAGCGCCGGTGCGTCGTTGATGCCGTCACCGACCATCGCCACGGTCTGGTGTCTGCCCACAAGGCTCTCCACCGCGGTCACCTTTTCTTCAGGCAGCAACTCCGCCTCGATTTCAGTCAATCCGGCCTCTTTCGCAATGGCCTCTGCCGTACCTCGGTTGTCGCCAGTCAGCATCACAAGATGATCGACGCCCAGCGAGCGAAGCTGTCTGATCGCCGTCGCGGCCTGAGGCCGGATACGGTCTGTCAAGGCGAGGAACCCACAAACATGCTCGTCGTTTCCCACAACGACGACCGTGTGGCCGGTCGCGGACAGCGATTCAAGCTGCTCGTGCACCTCGGGAGTCTCCTGGCGGAGTTCTTCCAGCAGGCGATGCGAGCCCAGCCAGAACTCCCGGCCATCCCATCGGCCTCGAATTCCCTTGCCAGGGACAGCGCGAACATCCGATGCGGCTTGAACGGCGACTCCCTGGCTAAGTGAATACTCGAGAATGGCGACGGCCAAAGGATGATCGCTGTGCATCTCCATGGCTGCAGCTCTCTCCAGCAACTCAGTCTCTGTATGCCCGTTCAGAGCACTCACTTGCACCACCGCAGGCTTGCCCTCCGTCAGCGTGCCGGTTTTGTCGAAGGCCATCGCCTTCAGTCTCCCGGGGATTTCCATATAGGCCCCGCCCTTGATCAGGACGCCGTGCCGGGCGGCGGCGGCAATCGCGGCGACGACACTGACTGGCGTCGAGATGACCAATGCGCAAGGGCAGGCGATGACCAACAGGACGAGCGCCTGATAAAGCCATCGATCGAATGGTTGGCCCCACATCAGAACTGGAACGATGATCACGAGCAAAGCGAGTGCCATCACCGAGGGGGTGTAATAGCGGGCAAATCGATCCACCCACTGTTCGGAGGGGGATTTCTTCTGCTGCGCGTCGGAAACGAGGCGGATGATTCGGGCCAGGGTCGTGTCGCCGCTCAGCTTGGTGGAGCGGATTTCCAGTACGCCTTGGCCATTCATCGACCCCGCAAAGACGAGAGATCCTGGACCTTTCGAAACTGGAAGGCTTTCACCCGTGATGGGCGCCTGATTGACATCGCTCGTCCCAGCCAACACTTCGCCATCGAGCGGCATTCGCTCACCGGGTCGAACGATGAACCGCGAATCAACCGGAACGGTCTCGGGCGGCAACTCCTGGATCGCACCGTCGCTCCCGACCACCCTGACGACCGCCGGTGCAAGATCCAGAAGCTTCTCGATCGCGCGCCGGGCGCGGCCAATACTCCACGACTCGAGCGTGAGCGAGAGAGAGAACAGGAAGGAGACCGTCGCGGCCTCGAACCACTCATCGATCGTGACCGCGCCAAGGACCGCGATTACCATCAAGAGATTCATGTCCGGCCGCACGCGCCGGACGGCGAAGAGCGCCTTCGGCAGGACGAAGTAGATTCCCGCCGCGATTGCCAGGAGGTAGAGGAACCGCGCCGCAAGCGGCGCCGCCTCAGCGTGGCCCAGACCCTCCGATCCGATCGCCAAAGTGAGACCACCTGCAATCAGCGCATGAACTGCAAAGGCTGCGGCCGTCAAGATGCCGCTGGCGGCTGTGAGCGCCAATCGGCCTCGCCGTGCCCACCAGGTGGACTCGTGCGGAACCTGCGCCGGCACGATAGGTCGAGCGCGCATACCGGTTCGCCCGATGGCCTCGATCAGCCGTCCTTGATCTTCGGGGGCCAGGCCAGCAACGCTCATAACGCCGTTCAGGACATCGAATGCGAGCCGGTCGTCACCCCCGACTATCGGGCCGATTTCCCGCCTTAGGATGCCGACCTCTTCGGCGCAATCCATGCCTTCGATCTTGTACCTGAGAACCGGTTGAATGGGACGTGCCATTGCGTCAATCCCCCTTTCTCGATTCCCAACTCAACACCATTGTCGGCAGCACGAGCAGGGTGAGGAGCGTGGAGGTCGCCAGTCCGCCGATCACGACGGTGGCCAACGGCCGCTGCACCTCCGCACCTGCGCTGGACGACAGCGCCATCGGCAGGAAACCGAAACTCGCGACAGCCGCCGTCATTAGCACGGGCCGGAGCCTCGACGTGGCTCCGCTTCGAACCGCTTCGGCCCAACTCACGCCGGATTGCTTGTGTTGGTTGATGAACGCCATCATCACGACTCCGTTCAATACGGCCACGCCCGAGACGGCGATGAATCCGACGCCAGCGCTCATCGAGAACGTCAGGTCGCGCGCAAGCAACGATAGGACCCCGCCCGTGATGGCGAAGGGAATCCCCGTGAACACCAGCGCAGCTTGGCCGACGGAGTGGAAGGTGATGAACAGCAGAACGAAGATGAGGAGGAAGGTGAGAGGCACCACCACCATCAGGCGAGCCCTGCCGGAATCGAGGTGCTCGAACAAGCCACCCCAGACCATGAGGTATCCGGGCTTGAGTGTCACCGATTGCTGGACCCGGGACTGCGCTTCCGCCACGAAGCTGCCGACGTCGCGTCCCCTCACGTTCGCCTCGATCGAGATTCGGCGTTGGCCATTCTCCCGGCTGACCTCGAGTGGACCCTCCTCGCTTTTCAAACTCGCGAGTTGAGCTAGCGGAATGTTCTGCCCCGTTGGCGTTGCCACCAGCAGATTGGCGAAGTCGCTCGCGCTGGAGCGCACTGAAGGGTCGAGCCGCACGACGAGGCCGAAGCGCTTGAATCCTTCGAGGACACGGCCCGCCTCGGAGCCTGCAATCGCCGTCTGGATCAATTCCTGAACGTCGGAAACGTTGATCCCATGGCGCGCGATGGCCTCGCGGTTAGCCTTGATGCTGAGCACCGGCTGGCCGCTCAACTGCTGGACCTTCAGGTCGGCGACGCCTCTCACGCCGGCCATTACTTTGGCGACCCGGCCGGCCTGCTCGCGCAATTCGTCGAGATCCTCCCCGAAGATCTTGATGACGACATCGGAGCGCGAGCCCACGCCTTCGATCAATTCCATCATTCGGAACTCGATCGGTTGAGAAAAGGTGTAGGCCATCGTCGGAAGCTCCTTCAGCTTGGCCTCCATCTTTTCCACCAGTTCTTCGCGCGATGCCGCGGAGGTCCACTCTTCCCGCGGCTTCAGCAGGACGTAGGTATCGCTGAGGTTGATGCCCATCGGATCGGTGGCGATCTCCGGCCTGCCAATGCGCGTCACGGTCTCAGTGACCTCCGGGAACTCGTGCAGCGCCTGCTCCATGGAGTTGGTCATGTTCACCGACTCGGGCAAGGAGACGCCAGGAAGTCTGGCGGCATTGATCGCGAGAGCACCCTCCTCGAGCTTTGGCAGGAATTCCGACCCAAGCCGCGTGGCCAGAGCGCCACAGACGATGACGAACGCCAGCGCGACGCCAATCGTCAGCCCTCGATGTTGAAGCGTGAATTCGAGAACCGGCACATAGAGGCGCTGCAGGCTCCTCACGACTGGGTTCTCTTCCTCCATCTCTCCCTCAGTCTGTGCCGTCTGGTGCGGCGATTTTCCCTCCTTGAGGAAGATGGCGCACAGCGCCGGAATCAGCGTCAGGCTCAGAACGAGCGCTCCCGAAAGCGCGAGGATCACGGTGAGTCCCATGGGACGGAACATCTTGCCCTCTATCCCAACGAGCGACACGATCGGCAAGTAGGCGGCAATGATCAGGATTTCGCCGAACTGGCTCGCCTTGCGCACCTCGACGCTGGCGGCGAGAATCGCCGCGCGGCGTTCCTGGCCGCTCAACGCCCGGCCGAGCCGATGGCGCTCCTGCGACAACCGCCGCACGCAGTTCTCGACGATGATCACCGCCGCATCGACAATCAGCCCGAAGTCGATCGCGCCGAGGCTCATCAGGTTTGCCGAGATGTTGAATTGCCTCATGCCGATGATGGCTACCAGCATCGATAGTGGAATCGCGGCCGACACGATCAGGCCCGCTCGGATCTGCAGCAGGAAGAGGAACAGCACCGCGACGACGATCAAGCCGCCCTCCGCGAGGTTTTTCACCGCCGTACGCACAGTGCGGTCCACCAGATCCCTCCGGTCATAGAAGATATTGATCCCGACTCCGGGCGGCATCGCCTTCTCTAGTTGCTTGAGTCTTTCCACGACGCGCCCAGCGACCTGCCGGCTGTTCTCGCCCTTGAGCATCATCGCCACGCCCATGACGGTCTCGCCCTTGCCGTTTCGCGTCGCGGCACCCTGCCGGATCTGCGATCCGTATCGTACCGTAGCCACCGAGCGCACATACACCGGTGTTCCTCCGCCAGCGGCCACCACCACATTCTCAATGTCGCGCAGCGACTCAATCATGCCGACGCCCCGGATCAGTTGCTGCTCGCCGCCGCGCTCCAGATACGCACCGCCGACATTCAGGTTGTTGCGCTTGAGCGCCTCGATCACCTGCGGCACAGTGAGCCGGAAGCCGACCAGCTTCGCTGGGTCCACCAGAACTTCGTACTGCTGCTCTTCGCCCCCATAGCTGTTGACCTCAATCACGCCCTGTACTGTCCGAAGCTGAGGCTTGATGAACCAGTCGAGCACCGTCCGGAGTTCCATCAGGCTGTACCTCTTGGGCGAGCCGGGCTGAACTTCCAGGGTGAATTGCACGATCTCCCCCAGACCGGTGCTCACCGGCGCCAGTTCCGGAATGACCCCATCGGGCAACTGCTGCTGCGCCTCCAGCAGCCTCTCGAGCACGAGTTGCCGGGCGCGGTAGATATCGACGCCGTCATCGAACACCACGGTCACCTGCGACAGCCCGAACTGCGAGATCGAACGCACTTCCTCTTTCTGCGGAAGGTTGCTCATTGCGACCTCGATCGGGAAGGTGACGTACTGCTCCATCTCAAGTGGCGTGAACGACGGCGCTTTCGTATTGATCTGCACCTGATTGGTGGTGACATCGGGAACCGCGTCCACGGGAAGGTCGAGCGCGGCGTAGACGCCGGCGATCACCAACAATCCTGCCAGCGCCACTACGGCGTAGCGGTAACGAATGCTCCAGGCTAATGCGCGATCAATCATGGCCGTGCTCCGATTCCAGTTCCTTGGCCAGGAACGCCGACTTGAGCTGGAACGCGCCCTTCACGACGACGGGTTCTCCTTCCTTCAGGCCCCCGCTGATCTCGAGCCGGGCGCCATCGCCCAACACCTGCACTTCTCGCGCCTCGAAGTGCAGATCTGCCTTCCTGATGAAAACGACCTGCCTGCGGTTGATGGTCTGGACCGCTTCGGAGGGTACGGTCAGCGCCATGTGCGTGTCCGTGGTCGGGATCGCCAGATTCGCGAACATCTCGAGTTTCAATTTGCCTCCAGGGTTGGCAAGTTCGCAGCGGACGGCGGCCGTGCGCGTCTGCGGATTGAGGATGTCCTTGATCGCCGTCACCCTGGCCTCGAAGACCTCGCCGGCGTAGGTATCCACGGTGATGAACGCGGGCTGATTGATCCGGATCCGGCCAAGGTCTTTCTCATACACCTGAGCTTCGACGTACACGCGGCTGAGGTCGGCGACGGAAAAGAGGATGCTGCCCGAATCGATCACATCGCCCGGCGCGGCTTCGGTCTTGATGACGACTCCGGCAAAGGGCGCTCGAATCGTCGTCAGGGATGCGTCACCGTTGAATGAGGCTCCGAAGCGTTTGAGCCGGGTCTCGAGCCCCGCCAGCGTGCTCTGCTGCGCGCGCACGGCCTCTTCCAGCGCCCTGGCGTCGGACTCGGCGGCCTCATATTCCTTGGCCGGAACGGCGCCGACCTCCAGGAGGTTTCGGGCTCTTTCGGCCTGACGACGCGAATTCGCCAATTGGATTCGGATGCGCTGAAGTTCGGCGCGTGCGGCATCGATCTGACTCGATAGCTCGCCAGCCTCGATATTGTCGAAGCGGGCCAACACCTGGTCCTTCTCCACGCGGTCGCCGATCCTAGCCAGCACCTGCATAACGCGTCCGCGCGCCAGAGGGCGGAGGTGAACAATGCGGCTGTCGATGGGTTGCACCGTTCCTGTCGCCTTGATCTGGACCTCGACCTTGCCGGGCTTCACCTCCTCGATGACGAGCCCGGCGCGGCGCTGGGCTTCGGCGCTCAACTCGACGACGTTCGCTTCTTCGATGTGCTTTTCGCCATGAGCTTCGTCGCTCGCTCGTTCGGGCCTGACGGCTTCCGCCGCCTCCTTCTTCGCGCAGGATGCCAGGGCAAGGCATACGACAAACAGCATTCCGTATCTCATTGCAGTTCTCCTCCGCTGGCTCTTTCGAGGTCCGCCAGTCCGTGTTGCACCTCGAGCTTCGCATCCACCACCGCCAGTTGCGTATCGAGCAGCCGGCGCTGCTCATTGAGAACGTCGAGCAAGCGGAGTTGACCGAGCTGATAGGCGCTCTGGATCACTTCCAGGTTCTTAACGCCTTGCCGCAATACGGTTTGATCCAGCGTTTGGTAGGCCTGGCGCGCGCTCGTGTACCGCACCCAGGCCGACTCGACCTCCAGCGGAATGGAACGTTCGAGGAATTCGCGCCGGTACTGCGCGCCTCGCGTTCTCGCCACCGCGGCTTCGACGTTGCCGAGGTTTCGGCTGCGCCCGAAAAGTGGAATCGAGACTCCGACGGTTA
>CAZNBS010000233.1:0-7675 GCA_964570955.1 uncultured Burkholderiales bacterium | reverse complement strand
CGAGAAATCCTCGCCGTGGACACTGCACGGCGAGGATTCTGGTTTCCGCGCAGGATCACCGCTTCGGCGCGATCCTCCACAGTTCTCCGTTACTGGCGTCCGTCACCACATACAGCGCGCCGTCCGGCCCTTCCCGCACGTCGCGGATACGCTCCCCACGATCACGCAGCAGGTGCTCTTCGCCCGTGACCTTGTCGTTCTCGATGCGCAGGCGCACCAACGCCCGCTCCTTCATGCCGCCGATGAACAGATTCCCTTTCCATTCCGGAACAGTCTTGCCCGAATGGAACTGGGCGCCAGACGGCGCAATCACCGGATCCCAGTAGTAGACCGGCTGCTCGAAACCTTCGCGCTGCGTCACGGCATCACGAATCGGTTCGCCTGAGTACTCGATCCCGTACGCAACCACCGGCCAGCCGTAGTTCTTGCCCTTGGCGAGCAGGTTCACTTCGTCGCCACCACGCGTGCCGTGTTCGATGGTCCACACCCGCCCCTGCGCATCGACGGCTGCCGCCTGAATGTTACGGTGGCCCAGCGTCCAGATCTCGGGCAGGGCACCGGCTTGGCCGGCGAAAGGGTTGCCGGCGGGCACCTTGCCGTTGCGATCCACGCGCAGGACCTTGCCCAGGTGACTGTTCAGTTGCTGTGCCTGCCGGCGCATGGGCCGGTCGGAGCGCTCACCCATCGTGACGTACAGCAATCCGTCCGGACCGAAAGCGAGCCGCGAGCCGAAGTGCATCCCATTGTCGTAGGTGGGCTGCGTACGCAGGATCACCTGGACATTCTCGAGCCGACGCATGTCGTCGGTCAGCACGCCGCGCGCGACACTGGTGCCGTTCCCACCTTGGCGTGGCTCGGAGAAGCTCCAGAAGATCGTGCGGTCCTTCGAGAACGCGGGACTGAGCGCGACATCCAGCAAGCCACCCTGCCGCCGCGCATCGACCGCCGGCACTCCCTCGATCGGTTCGCCGATCTTTCCGGACGCAGACACTACGCGCAGCTGCCCGCCCTTCTCGCTGACGAGAAAACGGCCATCGGGCAGCGGCTCGACCGCCCACGGCGTGTTCAGTCCGCGCGCGATCACCGTGACTTCGAGGGCCGCGTCGGTCTCGATGCCGCAGGCGCGCGTCTGGGCGGGAGACAGCGGCCGCTGCTCCGGTGCGTTGCGCGGCTCGCTCTGCAAGGGCTTGCAGTCGGCGGCGAAGAGAGGCAGTGAGATCAGGGCGGCCAGGACCGCCCCCGTCGTGCGTGCAAGATTCATCGGTGTCGTATCCAGATGGTGTCAGACAGGGGGTGCCAGGCGGGCAGCAAGCGCCACGCCTCGATCTTCGACTGCGGCGCGGCACGCGGGTTGCAAATGGCGTGTTAATCACGTCATATCATATAGATGCAACCCCCATCCTATGCATTTCGACGATGGACTGATGGGCACGACTCGCCCGCCGGCGGTGGCGCCGCGCATCGAGGTGCCCGGTGGCCCGCACAACCTCGACATCTTCTTCGCGGCAATCGAGACGACCCGCATGCCGATGCTGCTCACCGATCCGCATCGGCGGGACAACCCGATCGTATTCGCCAACCAGGCATTTCTGCGGATGACCGACTACGCGCTCGAGGATGTCCTGGGGCGCAACTGCCGCTTCCTGCAGGGACCCGACACCGATCGAGGCACCGTGCACGAGATCCGGGAGGCGGTCTCTCGAGGTGAGCAGGTCACTGTCGAGATCCTGAACTACCGGCGCGACGGGGCCTCGTTCTGGAACGCGCTGTTCGTCTCCCCCGTCATGGACACCGACGGCCGGCTCGCCTACTTCTTCGCGTCGCAACTCGACGTATCGCGGCGGCGCGATGCCGAGGCGGCACTGCGCCACGCTCAGCGCATGGAGGCGGTAGGCCAGCTCACCGGTGGCATTGCGCATGACTTCAACAACCTGCTGCAGGTGATGATGAACGCGCTCGAACTGCTCAAGCGCGATACGGACCTCGTCAGTCCACGCAGCCTGCAGATGATCGCCACGATGCACCAGGCCACCACCCGTGCGCGCACCCTCACGCAGCAACTGCTCGCGTTCTCCAGGAAACAGAAGCTCGAGGGCCGAGTGCTCAGCGTCAATGCGCTGCTGCGGGAGACCGAGCAACTCCTGCGACGCTCGGTGAGCGAACAGGTGGAGATCGAGTACGCGCTGGGCGACGACGGTCTGCTGGCACGCCTGGATCGCGCGCAGACGCAAATGGCCATCATGAACATCGTGATGAATGCGAGAGACGCGATGCCCGATGGCGGCAAGGTGGTGATCCGGACGGAGTCGATCGAGGTGAACCTGGAGGATGAGAAGACGTTCGAGGGTCTGTTGGCCGGGCGGTACGTGGTCATCGCGATATCCGACAGCGGCACCGGCATCCCGGCAACCATTCTGCCGCGCGTGATGGAACCGTTCTTCACCACGAAGGAAGAAGGCAAGGGAACCGGACTCGGCCTGTCGATGGTGTACGGATTCGCCAAGCAGAGCGGCGGCACCGCGCGCATCTACAGCGAGGAGGGACACGGGACCACCGTGAAGCTGTACTTCCCCGAGTCCCGGGACAGTGTCCAGCGCGATGAGCAGCTGGGACACGACAGCGTGCTCGAACGCGGCGGCGGCGAGCACATTCTGGTCGTCGACGACCGAGCCGACGTCGCCGACATGGCCAGGCTCATGCTCGAGGACGCCGGTTATCGCGTGACGGTGGCCTCCAACGGCCACGAGGCCTTGCGTCAGCTGTCTGCCGGGCATACGATCCACCTGGTGTTCTCGGACGTCATGATGCCCGGCGCCATGAACGGCGTACGTCTCGCCCGATTGGTGCAGCGGACCATCCCGTCGGTGAAGGTCCTGCTCACCACGGGATACGCAGACGGCGTATTGGATCATACGACGGACGCCGATCTTCCGATGATCGGAAAACCCTACACGCGCCTCGAACTGATCCGGAAGGTACGACGTGTGCTGGACGGGGCGACCGGAGTCAGCTGAGCCGCAGATTGGGAACTTCTCCCAGATTCGCTGGAGAACCCGCCGGCCACTGTGCGGTCTCTCGTGTAAGTAGGCGGTCTTTATCTTTCATTCCCCGAGGAGGTATGCCATGCGCGAAGCCATCGTTGCAGCCGTTCTTGCCCTTGCCAGCAGCATTGCGATCGCCGGAGAACGGGTCGAGCCGGATCAGCTTCCGCAAGCGGTATCCGATGCCGTGAAGAAGCAGTTTCCCCAGGCGACGATCGATTCGGCGGAGCGCGATGAGGACGACGGCCGGATCAAGTACGAGCTCAAAGTGACCAACGAGGGTGCACAGTATGAGTTCGACATGGCCGAGGACGGCACCGTGCTGGAGTTCGAGAAGGAAGGCATGTAAGAAAACGCGTTCGACCGCCCGACGGTAGCGGACCGCCGCCGCGTCCGGCGCGCGGCGCCGGTCCCTTTCACGCACCCAGCGCGTCCTGCGCCTATTTCGTGGTGGCGTCCCTCGCCGCCGCCTACGCCGGCAGTGCGAAGCGGACGCGCACCCGCCCTGCTCGGAGTGTTCGGCCCGGATCGTCGCACCGTGCGCGGTGACGGTCCTGCGCCGAAACCCCTGTTGGCATGCCGCGCAGCGCATCCAGTCGGACAGGAGAACGGAATGGAGACACAGGAACTGCACCGCGGACGGCTGATCGACCACGTCCAGCTGGTGGTGCGCGACCTTCCTGCCAGCAAACGCTTCTACTCGGCGGTATTCGCCGCACTGGACATCCCGATGGGCGGGGAGACGGAAGATTACTTCTGGGCGGACGAGGTGTTCGTGTCGAGCGTGGATAGCGCCGCCGCGCAAGGCGCGCTCACCGGCCGCATCCACCTCGCATTCCAGGCGAAGAACCGGGAGGCCGTCGACGCTTTCCATCGCGCAGCACTCGCGGCTGGCGGGCAGGACAACGGCGGGCCCGGCCTTCGGCCCTACCACCCGGACTACTACGCTGCCTTCGTCCGGGACCCTGACGGCAACAACGTCGAGGCGGTCTACCACGGCCCGGCCCAGCGTTCAGCCGATTCGGTGACGATCCGCTTCTAGCGACAGCAATCGGTTCGGATGCTGCCCTGCTGCAGGCATTGCGCATGCAACGTGGGGTGACCACCATTGACGGTAGACCTTCATGCACTGCACCAGCTTCCTCGCGGTCGCCTCGGCGCTCTCGATCCTCCTGATCGCTGCCTCCGGTCATGCCATGGGTCCGGATCCGGGCGGACACACCGGCGCCCAGGTCAACCCGCAGACCACGAAGACCGATCGGCCCCACATCGACAGGCGGCGCGAGCAGACCTCCGGGACACGCACCGAATCGAACCGCCCCGCCACCACTGAGGCACGCAGACGCGACTAGTGATGCAGAAGCGCGTCGAGATACGCGAGTTCGACCGGCTTGGTGAGGTGCTCGTCGAAGCCGGCCGCGCGACCACGCGATCGATCCTCCGGTCGGCCCCACCCGGTCACGGCAATCAGCAGAATCGACGGCCCCAGTGCAGCCCGAATGCGCTGCGCGGCCTGGAAGCCGTCCAGCTTCGGTAGCCCGATATCGAGCAGCGCCACGTCCGGACGCAGGCGCACGGCCTCGGCGACCGCGCTCTCGCCGTCGTGGGCGACATGGACCTCGTGCCCTTTGAGGCGCAGCACGACCGCCATGCTGTTCGCCGAATCCTCGTTGTCGTCCACCACCAGGATGCGCCGCCTGCGCGCGGCGTGGCCAAATTCGGATTGCGGCGTCGCCGGCAGCGGCGCCTCCCCCTCCATCAACGGCAACTTCACGCGGAACGTGCTGCCTCGGGAAAGGCCTTCGCTGCTTGCCTGCACCTCGCCATGATGCAGTTCCACCAGCATACGCACCAGCCACAGCCCGATGCCTAATCCTCCGCTCTGGCGGGACAGCGAATCGTCCACCTGGGTGAAGATGTCGAAGATCGACGACAGCGACTCGGGCGCGATCCCGATGCCGCTATCGCTGACCGATACGACGACCTCGCCGCCCACGATGCGCGCCTCCACGGTGACGCGCCCGCCCGGCGGAGTGTACTTGGCGGCATTGTTCAGCAGGTTGGCGAAGACCTGTGCCAGCCTCGTCTCGTCACCCTTCACGCGCATCGGCACCTCGGGTAGACGCACGGTCAGCGCGTGGGCTGCGCGCTGGAACAGCGGCCGAGTGGTCTCGACCGCGCTCTCGATGACGCGGTGCAGCTCGACGTGCTCCATGCGCAACTGCAGCTTGCCCTGGGAGATACGCGAGACGTCCAGCAGGTCATCGACCAGCCGCACCAGCTGGCTCAACTGGCGTCGCATCATGTCCAGCGCGTTGCTGCGTACGGAGGCGTCCACCGATTCCAGGCCGGCGATGTACAGGCTGTTGCTCAGTGGAGCGAGCGGATTGCGCAACTCGTGCGCCAGGATGGCGAGGAACTCGTCCTTGCGGCGATTCGCCTCCTGCAGCGCCGCCTCCGACTGCTTGCGCTGGGTGATGTCGCGTCCGATCGTCGCGGCACCCACCACCTCGCCGTGCTGATCCACGATCGGTGAGGCGGTGATCAGCACGTCTATCAGTGAGCCGTCCTTGCGGCGTCGGCGCGACTCGTAGGGGGCGACCGACAGGCCGCACCGCAGCCGTTCGAATGCCGCGCCGAGCTCATCCGCGCGATCCGCGGGCAGGAGAAGCTCCTTCTTCCTGCCCACCATCTCTTCCTCGGTGTAGCCGTACAGCTGCTCGGCCGCGCGATTCCAGCTCGTGATCGTCCCGTCGAGCGCCTGGCCGATGATGGCATCGTGAGAGGACTGCACGATTGCCGCCAGGGCGGCGCGCGCAATCTCCTGCTTCCTGCGTTCGCCCACGTCCCTGAACACGAGAATCGCGCCGAACACGTCCCCCTGCTCGTCCCGGATGGGCGCCGCGGAATCGTCGATGGGGACTTCTCGCCCCCGCGCGTCGATGAGGATGGTATGGTTCACGAGCGCGACCGGCTGTCCCTCCTTCAGCGCGCGCAGCGCCGGATTCTCGACCGGTTTCCGCGTCTGCTCCTGCAGGATGCGGAACACTTCCTCCAGGGGGCGTCCGCGCGCCTCGTCTTCGGTCCACCCCGTGAGCGACTGCGCGACGGCATTGAGCAGGGTGACCCGGCCGTCGCGATCGGTCGCGATCACCCCATCGCCGATGCTGGTAAGCGAGACTCGGAACAGCTCGCGCTGCCGCTCGAGTTCTTCGTTCGCCCGTTCGGTTGCACGCCGTCCGCGACGCAGACTCTCTCCGACGCCGATGATGAGAGCAGCCGAGCCGACGTACAATCCGAGGCGGATCACCTCCGTTAGATTGGCGATCGCGAAGCTGCCGCGTGGCGGCAAGAACAGGATGTTGGCAGCGACATAGCCGACCGCGGCCGCGAGAATTCCGGCCCCGACGCCCCCGTACCAGACCGCCACGGCGACAGCACCGAACATCGGTGCGAACACCAGCTCGCTTCCGAGCAGCGGATCGAGGACACCGCGCAACAGGAGCGCAAGTCCCACCAAACCAAGTGACACCACGTACCTGAACGGGTGCATGCGGGCATTTCCTCGTGGAGAGACCTCCCACCTCCGCGCCCAGGGAAATGGGCGTGCGCCCCTCGATCGAACATCGAGGAATGGATGAATGGGCCATTCGGTGCGGGCCGGATTGCAGGATTTACCTGGTCCATGCAATCACCGGTGCAGCGTACCAGACATCCCTCCCAGGATGCCTCGACGCATGGGCGCACTAAATCCCGACGCGATGCCTCCGTAAATAACTAGTTCGCGCCGCTTCGGAGCTCTCTCGTGATATCGACATTCCTCGCCGCATTCAGCATCCGTAACCGCCTCCTGCTCATACTCGCCACCGGAGGCCTGAGCCTGCTCCTCCTCCTGGGCATGAGCCTGCAGGACAAGCGCGAGGTCATGCTCAAGGATCGCGCGGACAAAGTGCGCAGCCTGACCGAATCGGCACATGCGCTGCTGGCGCACTACCACGCGCTGTCCGAGCAGCAACGCCTGAGCCGATCCGACGCCATGGAACAGGCCAAGGCGGCCGTGCGCGCCCTGCGCTACGACGGCAACGAGTACTTCTGGATCCACGATCTCGACCACGTGGTGGTGGCCCATCCGATGCGGCCGGAGTTCGAGGGTCAGGACAAATCCGACATCACCGATCCGTCGGGGAAGAAGGTCTATCAGGAAATGGTGCGCATCGTACGCGCGCAGGGCAGCGGCTTCGTGGACTACATCTGGCCGCGCGGCGGCTCGGACGAGCCGATTGCCAAGGTCTCCTACGTGAGCCTGTTCGAACCGTGGGGCTGGATCATCGGTACCGGCCTGTATCTCGACGACGTCGAGGCGACGTTCTGGCAATCGGTGCGCAAGACCGCGATATGGGTGGCGGTGGTACTCCTCGTAGTCGGTGCAATCATGGCCTTCCTCGCCCGCAGCATCATGCGCCCGGTGCATGCCCTGCGCGAACTGGGCGTGGTGATGCAGGACATCCGCGCCGACGGCAATCTCGCGCGCGAGGCGCAGGTGTCGGGCGACGACGAGGTCGCCCAGATCGGCCGATCGTTCAACGCGCTGCTGCAGGCCATGCGCTCGAGCATGCAGGAGGTCAACGCCTGCG
>CAZNBS010000232.1:0-7679 GCA_964570955.1 uncultured Burkholderiales bacterium | reverse complement strand
CGGTGATCGCCCGCGTGCACGGCATCGCCGCCGCCGCCGGCTGCCAGCTGGTCGCCCAGTGCGATCTCGCGGTGGCAGTGCAGAGCGCGCGCTTTGCGGTGTCCGGCATCAACGTCGGACTGTTCTGCTCCACGCCGAGCGTGGCACTCGGGCGCAACATGCTGCGCAAGCAGGCGATGGAGATGCTGCTCACCGGCGACTTCGTCGATGCCGACACCGCGCGCGCATACGGGCTGGTCAACCGGGTGGTGCCCGCCGAGCAGCTCGATACCGAGATCGGGCAGCTCGCGCGACGCATCCTCGACAAGTCGGCCGTGGCAGTCGCCACCGGCAAGCGGATGTTCTACAAGCAGCTCGAGATGGGAATGGAGGCGGCGTACCAGTACGCGGCCGAGACCATGGCGTGCAACATGATGGCGGCGGACGCCGGCGAGGGCATCGACGCCTTCATGCAGAAGCGTAAGCCGGACTGGACGCACCGCTGAGCGCGCGAACGATTGCAGCGGATTGCGGTCTTTCCGGGTGCCGTCCGACGATGCCTTCGCACCGTGGCCTGTGCACCGCTTCACGCCGCCGACCGTTGATCGGTCGGTATCGTCCATCCCAACAGTGGCATCCATGTCCGTTCGCGCCGTGCCGCGCGCGGCGCGGCAGTGCGCGCGCCGCATCCTCCTGATCCTGCTGACTCTGGCCCCGGCAGGCGCGCACGCGCAGGCGCGAAACGATCCCGCCGCGACCGCTGCGCAGCGGCCGCCGGCTGCCTCTGCCTTCTGGGAGGGCGAGCGCGTGCCCTGCCCGGAGGCCGTGACGGTACCCGATCCGCTCACCCTGGCCGATGCGGTCGATCTGGCACTGTGCGGCAATCCCCTGACTCGGCAGTCTTGGGCACGCGCCAAGGTGCAGGCAGCGGAAGTGGGCATCGCACGCTCGGACTTCTATCCACAGGTCGACGCCCTTGTCGGGCTACAGCGCTCAGAAGTGCGCAACGTGCCCGGCGCCGGCGGCCGCACCGATCTGGATGTGAGCATCGGCTTCGACTATCTGCTGTTCGATTTCGGCGGACGCGCCGCCAACGTCGAGCGCACACGTCAGGCCCTGTTGGCGGCCAACTGGGCGCACAACAGTACCCTGCAGTCGGTGCTGTTCGCCGCAGTGGAGGCCTACTACCGGCTCTTCGCCGCGCAGGAGGCCGTGGTCTCGACGCAAGCCGCGGAGAAGGCGAGCCTGACCAGCCTGGAGGCGGCGCGCGCCCGGTTGAAGGCCGGTAACGCGACACGGGCGGACGTGCTGCAGGCACAGACTGCTTATTCGGAAATCCAGCTCACGCGCACTCGCGCGCAGGGAGAGGCCGCCGTCGCCGTGGGCACGCTGGCCAGCGCGCTCGGCTTGCCGGCCCAGCACCCGGTGCATATTGCGCCGCCGCCCGACTTGTCCGTGCGGCGCGAGGGCGAGCAGGCGGTGGAGGAATTGATCGCCTCCGCGCGCGCGCAGCGGCCGGATCTGGCAGCGGCGGAAGCCCAGGTGCGTGCGGCACGGTCCGCCATCGATGTGGCGCGCGCCGCGACGCGACCCAGCCTGTCCGCATTCGGCAGCGTCGGCGCGACACAATCGGGGCCGGGAAGCGACCCGCGTGCGGGAGCGATCGGCCTGCAGTTGCGCATTCCCCTCTTCACCGGGTATCGGAATACCTACCGGGTGCAGCAGGCGCGGGATCAGTTGGAACTGGAGCAGGCCAACCGCGACCAGGTCGAGAACGATGTCGCGCTGGAGGTGTGGACCGCGTGGCAGGATCTGCGTACCGAGCGCGCAGCGCTCGACACTGCCGCCGACCTCGTCGCGAGCGCGCAGGAGAACTACAGCGTCGCGCTCGGACGCTACCGCGCCGGCGTGGGCACGGTGACGGATCTGCTCAACGCCCAGAGCGCGCTCGCCGGGGCCGAACTGCGCCAGATCGAGGCGCGCTACCGCTGGAACGTGTCGCGCGCGGCACTGGCCCGTGCCATCGGCGTGCTGCAGCCGGAACTGGCGCGCAACGCGCAAAGGGGTGTCCGATGAAGCGGACGCCGATGTCGGGCCTGCTCCTGCGCGCCGCGATCGTACTGACCCTCGCGGCAGCGGCCTGGGCAGGATGGAGCGTGTGGAGCAAGCGCACGCAACTGCCGCTCGAGGCGCGTTACGAGTTCGAGGAGGTGACGATCGGCGACCTCACGCAGACCGTCACCGCGAACGGCACCGTCAATCCGGTCGGCCTGGTCAACGTCGGCACCCAGGTGTCGGGCACCGTCCAGAAGCTCTACGTCGACTTCAACGACGAGGTGAAGGCCGGCCAGATCCTGCTCGAACTCGATCCCACCACCACGCAGGCAACCGTCGAGCAGACCAAAGGCGAACTGGCCAGTGCCGAGGCGAGCTTGCGGCTCGCCCAGGCAGAGGAGGCGCGCATGCGCGAGCTGTTCGCGCAGGAGTACGTCTCGCGCCAGGACCTGGAGCGCGCGGTCCAGGCGCGCGAGGCCGCGCAGGCGCAGGTGCGCGTGGTACGCGGCAAGCTGCAGCGCGATCGCGCCAACCTCGGGTATACGGTGATCCGCTCCCCGGTCGCCGGCGTGGTGGTGTCGCGCGAGGTGGACGTGGGGCAGACGGTGGCGGCCAGCTTCCAGACGCCCACCCTGTTCAAGATCGCGCGCGACCTGTCGCGCATGCAGATCGACTCGAACGTCGCGGAGGCCGACATCGGCAAGGTGCAGGTCGGACAGAGCGTGCGCTTCACCGTCGACGCCTTTCCGGACCGACGCTTCGAGGGCAAGGTGCAGCAGATCCGGCTCGCACCGATCACCGAGCAGAACGTGGTCACGTACAACGTGGTCGTCGAGGTGGCCAACCCGGACCAGGCGCTGCTGCCGGGCATGACCGCCTACCTGAGCATCGTCATCGACACGCGCGAGAACGTGCTGCGGGTGCCCAATGCCGCGCTGCGTTTCCGGCCCTCCGAAGCGCAGGCCAGCGCTTCCGCCACGACTGCGAACCCGGCCGGACACGGCAGTGGGCCCCCGGCGAGAAA
Source organism: uncultured Burkholderiales bacterium (assembly GCA_964570955.1). GTDB lineage: Bacteria > Pseudomonadota > Gammaproteobacteria > Burkholderiales > SHXO01 > SHXO01. The sequence continues at coordinate 4,621 of CAZNBS010000232.1, read as the reverse complement.
GGTGTACGTGCGGCGCGGCGACGCGTTGGAGCCGGTGGAGGTCTCGGTCGTCATCACCGACGGGCGCTACAGCGTCGTCACCGGCGGGGCCGTGAAGGCCGGCGATCGCGTCGCGGTCGAGGAACTGCAGAGCGAGCGCAAGGCAAGTGGCACGTCGAGCCAGCCGTTCCGCATCCGCGCCTTCTGATGAGCACAGGCGCGCGCACGCTGATCCGCGTCGAATCCCTGCACAAGCAGTACGAGACCGATGCCGGACCGCAGCCGGTGCTGCGCGGTGTCGATCTGCAGATCGATGCGGGGGAGTTCGTGGCCGTCATGGGGCCGTCGGGGTCGGGCAAGTCCACCTTCATGAACATCCTCGGTTGCCTCGACGTGCCCACCTCCGGCCGCTATCTGCTCGACGGCCACGACACCTCACGGATGTCCGGCGACGAGCTAGCGCGCCTTCGCAATCGCTTCATCGGCTTCGTGTTCCAGGGCTTCAACCTGCTGCCGCGTGCGAACCTGCTCGACAACGTCGCGCTGCCCATGCTCTACGCCGCCCGTCCCACCGCGGAGCGCCATGCGCGCGCACTGGAACTGCTCGCGCGCGTGGGCCTGGAGCGCTATGCCAGCTACCTGCCCAGCCGCATCTCGGGGGGACAGCAGCAACGAGTGGCGATCGCTCGCTCGCTCGCCAACCGGCCGAAGCTGCTGCTGGCCGACGAGCCGACCGGCAACCTCGACACCGTCACCAGTCACGAGATCATGGAGCTGATCGAATCGCTCAACCGCGAGGAAGGGATGACGGTGATCCTGGTCACCCACGAGACCGACATCGCCCGCTTCGCCAAGCGCATCATCCGGTTCGTGGACGGCCGAGTGGACGAGGACCGTGTCACTGCCATGGAAACGCATAGCTAGCGTCACGATCCCGCCCGAATCACGAGTCCCGAATCACGAGTCACGAGTCACGAATCACGAATCACGAGTCACGAGTCCCGAGTCACGAGTCACGAGTCACGAATGTTCACCAACATGCTCCGCGAAGCCTGGCGCGCCATGGCGGCCAACAAGCTGCGCACCTTCCTGACGATGCTCGGGTTGGTGATCGGCGTGGGCGCCGTGGTGCTGATGCTCGCCATCGGACAGGGCGCACAGACGCTGGTCAGGGAGGCGGTGGCAACCATGGGCAGCAACCTGTTCATCGTGCTCTCCGGCGGTACCACCACCGTTGGCGCCAGATCCGGCACCGGCACGGCCCCGACGCTGACCGTACAGGATGCGCAGGCGATCGGCGAGCTGCGCAGCGTGGCAGCGGTGGCGCCGACCCATAGCGGTTTCGCCCAGGTGGTGTACGGCGGCGTGAACTGGCGCAGCCAAGTGATGGGGGTGACGCCGAGCTACCTGGACGTGCGCGAGTGGCGCCTTCGGCGCGGGCAGCCGTTCACCGAAAACGACGTGCGCGTCGCCGCGCGCGTCGCGCTGATCGGCGACACGGTCGCACGCGAACTCTTCGGCGACCAGGATCCGGTAGACAAGACGGTCCGCATTCTCAACAGCCCCTACGTGGTGATGGGCGTATTGGCCCCGAAAGGCCAGAGCTTCGACGGGCGCGATCAGGACGACACGGTGCTGGTTCCGCTCTCCACCGCACAGCGCAAGCTGTACGGTTCACCCTTCCCCAACAGCGTGCGCTTCATGATGGTCAAGGCAGTGTCCGAGTCTGCAATGGAGCGCGCCGAGCAGGACATAAAAAGACTGCTGCGCGAACGCCATCGCATCCAGCCCGACGCCCCGGACGACTTCTCCGTGCGCAACCTGAGCGCCGTGGCGGACGTGCAGGCCGAGAGCACGCGCGTGATGTCGATCATGCTGGGTGCAGTGGCCTCCATTTCCCTGATCGTCGGCGGCATCGGCATCATGAACATCATGCTGGTATCGGTGACCGAGCGCACGCGCGAGATCGGCATCCGCATGGCCATCGGGGCGCGTCGCCGCGACATCCTCTGGCAGTTCCTGCTCGAGGCGCTGATCGTGTCGGTGGTCGGCTGTCTGATTGGGGTTGCCATTGGCGTGGCCAGCGCCTATGCGGTGAGCCAGACCGTCGGCACGATGGTGGTGGTCACTTCCAGGGCCATCGTGCTTGCCTTCGCGGTCGCCTCGGCCGTGGGAATCTTCTTCGGCTTCTATCCGGCGCGCAAGGCGGCCGGACTCAAGCCGATCGAGGCGCTGCGCTATCAGTGAGGCTGCTCAATCGGTACGCTGCACGCCGACCACGTCGCGGCGGTAGCCGCCGGGAACACGCGTGGTGCGCGTGAAATCCATGCGTTCCGGCAAGCCGTCCTGCAGATTGACGGTATAGCGGGCGAGCTCGCGCACTTCCACCTTGATCGCGGCCGGGTCCAGGTTCTGCGGGCGCCGCTCGGGCGGCATCCTCTGCAGCAGGGATTCGACCGCGATGCGTACGCTGTCGGGATGCAGCGTCTGTTCCATGGTGACCGCCGCAAGCCCCCGGTTGCGATCGATCCAGTCCACGCGCAGTGTGCCGTGCGCGGGCAGCCCCGCACCCCCGAAGGGATTCGGCAGCTGCGCGTCGTACTCGCGTGGCGCGTCGAGCACGAAGCGCTTGCCCATGGGATGGAAGAACAGCCGCGGCTCACGCAGCAGGACGGACTCCAGGTTGGAACGACTCGAGAACATGCGCCTGACCAGTGCCGTGGCCTGCTCCGCGGCCGCGGCATTTCCCCGCTTGCCAAGGATGGCGCCGATCTCGGACAGCATGCGGTCCACCAGCGGCCGCACTTCTTCGTAGTTGCGCAAGCGCACGAACTCGCCGCCTGCATCGAACTCGAGGTCGTAGTGGATGTCCTGCACCAGCTCCCAGATCACGTCGGCCTCGTCTGCCGCCTCACCGGCAGGTGGCGCCGCGACATCCACCGGACGGCTGTGCGACCAGCGCACCACCATGCCTTGCGCGCCGGATTCGAGCACTTCCAGCGTGACGCGCAGCAGACTGGACGAGCGCTGCGCCGGCCGGTTGGGCACCTGACGCTCCTGCTCCTTGCGCAACACGAGGTGGATCACATCGCCCACACCGGGACGGCCCGACAGCTCCAGGACCTGCGTGGGGTCCTGCACCGATTCCTGGGCGCGCGCGACGCCGAGCCCCGTACCGGCGAGGAAGAGAACGGTCAGCGCGAGCAGACGAAGGGCGGACCCTGCCGTCCTAGCCAGTCGCCAGACCATTGCCCTGCTCCGGTCCCGGCGCCCGGGAGAGATCGACTGCGCGCCACAGATACCAGCTCGCCACGCTTCGGTAGGGTCGCCAGCGCTCGCCGCGTCGCGCGAGCGCATCGCGTTGGGCACCGCCGCGGCTGCGGAAGGTCAGCGCAAAGCCTTGCCGCACGCCGTAGTCGTCGACCGGCAGCACATCGGGTCTGCCGAGCCGGAACATGAGCAGCATCTCCACCGTCCAGCGCCCGATGCCGCGCACTTGCGTGAGGGACTCGACCAGCGCTTCGTCGTCCATGCTCTGCGCCTGCTCGAGGGTGGGCAGATCGCCATCGAGGGTGCGCCGCGCCAGATCGCGCAGCGCCGAGAGCTTGCCGTTGGACAGCCCGGCGCCCAGCAGGCGCGCGTCGGACATGCGCAGGAGCAGCCCGGGGTCGGGCCCGTGATGCGCGTTCGGGAACAGCGCACACAGGCGGGCGTGGATGCTCCCGGCGGCACGACCGTTGAGTTGCTGGTAGACGATGGACTCGGCCAGTGCAGCGAACAGGCTCGGCGTGCGCTTGAGCCGCAGCCGGTAGGGACCGACCCGCTCGACCAGACGTGCCAGTGGCGCGTCGCGTGTGCGCAGATGCGCGAGCGCCGCGCCGGCATCGTAGGGCAAGCCATGCAACGCCTCGTCGCGACAGGCCTGCTCCAGGCGCAGCAGACGCAGCTTGGTGGCGATGCCGCCGTGGGCACTGAAGCCCCCGACGCGGCCGCCGGCTGCGAGGACGCGATGGCACGGCACGACGATGGGAAACGGATTGCGTCCCATCGCCTGCCCCACCGCTCGCGCCGCGCCGGGCGCACCGAGTCGTGCCGCGAGTTCGCCGTAGGTCAGTGTCTGCCCTGGAGCGATGGCACGTGCGGCGATGTACGCGCGGCGGTGGAAGTCGGGCACCCGGCTGGTGTCGAGCACGATGCCGGAGAGATCGGCGGGCTCGCCGCGCAGCAGCGCGATGATCGCCGCGAGCGCCTGCTCTGCGCCGTCATCGGGTGCCGTCTCGATCGCGCCAGGAAAGCGGCGCTGCTCGCGCACGCGCGCCAGCGCTTCGCTGGCCTCGGGCAGCTGCACTGCGACCAGTCCGGCGTCGCTCCACGCGATCGCGCACCGTCCCACCTCGGTATCGAACAGCGTGTAGCGGATGGCGTTCATGCAATCACTATAGCAAGGCCAAGCGCGCGCTGGATCGCGGGCCGATAAGACGTACTTCTTTCACCACGACGGCACGAAGGACACCGAAAAGCTTTCAACACAAAGGGTCACCGAGGAGGATTGAAGTCCTCTTCTCTGCAGTTCCTCGGTGCACCTTTGTGCCCTCTGTGTTGATCGAGGTTTTTCTTCGTGCCCTTCCTGGTGAATGCCTTC
>CAZNBS010000231.1:5502-7743 GCA_964570955.1 uncultured Burkholderiales bacterium | reverse complement strand
ACGGCTCCAGCCGGATCGCGCGGACGCGGGGTTCGCGCGCTATCTGGCTGCTCCATGACTGTTGGGCGTCGTTTGCCGCGCGCGCGAGACGCTCGCGGCCGGTGCCATCGAACACCCGCACATCGCGCAGGGAGAGTCGGGGCCGGACGCCGTCCCATACCCCTGCCACCGCCCCGAGGGTGACCCGCTGATTGGCAGCCCGGCTGATGGCGGCGGCGATTTCCGCCCGGTAGTCGTCGATATTGGGCAGGAGCACGTAGCGCACGACGGCTGCGCCCAGGAGCCCGATGGTGGCGAGGATCAAGGCGCTCCACAGCAGCGCGCGCGTGAGCCACAGCGATCCGTGCCCGATTCCGTGCAGTGCGCCGCGCGCGAGCGGGAATCGCCGTGTCAAGCCTGCTCTCCCGACGCGCGCGGGCGCGCGCTGTCGCGCGACGGCGCGAGGCGCCGCGCGATCTGGCACAGCGCGAATTGGCAGAGACGGCGGGTCAGGGCTGGTGGTCCGGAGGTGGGATCGGGCACCGCGTCGTCTTGGGCACCGACCAGACGCGCTATTCTACTCAATGGCACCCGACCACCCCATGACGGCGACCCTCCCCTCCGACATCACGCCTGCGCGGTCGTTCGAGCGCGCGGCTGCGTTCAGTCGCTTCCTGCGGCGGCTGCTCGACCACCCGCCCGCCTGTTTCCGGCCGCAGGATGTCCTGGTCCCGTTGTACGCGACCGACATCCGCGCTCTCCTCGCGGGGCATGAGGTCGTCGACGAGCCGAGCCTGCAGCGAGCGCTGCGCGAGGTACGCCGCGCGGCAATGCTGCGAATCATCACGCGCGATCTCGCCGGCCTGGCCAGCCTCGACGAAGTGGTGAGCAGCACGACCGCACTGGCCGAGGAAACGCTGCGCTTCGCCCTGACGCATCTCGACACCTGGCTTGCCGCCACGCATGGCGAGCCGATCGGAGAAAGCAGCGGGGCGCGCCTGCGCATGCTGGTGATGGGAATGGGCAAGCTGGGCGGACGCGAGTTGAACGTGTCCTCGGACATCGATCTGATCTTCCTGTATCCGGAGGCAGGCGAAGCGCAGGGCGCTCGTCCGCTGAGCGCGCACGAGTACTTCACCCGCCTGGGCAAGAAACTCATCAACGCGCTGTCCGAGCATACCGCCGACGGCCACGTGTTCCGCGTCGACATGCGCTTGCGGCCCTACGGGGACAGCGGCCCGCTGGCCATGAGCTTGGCCATGCTGGAGGATTACCTGCTCACGCAGGGGCGGGAATGGGAGCGCTATGCCTGGGTCAAGGCACGCGAAATCACCGGGGCATCGACCGACGAGCTGATGCAGGTGGTGCGCCCCTTCGTCTACCGGCGGCACCTGGACTTCAGCGCGTTCGCCTCGCTGCGCGACCTGCACGCGCAGATCCGTGCGGAAGTGGGCCGGCGCGAGTTGCACGACAACATCAAGTTGGGCCCAGGCGGCATCCGCGAAATCGAGTTCGTGGCACAGGTCTTCCAGATCGTGCGCGGCGGTCGCGACCAGGCATTGCGGGTGCGGTCGACTCGTGGAGCCCTGCGCATGCTGGCCGAGCGCCAGTTGTTGCCGGCCGAGGCCGTGGACGAGTTGAGCGCCGCATACACCTTCCTGCGCAACCTGGAGCACCGCCTGCAGTACCTCGAGGATCAGCAGACGCAGCAGTTGCCGGACAATCCGGCCGACCTGGCCCTGATCGCACGGTCGATGGGCTACGACGAGGTCGGCCCGTTCAGGGGGGCGCTCGACGGCCATCGGCAACGCGTAACACGGCAGTTCGAGGCGGTCTTCTCGTCGCGCACCGAGGCGGACGCAGACGACCCGCTCGCGCGTTTGTGGCAGGGCCGGATGTCGGACGAGCAGGCACTGACGCAACTGGCCGGGTGCGGCTACGAGGATCCGCAGGCGATTCTTCAGCGTCTGCAGACGCTGCGCGACGGCGTGCTCTACCGCCGCATGTCGGCCTCGACCCAGGCGCGCGTCGACCGGCTGGTACCGCGCCTTCTGGAGGCGGCCGCCACGTCCGAACGTCCGGGCGCCACGCTCGACCGGCTGGCGAAGGTGATGGAGAGCATCGGGCGCCGCGAATCCTACCTCGCGTTGCTGCTCGAGTATCCCAGTGCGCTGCAACGCCTCGCCGCGCTCGCCGCGGCGAGCCCCTGGGCATCGGACTACCTGGCCCGGCACCCGATCCTGCTCGACGAGCTGATCGCCT
>CAZNBS010000231.1:4763-5492 GCA_964570955.1 uncultured Burkholderiales bacterium | reverse complement strand
GCCTCCAGCGGCCCGGAAGCGCCCGCCTGGCCGGCGCTCGCCGAACGGCTCCGCGTGCAGCTCGAGCATGCCGACAGCGTCGAGCAGCAGATGGATCTGCTGCGTCACTTCAAGCAGGTGCAGACCATGCGCCTGCTCATGCAGGACCTGTCCGGCGCGCTTGCGCTGGAAACGCTCAGCGATCATCTGAGCGACCTGGCCTGCCTGATCATGGGCGAGGTCCTGAGGCTGGCGTGGGTGGGGCTGCGCACCCGCCATCGGGAGGAACCGCGCTTCGCAGTGATCGGCTACGGCAAGCTCGGCGGGAAGGAGCTGGGCTACGCGTCCGACCTCGACCTCATCTTCCTCTATGACGACGATCACGCGGAGGCCGCGGAACAATACGCACGCCTGTCGCAGCGCATCAACACCTGGCTCACCAGCTTCACCTCGGCCGGCGTCCTGTACGAGACCGACCTGCGCCTACGGCCGGACGGGGCCAGCGGCCTGCTGGTGAGCCGCCTCGACGCCTATGCCCGCTATCAGCGCGAGAAGGCCTGGGTGTGGGAGCACCAGGCGTTGACGCGGGCGCGCTTCGTGGCCGGGGACGCCGACATCGGCGCCCGCTTCGAGTCCCTGCGCGAGGAGATCCTGAGGCTGCCACGGGACACCGCAGCGCTTCGCACGCAGGTGCGGAATATGCGCACGCGCATGCTCGAGGCGCATCCGAACCGCAGCAACCTGTTCGAC
>CAZNBS010000231.1:0-4753 GCA_964570955.1 uncultured Burkholderiales bacterium | reverse complement strand
GGCGGCATCGTGGATGTCGAATTCATCGTGCAGTTCCTGGTGCTTGGATTCGCGCACGCGCACGCGGAGTTGACCGGCAATATCGGCAATCTTGCCCTGCTGCGGGTCGCGGGCAGACTGGGGCTGATCGATGCCGGACTGGCGGAGGCGACCCATCACAGCTACCGCGAGTTTCGCCGCATGCAGCACGCGCTGCGCCTGCAGGGAGAACGCTACGCGCGAGTGGAGCATGCGCGCGTCCAGAGCCTCGTGAATCCGGTCGTCGCACTGTGGCAGGCGGTGTTCGGGGACCCCCCTGCGGACTGAGGCCTCAGCCCGTACCGGCGGCCCGTCGGATCGCCTGCACCAGTACCTCCGGTTCGTGCGCCCCCGACACCGCGAGGCGTCGGTCGAACACGAAGAACGGGACGCCCTCGACGCCCATCGCCCGCGCCGCCTGGTCCTCGTTGGCCACCGCCCAGTTGCGCGCCGGATCCGCCAGATCGGCGCGGACGCTCTCGCGCTCGAGCCCCGCCTCCACCGCCAGTTCGAGCAGTACATCGTGCCGCGTGAGGTCGGCCCCCTCGAGGAAGTAGGCACGGAACAGCCGCTCCACCATGGCGTCCTGATGCCCGGTGTCACCTGCCAGTGCGATCAACTGGTGCGCCGCGAGGGTGTTGGGTTGCCGGCGGATGCCGGCGAAGTCGAAGGCGATTCCGACTTCGTGGCCGACGGCACTCACCCGTGCGTACACCCGCTGGGCGCTGGCGCCGAACTTGCGCGCCACGTACTCCTGGCGATCCATGCCCTGTTCGGGGAGGTCAGGATTGAGCTGGAACGGTCGCCATGTCACCGCGACCGCGGGCATACCCTCATCCTCGCCCAGCGCCCCGAGCGCAGCCTCGAGCCGGCGCTTGCCGATGAAGCACCAGGGGCATACCACGTCGGAAATGACCTCGATCTGTACGGACAAGGTTTCGGCCTTCTGTGAGGGTACAGGCATGCCGGAAGGCGTCAGAATCCACACGGGCTAAGCTAGAATAATCGTTTTCCGAGGGAGACGGCGAAGATGTCGATGGCAGACCGCGACGGGGTTATCTGGTACGACGGCAAGTTGGTGCCCTGGCGGGAGGCGACGACGCACGTACTGACCCACTCACTGCACTACGGCCTGGCCTGCTTCGAAGGTCTGCGCGCCTACAAGACAGCGAACGGCACGGCGATCTTCCGCCTCAAGGAGCACACCGAGCGGTGGATGAACTCGGCGCACATCTTCATTATGAAGATGCCCTACGACAAGGAAACGCTGATGGCGGCACAGCGGGAAGTGGTGCGTGCCAACAAGCTGGAATCCTGTTACGTACGTCCGATCGCGTTTTACGGTTCTGAGAAGATGGGCGTTTCGCCCAAGGGCGCGCAGGTGCACGTGGCCATCGCCGCGTGGCCATGGGGTGCGTATCTGGGAGCGGACGGCCTGGAGAAGGGCATTCGCGTGAAGACCTCCTCGTTCGCGCGGCACCACGTGAACGTCACGATGTGCCGTGCCAAGTTCTCCGGGACCTATGCCAACTCCATCCTCGCCAATCAGGAAGCGCTCGAGCACGGCTACGACGAGGCGCTCCTGCTCGACGTGGAAGGCTATGTCGCAGAGGGCGCCGGCGAGAACCTGTTCCTCGTCAGAAACGGCAAGCTGTACGAGCCGGAGCTGACCTCTGCCCTGGTGGGCATCACCCGGGAATCGGTGGTTCAGCTGGCCGGGGATCTGGGGCTGACCGTGGAGGCGCGCCGGATCACCCGCGACGACGTCTACCTCGCCGACGAGGCGTTCTTCACCGGCACGGCAGCGGAAGTGACGCCGATCCGGGAACTGGACGGCCGCACGATCGGCGCCGGCAAGCGAGGACCGATCACGGAAAAACTGCAGGCGATGTTCTTCGACGTGGTCAACGGCAGGAATCCGAAGTACGCGCACTGGCTGGCGGCGGTATGACGAGGACGGACGAAGGCAAGGCCCTCAACACTGCACGGGCCATCGAGGTGACAGCTGCCGATCTGCCCCTGCACTGCCCCCTGCCCAGCATGATGCTGTGGAACGCACACCCGCGCGTATTCCTGCCGATCGAGCAGCGCGGGGAAGCGTTGTGCCCCTATTGCGGTACACGCTACACCCTCAAGGGCGGTGCACCCGGCGGTCCACGCTGATTGCGCCGGCAGGCGCACCGGCGGTAGCGCCGTGACGGACCCTGCGCCCATGCTCGTCCACGCCGCGACCGGGGCGATTGCCGGAACCGGCCACTGAGGGCCGGAGGCATGCCGCGTCCCTGCCCCGCGTACGTCGCCCCGGCCTGGCTTCCCGGCGGCCATCTCCAGACGGTCTATCCCTTCCTGTTCCGGCGGCATCCGCTTCCGCCGCTTCAACGTGAGCGCTGGAACACGCCGGACGGCGATGTCGTCGACGTGGACTGGCTCCACGGTCAGACCGGGACCCCGCTCGTGATCCTATTCCATGGACTCGAAGGCGGTTCGCGCAGCCACTACGCACGCGCCCTGTTCGGCATGCTTCGTGCAAAGGGGTGGCGCGGCGTCGTTCCGCACTTCCGCGGTTGCGGTGGCGCACCCAACCGGACACCACGTGCCTACCACTCGGGGGATTTCGCCGAGATCGACTGGATGCTGCGAACGATCGCACAGCGCGAACCCGATGCCCACCGTTTCGCCGTCGGCGTGTCCCTGGGCGGCAACGCCCTGTTGAAGTGGCTGGCGTGGAGCGGGCCGGAAGCGCGCCACACGATCCTGGCGGCCGCTGCCGTGTCCGCGCCCATGGACTTGTCCATTGCCGGGCACCGCCTGGGCCGCGGCGTGAACCGCATGTACGGGTGGAACTTCCTGCGCACGCTCAAGCGCAAGAGCCTGCACAAACTCGAGCGCTTTCCCGGGCTCTACGACGCGCGGGCGATCGCAAGGGTGCGCACGCTGCACGAATTCGACAGTCTGGTCACGGCTCCCCTGCACGGATTCCGGAATACTGAAGACTATTGGCGCCGCGCCAGCAGCAAGCCGGATCTCGCCGAGATCCGGCTGCCCACGCTCATCGTGCATGCTCGCAATGACCCGTTCCTCCCCGGCAATCACCTTCCTGGCCCGGAGGAGGTATCCGAGTCGGTCTGCCTGCACTATACGGAAGGCGGCGGTCACGTGGGCTCTGTCAGTGGTCCGTTTCCGGGCCACCTGGAGTGGTTGCCCAGGCGGGTCCTGCGCTTCTTCGAGGCAGACACGCCAGCCATCCCGCCGCCCGAGCGCTAAGCCCCGGCCTTGTTGGTACGATAATTCGTCAATCTCACGGAATTCGCCCCATGCCTCAGGTTCCAGCCGAAATCTTCAAGGCGTATGACATTCGCGGCATCGTCGGCAAGACGCTCACCGCCGAGATCACGGAGTTCATCGGGCGAGCGATCGGCTCGCAAGCCCGCGCGCTCGGCCAGGCACGGGTGTGCATCGGCCGCGACGGACGCCTTTCCGGACCGGAACTGTCGCAGGCGCTTGCCCGTGGGCTGCAAGCGGCGGGTGTCGACGTGATCGACGTCGGCCGCGTCGCCACTCCGATGGTCTATTTCGCCACGCATCACCTGAACACCGGTTCCGGCGTCATGGTCACGGGCAGCCACAATCCGCCCGACTACAACGGCCTGAAGATGATGCTCGCCGGCCAGACGCTCGCCGGCGAGGCGATCCAGCAACTGCGTGCCCGCATCGAGAACAACGATCTGGAATCCGGCAGCGGCACGTATACGACGGCCGACGTGGGCCCCGCGTATGTCGAGCGCATCGCCGGCGACGTGACACTGGCGCGGCCGATGAACATCGTGGTCGACTGCGGCAACGGCGTACCCGGCGCCTTCGCCCCCGCCCTCTATCGACGCCTGGGCTGCACGGTGCGCGAACTGTTCTGCGAGGTGGACGGGACCTTCCCCAATCACCATCCCGATCCGTCCCAGCCCGAGAACCTTAAGGACCTGATCGAGGCGCTGCGCGAGGGCAGCGAGGAACTGGGCCTGGCCTTCGACGGCGATGGAGACCGCCTGGGCGTGGTGACGAAGGACGGCAGGATCATCTATCCCGATCGCCAGCTGATGCTGTTCGCCGCCGACGTCCTGTCCCGCAACCCGGGTGCGAAGATCATCTTCGACGTGAAATCCACCCGCAATCTGTTCTCCTGGATCCGTGACCATGGTGGCGAACCGCTGATGTGGAAGACCGGACACTCCTTGATCAAGTCGAAGATGAAGGAGAGCGGCGCCCTGCTGGCCGGCGAAATGAGCGGACACGTGTTCTTCAAGGAGCGCTGGTTCGGTTTCGACGACGGACTGTACGCTGGCGCCCGCTTGCTCGAGTTTCTGAGCCGATGCAAGGACATCGAAGCCGAGTTCGCGCGCCTGCCCGACTCGGTCAACACGCCCGAACTGCAGATCAAGCTGCGCGAGGGCGAGAACTACGCCCTCATCGACAAGCTGCGTTCGACCGCCCGATTCGAGGGTGCGCGCGAGGTCATTACCATCGACGGCCTGCGCGTGGAATATGCAGACGGGTTCGGCCTGGCGCGCGCCTCCAACACCACTCCCGTGATCGTGCTGCGCTTCGAGGCGGACGATGCCGAGGCACTCGAGCGCATCAAGAACGACTTTCGGCGCGTACTGCTCGCCACCAAGCCCGATGCCCAGTTACCCTTCTAAGGTGCGTGCCGGGGCCGCCGGGGCAAGTCCAGGACAGGGCTGAC
>CAZNBS010000230.1:0-7762 GCA_964570955.1 uncultured Burkholderiales bacterium | reverse complement strand
ACCCCTCTCCCGGTGGGAGAGGGGAGCGTTGTGTGCCCGCGCGGCGGGCAGGTTCATGGAAAGGAGATGGGGAGTTCGGCCGGGCGTTCGCACACCACTCGGTTACGCACGATCGACCGCGTTCGGACGCTGGGCAGGCGTTTGTGCGTCACCAACTTGATCTGGCGTCGCTCGCGATGTTCGAGCGCGTTTGAATAGTTGCCCCTGCGGACCAAGCTCGGCGCGTGCGGCAAGAGTGCTCTTTGCGGCAATCGGCGGCCCCGGCCCCGCTTACGGTGACGCCACTTAGACCAAGGTCCAATGGGAATCGGGCAAGGCTCTGCCTAGACTTGTGTGTATTCGGTGCAGCCTCGGCCTTGCGCCAGGCTGCGCGATCCATCGGGCAGCCACGCAAGCTCGTAGCGCAGCGGAATCCTCGAACCAGACAGGAGACAAGTCATGAGCGGTCAGGACAAGAAGCATCGCGCCCATTTGCCGATGTCGAACACGGCGCACACCCAGTTCATCGCCTATGACGCACGCGATCCGGACAGCAAGTTCCCGCCGATCGAGCAGTTGCGGCCGCCGCGGGGAGCGCCGAACGTCCTCATCATCCTCATCGACGATGCCGGCTTCGGTTCGTCCAGCGCGTTCGGCGGACCGTGTCAGACCCCGAACGCGGTGAAGCTGGCCGCCGCCGGCCTCAAGTACACCCGCTTTCATACCACCGCGCTGTGCTCGCCCACCCGGCAAGCGCTGCTCACGGGGCGCAATCATCATTCCGCCGGAATGGGCGGAATTACCGAGATCGCAACCGGCGCTCCCGGCTACTCCTCGGTGCTGCCGAACTCCATTTCGCCGTTGGCGCAGACGCTGAAGTTGAACGGCTACGCCACCGCGCAATTCGGCAAGTGCCACGAAGTCCCGGTATGGCAGGCAAGCCCGGTGGGGCCGTTCAATGCGTGGCCTACCGGCGGGGGCGGCTTCGAGTACTTCTACGGTTTCATCGGCGGCGAAGCGAACCAGTGGTACCCGACGATCTTCGAGGGCACCACCCCGGTCGAGCCGAAAAAGACGCCCGAAGAGGGCTACCACTTCATGGACGATATGACGCAGAAAGCGATCAAGTGGATCGGACAGCAGAAGGCGCTGACGCCGGACCAGCCCTTCTTCGTCTATTTCGCCCCCGGCGCGACGCACGCCCCGCATCACGTGCCCAAAGAGTGGGCCGACAAGTACAAGGGCAAGTTCGACGCCGGTTGGGACAAGCTGCGCGAGGAGACGTTTGCGCGCCAGAAGAAGCTCGGCGTGATCCCGCCGGACTGCGCGCTCACCGCGCGCCACAAGGAAATCCCGGCGTGGGATGAAATGCCCGAGGCGCTCAAGCCCGTGCTGCGCCGGCAGATGGAAGTCTATGCGGGCTTCCTGGAATACACCGATCATCACATCGGCGAGCTGATCGAGTCGCTGCGACGTCTCGGCGTCCTCGACGATACGCTCGTCTATTACATCGTCGGCGACAACGGCGCATCGGCCGAGGGCACGTTGAACGGCACCTACAACGAAATGCTCAATTTCAACGGCCTTGCCTCGATCGAGACGCCCGAGTTCCTGACGCAGCGGCTCGACAAGCTGGGCGGTCCCGAGTCGTACAACCACTACGCCGTGGGCTGGGCGCACGCGATGAACACGCCCTACCAATGGACCAAGCAGGTGGCGTCGCATTGGGGCGGCACCCGCAACGGCACGATCGTGCACTGGCCCAACGGCATCAAGGCCAAAGGCGAGATGCGCGAACAGTTCACGCACATCATCGACATAGCGCCGACGATCCTCGAAGCTGCCGGCATTCCGGAGCCCGTGTCGGTGAACGGCATCGAGCAGAAGCCGCTCGAAGGCAGCAGCATGCTCTATTCGTTCAACCAAGCGAAGGCGCCCGAGCGGCACGAGACGCAGTACTTCGAGATGTTCGGCAACCGGGGCATCTACCACAAGGGTTGGACTGCGGTCACCAAGCACCGCACGCCCTGGATCCTGATGGGCCAGGCCACGGTGGCTTTGGATGACGACGTCTGGGAGTTGTACGAGCCCGGCGACTGGAGCCAGGCGAAGGACGTGTCGAAGACCAATCCGAAGAAGCTGCACGAGCTGCAGCGGCTGTGGCTGATCGAAGCCACGCGCTACAACGTACTGCCGATCGACGATCGGACAACGGAGAAAATGAACCCGGATACGGCCGGGCGGCCTATCCTGATCAAGGGCAAGACCCAGTTGCTGTTCGCCGGCATGGGGCGATTGTCGGAGAACTGCGTCCTCAGCATCAAGAACAAGTCGCACTCCGTCACGGCCGAGATCGTGGTGCCGAAGCAAGGCGCCGAGGGCGTCATCATCGCGCAAGGCGCGAACATCGGCGGCTGGTCGCTCTATGCCAAAAGCGGCAAACTGAAGTATTGCTACAACCTGGGGGGTGTGAAGCACTTCTTCGTCGAGAGCAGCGCGCCGATCCCGCCAGGGCCGCACCAGGTGCGGATGGAGTTCGCCTACGCGGGCGGCGGTCTGGGCAAAGGCGGCAAGGTCGCGCTGCTGGTCGATGGCGCGAAGGTCGCAGAGGGTGAGGTGCCGATGACGCAGGCGATCGTATTCTCGTGCGACGACGGCTGCGATGTCGGCGAAGACACGGGCGCGCCCGTGTCGCCGGATTACGGCGCGCGTGGCAACGCCTTCAACGGCACGGTCAAAGGAGTGCTGTTGTCGATCATCGATGACCCGGCGAACTCCGATCACCTGGTCGATCCGCAGGACGCCATGCGCGTTGCGCTGGGGCGGCAGTAGCGCGCGTCGCGTACGCATCCGCGGCAGAACGGGCACTCGACGGCGGAGGCGATGCATCGTAGTTGCGACTGGACACGGCTCGGGATGCTGCTGCTCGGCAGCCTGTTGCCGTGTGCCGCCTGGGCACAGATTTCCCTGCATCCGCCCGCGGTCGAGAAAGGCAAGGCCCAGGTTTCCGCCGAGCAGAAGTTCGATCCCGAGGCGGCGCGTGCGCGCATCGAGAACGAGCTCAAGCAGCTGCGGGCGCTGCTCGGTCGCATTCACTCCGGCGGCGAGCCGCCTCCTCCGTCCGGAATCAAGCCGGCAGAACTGGCCGAAGCGCGCAAGACCTACGCGGCGCTGATCTTCGTTTTCGAGGGGCAGCTGGAGGCGCTGCGCGATCTCGGTCAGAGCACCAAGCTGCGGCAGGCGGCAGAGAAGGCGTCTGCGCAATGGGCAGGGTTTTCCGGCAAGCAGAAGCCCTACTCGATTCTGCTGAAGGACGAGACCCAGGAAGAAATCGATAACTACCGCAGCGCCGCCGCGTTGCTTGAATCGTCGCGCGGCGTGATGAGCGTCGAGCTGGATCGGTTCCGCGATAAGGCGACGGCGGCGCAAGAGGCTGCCCGCCGGGCTGCCGCCGCGGTCGAAGGTGCTGCGAAGGGCGGCGATGCCTACGCCGCCGCGACATGGCGCCGGGACGCTGCGCGCGAACAGGCCCGGCTCGCAGGCGAGATTCTGGCCGCAGGCGCGCTCGCGACCCGCAACAGTCAAGAGAAGCTCGCGGCGGCACGGACCCAGTTGCAGCTCGCCGAGCGCAAGTACGCCGATCTCGCGGGCCATGTCGCCATCACCCAAGCCGATGTCGAGGAGGCGAGGCGGCGCTTGGAAATCCAGCGCGATCATCGGCAGAAGGAGCTGCAGTCGCTGCTGGAGCTGAGCCGGTCCAGGCTATGGGAGCGAGACGTTGCAGCGCAAGACCTGGCGGCGCTGCATGCGGGCGACAAGGAGACGGACAAAGCGCTCCAGCAAGCGCAGGCGCAGGCGCTCGAGCTTGACGAGGCCAGGTTGCGGGCCGCCGACGTGCGTGCTCACAGCCTGGGGCAACGGATTCGAGTCCTGAACGGGCTGGTCAACCTCTATCACGATATGACGGTGGCGAGCTGGCAGCTGCGCTATACGATCCACACCTCCGCAGATGCGGGCGCGCGCCAGAAGGCGCGCCAACAGCTCGCCGAGACGGTCTCATACCTGAAGGCGTGGAGCAGCCGCGCGACGATCCAGCTCAGGGCGGCGCGCTTGTCCATCGGCGAGCAGGATCAGCGCGTCCAGGCCGCCGTCGATTCCCCGGCACAGCGGCACGAACGCGAAGCGCTCGACGCGCTGCGCCAGCTCGAAGGCGCACTCGAACGCCAGCAGACGATCGTATCGCACCGGCTTGCAAGCCTCGGTCACTGGGAGCAGGAGTTCGACGAAGCGCTCAGGAAACGTTCGCTGCACGATATCGCCGCGCAGCTATGGGAGCGGCTGAGCGTCGGCGTGCAGCACGTCTGGGACTATGAGCTGCTGACATTCGAGGACAAGGTGGAAGTCGGCGGCAAGGTCGTGACGACCTCCCGTGGTATCACGGTCGGCAAGAGCATCGGCGTGATCGTGCTGTTCCTGCTCGGCCTGCGATTGCTCGCGTTCTCGTCCCGGTGCTGCGAGAAACTGCTGGTGCGTCGATTCGGCGTCGGCGAGGAACAGGGCAAAACCATGCGCCGCTGGGTCAATGTGTTCGGCATGCTGGTGTTGTTGCTCGTGACCTTGAATATCGCGCGCATCCCGCTGACTGTATTCGCGTTTGCCGGCGGCGCGCTCGCCATCGGCGTCGGCTTCGGCATGCAGACCCTGATCAGGAACCTGATCAGCGGGATATTCGTTCTTATGGAACGCCAGGTCCGGGTCGGCGATGTCGTCCAGGTCGAGGGCGTGACCGGAATCGTGAGCGCGATCAACATTCGCTCGTCGACGGTGCGCGGTTTCGACGGCGTCGAAAGCATGGTGCCGAACTCGATTTTTCTCGAA
This sequence comes from uncultured Burkholderiales bacterium, assembly GCA_964570955.1. Taxonomy (GTDB): domain Bacteria; phylum Pseudomonadota; class Gammaproteobacteria; order Burkholderiales; family SHXO01; genus SHXO01. The sequence continues at coordinate 2,905 of CAZNBS010000230.1, read as the reverse complement.
CAGAAGGTGACCAACTGGACCCTCACCAGCCGCAGGTTGCGTCGCGACATTAGCGTCGGCGTAGCCTATGGTTCTCCGATGCGGGAGGTCGAAGCCATCCTGGTGCAATGCGCACGGGCGCATCGCGAGGTGCTGCAACAGCCGCAGCCGTGGGTTGCGTTGGACGACTTCGGCGACGATGCGCTGGTGTACAAGCTCTTCTTCTGGCTGAATTTTGCGTCGGACGAGGATCTGCAGCGCATCCTGGGCGAGATTCGTTCCGCGATCGGGACGCGTCTTGCGGAAGCAGGCGTATCGATCGCCTTCCCGCAGCGCGATGTCCATATCGATGCCGCCAAGGCGCTGCGAGTCGAGGTGGTGTCATCCGCCGCGGGAGCGGCGTAAGCCGAGCTGCCGATACGCGGCAAGGCTGCCGAGGAAATCCGGCCCTCGATTAGGCGTTCGGCGGCCGCTCGTCCGGCGCGACTAGAACGCGCGACCCAGATAGAAGTACCAGCTGCGGTTGCCGTCGTCCGAGCGACCATACCCCAGGTACACCGGGCCGATGGGGCTGTCCGCCGCCACGAACACGCTCATCGACTTGAGCAGCCCATCCGGATTGCCGGCAACCAATGGATCGCCGACCTTCCCAAGCTCGAATGACACGCCGCCGTAGGCGCCGTCCAGGATGCTGCCACGCAGGATGCGGTGATAGTACATGATGCGGCCGTACTTCAAGTTCTCGCCGATCAGCTGACCGGACGCGTAACCGGACTGCCGCAGGAATCCGCCCCATTGAAACATGTCGTAGTGCGGAATCGGATCGGAGCCCACCTTGCCGCCGAACTTGAACGCGAGGTTGAACGTATGATCGCCCCAGGAATGGACTCCGACCGCATCGGCATCCCACTTCGTGTACTCGACATCGGCGCCGAGTTGTCGGGTCGACTTGTACGCTTTCAGTCCCATGCGCCAGCCGTAGCGCGGGAAATGCGTGTTGTCGATCTGGTCGAACAGCACGCGCAGGGTGGCAGCGCCTTGATCGACGCGTGGTGCCGCGGGCATCAATGATGGCGGACCGGTATCGAGATTGTGATTGAGGATTCCGCGCTCGATTCCGAGGCGCACTTCACCGTATTGGTCCAACACGGTGCCCACCGACAATCCGACGGTCCGAGCCCATGTGTCGAAGGTGGCGATCCGATCATCACCCTGAAATACATCCGCTGTGCGACGATACCAGTTCGCATTTGGAGCCACGAAGAAACGACCGTCTGCCCGCAGGGGTTGGTAGAGCTCGGTGTAGATGCTGCTGGTGCGGCCGACCTGCAGGTCGGTTCTCCATTCCCCGCCGAGCGAATTGAGCCAGTATTTGCGGTAGCTCGTGATCAGATTGAAGTAGGCATCACCCTTGAAGTCGCTCGAAAGGCCGATTCCGAAACGGATAGTATCCTGGCCCCAGGTCTTCTCGATCGCGTCCACCACCATGATCCTGCGCCCGGGCTCCTCCAGGAAGCGGTAGTTAACGTGCTCGAAGTAGCCGGTGCCGTAGATGGCCCGCATATCGCGGTCGAGCACGGCCTGATCGATGGGCTTGCCGGTTTCGGTCGCCATGACCGAGCGGATTGAATCCGGATTGACGAGGCGCATCGGCCCGAAGCGGATCTCGTCCACCGGGCGCAGGTCGGCAGCGACCGCCACCGTTTGGCGCTGCCGCAGCGCCGCAAACTGGTCGGGCGGCAGAGAGAGTTTCGCCAGCCGATCGGCGACCTTGCGAGCCGCAGCCTCCCCCAACGGCGTGATTTGCGCCAGGTTGTCGAAGTCGCCCGTTGAGTAGTCCTTGAGATCGGGGGTGATCAGAATATCGGTGGGCTTCAGGCTCGCAAGCGATCTTTGTACGTTCTGTTCGGTCAGAATGCTGAGCATCTGGCTGGTGATGCCGAGGATGCCGTTGAGCTGCTCGCGCCTGAGCAAAGGGGTACCGACGTTGACCGCGATGATGATGTCCGCACCCATGGCACGCGCCGTTTCGACCGGCAAGTTGTGCGTGAGCATGCCGTCGACCAGCATCATGCCGTCGAACTCCGCTGGGGCCACTGCGCCGGGTACGGACATGCTGGCGCGCATGACGTTGGCGAGCTCACCGCGGTCGAATACCACGGCCTTGCCGGTGACCAGATCGGTTGCGACCGCCCGGAAGGGAATCGGCAGATTATCGAAAATGTGATAACCCTTTACCCTGGAGAGCTGGCGCAGCACTGTTTCGAGTTGAACGCCCGTCACGAGGCCCTTGGCGAACGTGATGCCGTCTTTGCCGATGCCGAGCTCGGGACCGACGAACAACTTGTAGTCATCCTCTTTGCGCCGCATCGAGCGCTCCTGGCGGGGCGGGCGCTCCTTGAACAACAGCTCCGTGGTGATCTTCCGGTTGATCGCCTCCATCTCGGCGACGCTCATACCGGTGGCATACGCGGCGCCGACCAGGGATCCCATACTGGTGCCGGCGATGCAGTCCACCGGCACTCGGTATTCCTCCAGCACTTTCAGCACGCCCACGTGCGCAGCCCCGCGCGCACCGCCGCCTGACAGCACCAGGCAGATCTTCGGGCGCGGGCGAGAATCGGGCGCATTCGTTGCGGCCGCTGATCCGGCGGCGGGCGCAAGACCCGGCCGCCCGATCCCCGCCGCTAGCGCGAGAGCAACCATTCCAACGAAGAACGCTTGTCGAGTCGGCACGGTGCACTCCCTCGTCAGACAGCAGCGCGGGTGCTGCAACTGGTCTGTAAAGATTGCATGCGACTGCTCATCGCCCTGGTGGGGCGGCTTCGTGTCGTGCGCCGCTCGGTACGGGAGCACGGTTGCGGCGCGAGATATCGGCTGCCTGGTCCGCGGCCCGGACGGCCGCAGCATCGACCGGCTCCCGCTG
>CAZNBS010000229.1:0-7776 GCA_964570955.1 uncultured Burkholderiales bacterium | reverse complement strand
CGGAGATCGTGTTGCCCTCGTCCTGCTCGTGCGTGCGGACGGTCAACAGCGACTCATCCACGTCGCCCTTCGTCGTCGTGATCAGCATTACCCAGCCCTGATTTGCAGCGAACTGCCTAAGTTCGATTCCTTCCCGGACTTCCTGATGTCCGCCATGACTGATGCCCAAGCGGACTGAATGAATCCAGCCATAGACGGGTCATGCAGGTACATTCGCGCGTGCATGAGCGAGCCATACAGGTAGGCGTCGGGCGCGTAAGCAAGCAGCCAGTTTGTTTCGTTCCCAGCATGCAGCGCGGGGATTTGCTTGTAGTACGAAATACGTACATCGGTGGTCGAACTCGGGGAAGGAATAAGCCGAATCTCGTTGCCTACGATGGTGTAGAAGTTGGGCAGCCCAGGAGTCCCGGTGGAGTCATACATGTCCGCGTACTGCGGCGTCACATAGGACAACTGTCGCCTCGGATCACCTTGGAATTGGATGTCACGAAGCTCCAGAAAGTCAGTCGGCAGAGCCATGTACTCCGCTGCCGGCGACGTGGCCTCGTCCTCCATCTGCCTAACCCGGAGATTCCTGTTCGCCCAGCCCTCGAACAGGTCGATGTATGTATCCAGCCTCCCGTCGGCGTTGGCGTTGCTATGCGCAATCCACAGCGTTAGCTCTGCCTTCAGCGCGGTGTAGTTTTCCAGCGACATGTCAGCCCTCTATCGGCGCAAGCATTCGCCGGTACGTCCTCCACCAGTCCTCGGCGCGGTCGCAGTCTGCGTACTCGGCGAAAGCCGGAATGCCGATGGTGTAGTGCAGGAGTTTGTCCGCTTCTGCCACTTCCTGTTCCAGTACGAGCCTGTTCCAACTCGCCGGTAAATCACCAATCTCGCCCTCTTTCAACCATGAAAAACGATGCAGGTACGCGCCGGAGTGCCCGGCGACGGACTGCGGCGTAAGGCAGCGATTCGGGTAGTAACCGCAGTTCCACACCATCACCGATGACCAGTTCTTCCGCGGGTAGTCCTCATTCGGATACCCGAGGTACTTCACCGGATGTTTCGTCTTGTAATCGTGCTTCACGCACTGCACGCCGACGTTCCCGAGAGCCCGCTCGTCCCATAGCTCGACAATATCGCCGAGCACGATCATGTCCCCATCCAGGAAGATCGCATGACCCCTGTACTGCATCCGCCACGGGATCAGGAACCGGGCGTAAATGAAGGCATTGCTGCCGTCCCTCTGCTCCCCTGTGACAGCGTGGAACGTAACGTCATCCGGCCGGCTACAGTTGTCGAGGATCGACTGCGTGCAGACGTGCCACGCTACGGCCTCGCGCTTGTCGAAGCCGATAAATACAGGGATCGTCATGCGTAGGCGACACACTCAGCACAAGGAGTGCCGCTCACGTCCTTGCGAAGATGGGCCTCGCGCAGTTTCACGAACTCTGGCGAACCCCACGCCTCCATGAAGCTTTGCGTGTTCAGGTCGCCCATCTTCCACCGGGCATCGGCGTCGAAACAGCACGCCGACAGATAGCCATCGGCCGTTACATGCCCTTCCGTGAACGCGGACCAGCACGGCAGCGGGTCACGCAGCGCACCAAGCCTCCCCTGATTGCCCGCAGTCGGGCGATAGCCCAATTCAGCCTCGCGGGCAGTAGCGAGGCTACCCATGCTGTAAAGAGGTAGCCAGTAGTGTTCATCCACATAGGGCCGGACGTGCTCATCCAACAGCCGTTCCATCTTCTCCTGCTGCTCGCCGTCGTACTGGATCGAGCTCGCGTAAATGCCGCACTTGAAGTCGTACATGTCGCGCACGTCGCGTGCCATCCTGATGGCCGACAACGCATCCCGGTACAGCGCAGGCTTGACCGCCATAACAGACTTGAACTGCGTTTCGTCTGCTGCGTTTACGCTGAACTTCAGGCTGTCCAGACCGGCCTGCATCACCGCATGAAGGCTGTTGGGCGTGCACAGGCTCCCGTTCGTCGTCAGGAACACATACGGGAAATGAAGCGTCTGCTTGCACCACCGCACCGCCTGCACCAACAGGTCCGGCGCCATGAACGACTCGCCGAGATAGAAAACGCCGATCTCCTCCACGCCGGCATCGCGCATTTCCGCCGTAATCCTGCGGAACAACGCGAAGTCCATGTCACCCTTCGGCTGCTCCTTCCTCGTCCTCAGAGCACAGAATCCGAAGCGGTAGTTACACCGGCCCTTCAGTTCGATCTTTAACGACTACGGCGCAGGAGGGCGTGCACAGTACCGCTCCGCCGTGACCAGCGTCACAGCGTCAATCCTCTTGGTAATGCTCATCCCGCCACGCCGCCAGTAATGTCGCCAGGCAGGAATACACGCGCCATCCGCACCCACCCTCCGCCAGACACGGGGTCGGCCTGCGGCAGCACCTTGTGATGCAGCCCCTCAACGATCTTGTTGCAGCCGTACTTCTCCGTGTCGATGGGGCCAGAGTAGTAGTCATCAAACAGGATGACCGACTCCGGCGTTACGCAGCGTCTTACGTTCTCCCAATCGCTGCGGATCGTCTCCACAGAATGGCCGCCGTCTAGCCACACAAAGTCCACAGGCTGGTTGAAGTCCTTCAGCGTGTCCCGCGTGTTGCCCTTGAACAACTGCACGTCATAGAACCTGAGCATTTCGCGAACGCTGGCAATGGAGTGGTGCGGCTTTACGTTCATCTCTGCCGCGTCCGTCTCCGGCGTGGCATCCTCAAATAGGTCGAAGCCGTAATACTTCGCTCTCGGGACAATCGACAGCATGGCCATCGCCCGGTGCCCGTTCCACGTCCCGATTTCAAGGATCGACTTCGGCTGGTAGATCATCACCAGAGACAGCAATTGGTCGTATCTCATCGGAACGCATTCTCCGGGCTGTATCCGGCCGCCTTCCTGTTCCCCTTCGTGTGATCGAGATACCGCGCAAACTCCGTCTTCGCCATCGGGTGCATGTCCTTGGCAAACTCACCCGACAGGTTCTTGGCCGTCACCCTTCCCGACTTGACATACGCCCGGAGGATGGCGTCGAACACCATGCAGTCGTGCCACTGAGGCAGGTTCTGGTACTGCTCCGTCAGGTACGCATTCCTGAGCGAATCCATGAAGCTCCTATGCTCTGGATGTGAACAGTCCACAATCCACATACCGGTCTCGGTGTAGAAGCCCGTTCGGCCGTAATGAGCAATGTAGTGTCCTGAGACGGCCTGCTCGATCTTGCCCTTCGGGATGGGTTTGTACGTCACCACATCCGCGTCCAGCCACACACCGATACCTTCGTAATCGCTCAGGGCATCTGTAACAGCGAACACCTTGTGCGCGAACCTCACGACATCCCACTGCCAACTCGGAGGGGTGTAGTGGATATGCTTGGCCTTCCACTCCGCGAATCCGGGAACGTCCATAATGTCGCGGACATCCACCCCCTTCGCGTCTACGTCGTACCCCTCGGCGTAGAACACGAATTCCGTGCGTTTCGGCCAGTTCTTGCGGCTCTCAAGCCAGCGATGGCCGTACTGCTCCAGCCCTGCCTTGTGGCAGGTTGTCACCACTCTCAAGTAACCCCCTATGCCGCCTTACTTAGCGGCAGGATGAACGCGCCGTAGTCACGGGCTACGCGCGCAATGCAGTGGCCCCAGTCCTTCTCGCCGTGTTTTTGTCGGTACGTGGTCAGCGGGGGATACCAGATCAACCCCTCACGCTCCTGCACGTAGCGCCACTGCGGAATGCTGTTGATCAGCACCCACGCCTTACGCCCCAACGCCCCGCAGACATGCACAACGGACGTCGTAACCGTGATCACATGGTCTAGAGCCGCGATAAGGGCCACCCATTCGCGATAGTCGCCGTCGTTGTTGATGTTGGGGACGATGACCTGTTCGCGATTGGCGATGTTCCACTTCGCAATCTCCAGCCCGACATCCTGGTAGGCCAGAGAAATGAACGTCCCGCCCTGCTTCAGGACCGGAGCCAGATTCTCCAGCTCCATCGACCGCGCTAGTTCATTGGTACGCGCAATCCCGCCGCGCCATGCCAGCCCCACCCACGGCCTCGGGAACTGTTCCAGCCACGCGCGCCACTTGGCCAACATAGCCGCGTCCGGCGCGATGTAAGGCTGGCGTGGGAAGTCCTCATCCTTGCGCCGGTAGTGCCGCGGGAGCAGCGAAATGTGGATGCGCGCGTCAATCTCGTGGTCCTGCGGCCATGTAATCCCGCGCGTCTTGATCGTGTCGTACACGACGACCTCGGGGAACGCATCGCGCAACAGTGGAGCCGTCCTTGGGCTCGTCTCGACGATCACCTGTTTGCAGTCGCGCGCCATTTCCTTCAGGCACTGCGCGTACATGATGATGTCACCGATCCCCTGATCGGCCTGTACCACCACAGTCTTGCCGCTGGAGCCATCCCATAACGGCTCCTCGGGGTCGCGGTAGACCCTAACCGTGATCTGCTCCCCGTACAGATGGTCCGCGTGCTTCCAGCCGTCGACCCACCGACCTAAGGCTAGGCTCCCGTAAGCCTTGGCCACGTTCGCAATCTTGTTGTCAGGGTCGATAGCAAGCGCACGATCAGCCCACCGCACGGCCTCTGCGGCCTTGCCCTGCTGGATGTACCCAGAGGCAATGTTCGCGATGGGCATAGGGTCGTCAGGCATCGCCTTATGAACGACCATGAACGCCTCACGGGCGTCGTCATACTTATGCACATCATGCAGACACGCCGCATAGTGCATCCACAGGTTAGGCTGCCGCTGTTCCTTGGCCAAGGCTCTGGAAAGCGGGCTCAACGCCATGCCAACATGCCCCTGAGCCCTCAAGACAACCCCGCACAGGTACAAGGCCTCTGGGTTGTCCGGGTCTTCGTTCAGCAGCTCCGAGACGAGAGCCCACGCCCCTACATACTCCTCGCGCTCGACCAGTGCCCGCGCGTTCCTGACCCGCCTATCTATCACTTGGGCGCGTGCCTCTTGTCCGTGGATCGGAGATACATGTTCTCGGGGTCGTTCAGCAGCCGGAACATGGCTTTTTCGTGGTTCCTGTCGAAGATGTCGACGCCGTGCTCGATCTTCCACTTCATGGCGACGACATTGGGAATCTTGGCGTAGTGCCAGAACGACTCCCGCATTCCGTCCTTCGTCCGCGCCGTGTCCAACGCCAAGGACTTGTTCCACTCCAGAATGGGAGTGACATCCTGATGGTGCCCGATGGTGATCGAATCGTCGGCCTCGTTGTATTGGAACGAGACGGATTCGAGCGTCAGCGGGTTGAAGTCCAGTAGTCTCATGAAAAAGGGCGGGAGATTGCTCCCCCGCCCTCCAAGGCTTAGGTCACAGCGCCGATCTTGGTATTGGCCAGCGGCGACTTCGCCACCACCGTCCACTCGCCAACGATCATGCGCTTCTCGCTGTCGCCAGTCTTCGCGATATCCACCTGCTTGACCGGGTCCAGCCACGCGAGCCCCCACGTGTTCATGTCCATACACAGGACCACCGAGGACCGCATGTACCGCGACAGCACGAGCTTGTGCGAGCCGAAGTCCGACACGTACACGTCCGCAGCCGCGACGATATCCGCCTGAGCGCCAGCGGCAACGTTGCGGAACCGCGTGGCAATGCCGGTGAAGTTGTCGATGGTCTTCTTCAGCGCGGCGCCCACGAGAATCGTGTCAACCTCGCCGCCACACGACCACGCCTGCGTCAGCGCGTCCTTGAGGGCGGTTTCGGTCAGCGCCGTGGACGAGCCATCCGTCGGCGCCACACCGGCAAAGCCAGCCACCGGCGCAGGCGTGGTGCTGGTCGTCTGCGAGGACAGCTTGACGTGGTTGTCTGTGTAAATCCACGTCTCGACCGACGCCGCGACACGACCAGACGCCGAAGTGCCGGCCGTCGCCGCCTTGTTCTGAAGAATGGCCGACTCGATGTCGCGCTTCAGTTCCTTGCCGGCCTTCACCAGTTGATAGGCCAGTTCCTGCTTACGGCCCGCGGTGTTGACCTTGTTCGCGGTACGCGACGTGACCACGTCCTTACGCGAGATTTGCGTATAGTTGAACAGCTTCGTGGTCGCGGAGCGCACTTGCCCGGAGAAGTCGTCGCCTTCGATGTAGGCGTTGTTCGCGTTGGGCGCCGCGAGGGTGTCCGTCTGCCAGTCGTGACGGGTGTTGCTCGCCGACATGCGCTCGAATCGCGTGTACGCGATCGTGTCCATGGGCGAGATGTTGTAGATGATATCTTCCAGGTCTTCGCGGATGCCGACCTGGTTGTACGTCTGCATGACTGCGGTAGGCGTTGCCATGATTGATCCTTACAAACGAGTGAGCAAAGCCGCTGCCGCATCCTTCAGATCGCCAGTCTTTCTCAGACGATCAAACGCCTGCTTGTCTCGCTCGGCCTTGACCGTAGCGACGGGTTGCGAGGCGCCAGGACGCACGACAGGCGGGGCTTGGCGCAGTTGTTTGACCTTCTCTCCCTTGGCTTTCAGCAGGCGCTCGTACATCATCGACTGATACAGGGTCTTCACCGCGAAGGCGCTGTCCAGATACTTGTCAGCCACCTGCTTCGGGTCCATGCCCTGCGCCGCGAGGTATTGCTGCATCTCCTCAGACGCTGCACGGAACTTCTGCGGGTCGGACCACGCCGGGTTGATCTGCGGAAGCTTCCTCGCCTCCTCAGCCAACGCATCAGCCCTGATCTTCGCCATCTGCTCGCTGACAACGCTACGCTTCTGGCCGTACTGTCTGGCGGCCATCTGGTAGCCCTCTACCAGCTTGTCGTACTGGGCGCGGTACTTGGGATAGTCCAGCGGTTCATCGGTCGCTATCTTTACCCAATCCACGCTCTGGTACTGTGCCAACTGAGCCTCGAAAGCCTTCACGGTCGCATAGTCGGCGGCCAATACCTCCTGCACCGTCTCGACCTCCTGCAACCGCTGGAGACGCTCGGACAGTGCCCTGCGGTCAGCCGCAAGAGCCTCCGTCTTGTGCGTGTAGTCAAACCCCTGCTGGGCGTATCGGATCGCTTCCTCGCGGCTCAGCTTGTGCTGTTGGCCGTTGTGGACAATCTCGAATACATCGCCGCTCAAGTCCGCTGCGGCCTGTTCCTCGGGCAGATCGTCTGCCGTGAGTTCATCCGTTTGCGGTTGCTCTACTGTCGGCTCTTGCTGCTCTACAGGCGCAGCGACCTGTTCTTCAGCCTGTGGCGCGGGTTCCGCTTGTTCCTCGCGTTCGAGAAATGCGGTCATGCGCTCCACGTCGGACTGCGGATTAGCTCCCGGTTGCGGGTTGGCCAGTTCCATGTGCTACCTTTTCTTCTGCATCGCTTCCATGCTGCCCGTAACCACCACCTGCTCCAGCCACCGCTTGACGCGGCCCAACGCTACGAGCGAATGGTGATGCTCCAGCACCTTCTCGGGCGCCGTGTCGGGAATGGCCAGCTTCGCGACAATACTGGCCTGTACTTGTGCAAACGCCTCCTTGAGCAGTTCGTCGCTCAGGAGGCGCTGTGCCTGTTCTGCCCTAACCTCTGGGCTTCTCATAGGATGAGTGCGATAACCTCGTCGTCGTCCTCGTCCATCAGCATCCGCTGATAGACATAGGCGTAATTGGCCTCGATCTCGGCCAACTTGCGTTTCAGTTCGTCCGCGAATGGAGCGTCGCCATGAACCACCCACTTGGGCAGTTCTGGCAACGGCTCGCGCTTACGTACGGCCTTCTCGGCGATGGCCTTAGCCTGCCGCTTGACGGCCTTGACCGCCTTGGGGACCTCGGCGGCCGTCTC
>CAZNBS010000228.1:0-7813 GCA_964570955.1 uncultured Burkholderiales bacterium | reverse complement strand
GTATCGGTTCCGGGCCCATTCGATGTACGACCCGGAACTCTACCGGACCAAAGCCGAAGTCGAGCAGTGGAAGACCAAGGATCCGATCGCCACGTTTTCCGCGGCGCTCGCACAGGCCGGGATCCTGAGCGACGCACAGCGTGCGCAACTCGAGGGGGAAGTGGACGAGGAGATCGCGCGCGCCGTCGCCTTCGCGGAAGCCGGCAGCTGGGAGGCGGTGGAGAGTCTGGAGCGTGACGTGTACACGCCGAGGAGCGCAGGATGACGGCAACTGCAGCGACGGGCCGAACGACCTATCGTGAGGCCGTGCGTGCGGCCCTGCGGGAAGCGCTGCTGCGCGACGCGCGCGTGTTCCTCATGGGCGAAGACGTGGGTCGCTACGGCGGCTCGTACGCCTGCTCCAAGGGGCTGCTGGAGGAATTCGGAGAGGCGCGCGTGCGCGATACCCCGCTGTCCGAATCGGCATTCGTCGGGGCAGGCATCGGCGCAGCCCTGGGCGGCATGCGGCCCATCGTCGAGATCATGACGGTGAACTTCAGCCTGCTGGCCCTGGACCAGATCGTGAACACCGCGGCGACCTTGCGGCACATGTCGGGCGGACAGTTCAGCGTTCCTCTGGTGATCCGCATGGCGACCGGGGGTGGCCGTCAGCTGGCCGCTCAGCACTCGCACAGCCTGGAGGTGTGGTATGCGCATGTGCCGGGCCTGCGCGTGGTCGCGCCCGCCACGCTCGAGGACGCGCGCGGCATGCTCTGGACTGCGCTGCAGGACCCCGATCCGGTGATCGTCTTCGAGCACGCGCTGCTCTACAACCAGGAGGGAGAGCTCGACGCGAGCGCAGGACCGGTCGATATCGACCGGGCGGCCGTTCGCCGCGCCGGGACCGATCTGACGTTGATCACATATGGCGGCAGCCTGCACAAATCGCTGCAGGCTGCGGGAGCGTTGGCGCAGTCGGGAATCGAGGCGGAAGTCATCGATCTGCGTACGCTGCGACCACTCGACGATCGTACATTCATCGAGTCCGTCGCGCGCACGCATCGGGCACTGATCGTCGACGAAGGATGGAAGACCGGCAGCCTGTCTGCGGAGATCACCGCTCGCATCGTCGAGCAGGCCTTCTTCGAGCTGGACGCACCGATTGCGCGCGTGTGCACGCGCGAGGTCCCGATCCCATACGCCCGGCATCTCGAGGAGGCTGCCCTCCCGAGCGTGCCCGCCATCGTCGATGCCGCGCGCAGGCTCATGCAGCATGGGTGAGTTCCGCATGCCCGCTCTGGGGGCCGACATGGAGTCGGGGTTGCTGGTCGAATGGCTGGTCGCGCCCGGCGACAGCGTCTCGCGAGGCCAGGCGATCGCGGTCGTCGAGACCCAGAAGGGCGCCGTGGAAGTGGAGATCTGGGAAGCCGGTGTCATCGACGCCCTGCTGGTGGAGCCGGGCACGCAGGTGCCTGTGGGGGCACTCCTTGCCACCCTGCGCAGTACCGGACCGGCCGCTGTACTCGCGCCTGCAGCGGCAGGACCGACGCCCGTTCCCCTCGCACCCGCCGCACCGGCCGAGCCGCTTGCTGCCGCCCCACCACTGGGGCGAGGGATCCGTGTCAAGGCCTCTCCGGCCGCGCGCCGGCGCGCACAGGAGTTGGGCATCGACCTTGCGACCCTCGCAGCCAGCGCGCCGGATGAGACCATCACGATCGAACACGTGGAGCGCGCGGCGCAGCGTGGGGCACCCGAGCCTGCCGCTTCAGGGGACAAGCGGATTGCCATGCAGCAGGCGATCGCCGCCGCGATGGCTAGGTCCAAGCGCGAGATTCCCCACTACTATCTCGGCACCGCCATCGATCTCACGCGCGCGCTCGAGTGGCTGGCTCAGCACAACCTCGAGCGTCCCGTGCGCGAGCGCATCCTCCCCGCTGCGCTGCTCGCCAAGGCGGTGGCCATTGCCCTGCTCGAGGTGCCCGAACTGAACGGGTTCTGGCGTGACGACGCATTCGTGCCTGCGCCCTCGGTGCATCTGGGGATGGCGATCGCCATGCGGGGCGGAGGACTGGTGGCGCCAGCCATCCACGATGCGCAGCGCCGATCGCTTGCAGAGTTGATGGCCGCGTTGAGCGACCTCATCACACGCGCCCGAACGGGTGCGCTGCGCAGTTCCGAACTCACCGATGCAACCGTCACGTTGACCAGCCTCGGCGATCAGGGCGTCGAGACCGTCTACGGCGTGATCTATCCGCCCCAGGTCGCCCTCGTGGGGCTCGGCCGGATCAGTGAACGCCCGTGGGTCATGGACGGCAAGGTCTGCGTGCGTCGGGTGATCCAGGCGACGCTGTCGGCCGACCATCGAGCCAGCGTCGGCCACCGCGGCGCGCTGTTTCTCGCGGCGCTCGATCGAATCCTCCAGCAACCGGAGAAGCTGTCGTGACGACCAGCGACGACATCAAACAGGTCATTCTCGAGATACTGGCGGAGATCGCCCCGGAGGGGGACTACGCCAGACTCAGGTCGGACGTGCCGCTGCGCGAACAGCTCGACATCGACTCGTACGATTTCCTGAACGTGGTGGTCGCACTGCACGACCGGCTCGGGGTGGACATACCCGAAGCCGATTACCGGGAACTCGCCACCCTGGACAGCGCGGCCGGCTACCTTGCGCCACGCCTGCGCATGCGCTGATGTCCGGCCCTCCGGGTCCCTGGAAGGCAGCGACGCACCAGCGCACCCCGCGCTCGCGCTAGCGTCGCCAGCTCACCCGGACCTGATAGTCGTCGCGCGCGTATTTGGTTTCCGATTCGCCGCGATAGGCCCGGTGCAGCGCGTCGCCGATTCGCCGGGGCAGATGCACGTCCGTGGTCGTGATCAGTGCCCGGCCATCGTGCTCCTCGTTGCTCTTGTTGCGCTCGAGCGGATGCTCGGCTCTGGCGCGTTCCTCTTCGTTATGCACCTGGCCCTTGATCTCCTGGTGGTGGGCGCGGAAGAACTCGCCTTCGAGCGTCACATAGCCCGCCGGATAGCGGTCCGCGATGCGGCGGCAGGCGGGGCATTCGTGCGCGTGCGCGCCGACGGGGCGGGCCTTCCAGCGATATGTGCCGTGTTCGTACACGACGCCGCACGTTGGACACACACTCGGCTCCTGTGGCCGGTGCCGCTCGCGGTACGCGTCATGCACCGCGTCCTCGATCTGTCGGTCGCGCCGGCTGCGCTCCTGACCTCGCACTTGGTCGTTCGTATCCATGAACTGTTTCCCCCTTTCAGATCGATCGTGCCTGTGCCTCGCGACGTTGCTCGTTCACCACGGTGCGCGCGAGCCCCGCAAGCTCCTCGGCGAGCAGGTCGAGCAAATCGTCTGCCGTGACGATGCCGACCAGTGCCCCGCTTGCATCGACCACCGGCAGCCGCCTCACCCCACGCCCGCGCATGCGCGCGATGCACTCCGAGATGCCCTCGCTTTCGCGCGCGACGACCAACTCTCCGCTCATCAGCTCCTCGACGCGCACAGCGTCGGCATCCAGCCCCTTGGCCACGACCGCCACGGCGATGTCGCGATCGGTGACGACGCCAGCCGGCCGCCGCAATCCATCCCGTTCGTCCACGACGACCACCGCTCCCACGTGGTGCTCGCGCATGAGCTGCGCCGCATCCCGAACGGATTCGTCTCTGCGAACGAACACCACTTCCCGACTGCAAATCTCTCCCACGGCCATATGGTTCCTCCTATGTCGAATGCAGTATCCGCGTTTGCGTCCGGCACCCGTTGATGCAAATCAAGTCGACAACGAAGAAAATGGCTGAACATGTCTGGGTACGCTCTGCGCTGCCTGACGTGCGCAGTCGTGGTGGCCAGCATTGGAGTCCGATCCGCCCATGTTCGATTCCCGCCTCGATGCCGCTCGCAAGCTGACCAAGGCGCTTGCCCCCTACCGCCATCGCAATCCCCTGGTGCTCGCGATTCCCCGCGGCGCGGTCCCGATGGGCCGCGTGCTCGCCGACGAATTGGGCGGTGAATTCGATGTGGTGCTGGTCCGCAAGTTGCGCGCCCCGTTCAACCCCGAGCTGGCGGTGGGCGCCATCGACGAGTCCGGTTGGGCGTACGTGGCGCCGCATGCGGCCACCGCCGGTGCCGACGAAGCCTATCTTGCGCGCGAACAGGTCGCGCAACTGGAAACCCTGCGCAAGCGACGCGCCCAGTACACGCCCGCGCGGGCGCCGATCGATCCCGCCGGGCGCATCGCCATCGTGGTCGACGATGGGTTGGCGACCGGCGCCACCATGATCGCCGCGTTGCACGCGGTTCGCTCCAAGGCGCCGCAGCGGCTGATTTGTGCCGTCCCGGTGGCGGCACCCGACAGCCTGGAACTGGTACGCCCCTTTGCGGACGAGACCGTTTGCCTGGAAGCCCCGGCGGACTTCTATGCGGTTGGTCAGTTCTATCGAGATTTCCCGCAGGTCGAGGATGCCGAAGTGATCGCCCTCCTTGCGGAGCGCCCTTGATGCCGGGATATCGTGCCTCCCGGATCCTGCACGGCTGTCACCAATTAGACGGCCAGAACCGCATTCATCGGGGTGCAGGATTTGCGCTGGGCGATGCGGCGCGCAGGGCGCGCTCCAGCGCTCGATCGTGTCCGTAGATGTCCGGGAGAAACAGGATGCGGCCACCAGGCTCCACGACCGTGGTCGTATAGAAGATCAGGACCGGCACCGGCTGGGTCAGGTTCACCGTGCTGCTCACCTGCGCGTGCATGGCGCTCTGAATGCGCTCGATCGTCCAGTCGGGCTGGTCTTCGAGCAGCACGGCTGCCAACATCTCGGGTCGCTCCAGGCGCACGCATCCGTGGCTCAGGTCCCGGCGCGTGCGACTGAACAGCGCCGGCACATCGGTGCCGTGGAGGTAGATATCCAGGCTGCTGGACAAGGGAAACTTGATGCCGCCCAGCACATTGCGCGGACCCGGCCGCTGCCGGATGCGCAGCTCGCCTCGTGACAGCGCATTGAGACTTGCAGCAGTGACGTCGCTGGACACGCGAGCGCCCGCGCCGACGAACTCCATCCCCTCGCGCTGAAGATAGGCAGGATCGCGTCGTAGCCGCGGAACGAGTTCGTTGGTCGCGATCGAAGCGGGAACGTTCCAGTAGGGACTGAGCTCGATCCTCTGCACACGCCCCAGGAAGACCGGCGTCTCGGTGTCGAATGCACGTCCGACGATTGCCCGCATGTCCACGAGAACGCGGGCGTCCTCCTGCCCGACGTCCAGCGCTCGCAAGCGAAACTCCGGGATGTTGATCACGATGAGGCGGTCTGCTTCCAGACGTGGAAGCCAGCGCAGCCGCTCGAGCGCCAGTTCGATCTGCCGGATGCGCTGTGACAGGGGGACGTTCAACTGCTCGAACGTTGCCGGACCGATCACCCCATCGACGGTCAGCCCGTGCCGCGCCTGGAATCTGCGCACGGCCTCGACGATCTCCCCGGTGTAGCGATCGGGCACCTGCGCCTCCTCCGCCATGTCTCCGAGGGCGACCAGCCGGCGCTGCAACTGCGGGAGCGCCTGATAGACGTCACCTGCCCTGAGCCGGCGAACGACAGGCAGAGGTTCGACAAAGGCCTCCCGCTCGAGGTTGCGATAGCGGTCCAGGGCTCGACGGAGTCGCTCGTAGGCCGGATAGCGCGGCGCTGCGGAATCGACAATGACATCGAGGGAACTCTCCGACATGGCACGCCGGACCGCTTCGGCCAGCGCCAGCTCCTTCGCGGCGTGCGCGAAGTTCGGGACGACCTGGCGCGGATCCACCCTTCCATTGTGAAGTTGCGAGAGATAACGGAACAGCGCAACGGTCAGCCGAAGGTCGTATTCCGCGATCTCGGGCGCATGCACGGGTTGGCCGCGCTTCCTCTCCTCCAGCACCGTCGCAAGCGCCGTCGCTGCATAGGCGTCGGGATCCATGCCGTGCGCAGACGCCTCGACCAGTATGTCGATCACATCCTGCGCATGCAGCGGACGACAGCTCGAATCGAACCACGCCGGTTCGAAGTTGGACAGCGCGTAGAAGTGCTGTACCTGAAGCGCCAGGCGATCTGCCTCTCCCGCAGACCGGGCTTCCAACGCGACAACGGCCTCCTGCATGGCGCGCTGCAGCTCGCCTTCGGCTTCGATGCAGTCCGATCGCGCACTCGCGCAAACACTCAGCCCCGCGATCAGCATCAGGCCGAACAGTACACGGTACACGGTGCCTCTCACGCCGCTCCTCGCCTCACGTCCAGTGCCCCAGGTCTCGAGCCAGCGCCTGCGACAGACAATCCGAATGCCGCCCGAGGCCGCTACTTGATGTGCTCCAACGGCAGTTCCGTTCTGGCGATCACCTTGCGCAGCACGAAGCTGGAGTGAACACCGGTCACGCCCTCGATACGCGTGAGACGACCCAGTAGAAATTCCTCGTAGTAGGTCATGTCGGGTAGTACGGCCGTGAGCAGATAGTCCGCCGCCTGTCCGGTGACGATGCTGCATTCGACGACCTCCGGAAATTGCCGGACCTGGCGCTCGAAGTTCTTGAAACGGTCGGGCGTGTGGCGGTCCATCGTGATGCCGATCACCGCCGTGATGGTCAGGCCGAGTTGCTTCTGGTTCAGCAGCGTCACGTAGCGTTCGATGACACCTGCCTCCTCGAGTTGCCTGACCCGCCGCGCGCAGGGCGTCGGCGAGAGCCCCACCTTCTCCGCGAGCTCGAGATTGGTGATGCGCGCGTTGGCCTGCATGGCGGCGAGGATGGCTTTGTCGGTCCGGTCCAGTTTCATGGCGTCACTTCGGTTGTGTCTGGCGCAATATAGGGTTTTTCACCATGTTCTAGGCGTCTGATGGTGATTTTACCTCTAACGCAGGCCATTTTGTGAACGATTTGGTGACTCTCCCTACGGCCCATCCCATATACTTTGCAGCGTCGGCCGTGCAGATCGGCCGCTAATACGCCCCGACGCTGCCGGCCTCCGATTGCCCAGGCGTCGCCCCACTCGAGCGAGACGGATTCATGGCTGCCTACGACCATCGCAAGTACCTCCCCTTCCGGCCCGTCGGTCTCGAGGACCGCACCTGGCCAGACCGCGTCATCGAACGCGCACCGGCCTGGTGCAGCGTCGACCTGCGAGACGGCAACCAGGCTCTGATCGAGCCGATGAACGTTGCCCAGAAGATGCAGTTGTTCGAGCTCCTGGTGAAGGTGGGTTTCAAGGAGATCGAGGTCGGCTTCCCGGCGGCATCGCAACCGGACTTCGATTTCGTGCGCCGCCTCATCGAAGGCGGGCACATTCCCGATGACGTGACGGTTCAGGTGCTCACCCAGGCACGCCCCGAACTCATCGCGCGCACCTTCGCGTCGCTCCAGGGGGTCAAGCGTGCCATCGTCCATCTCTACAACTCGACCTCGACGGTGCAGCGCGAGCAGGTGTTCGGCCTCGATCGCGCGGGCATCACGAAGATCGCGACCAGCGGCGCGAAACTGGTGAAGGAGACAGCCGCCCGCCATCCAGGCACCGAATGGACGTTCGAGTACTCACCCGAGAGCTTCACCGGGACCGAATTGGATTTTGCCGTCGAGATCTGCAATGCCGTGATCGATATCTGGCAGCCGACACCGGCACACCCATGCATCATCAATCTGCCATCGACCGTGGAGATGACCACGCCGAACGTGTATGCGGATCAGATCGAGTGGTTCTGCCGGCACGTCTCACGGCGCGATTCGGTGGTCATCAGCCTGCACACGCACAATGACCGCGGTTGTGCAGTAGCGGCCGCCGAGCTCGCCGTCATGGCGGGGGCCGATCGCGC
>CAZNBS010000227.1:1313-7854 GCA_964570955.1 uncultured Burkholderiales bacterium | reverse complement strand
GGACGCCGCCTCGGCGCAGGCGATGGTCGCCAACGTCGACGCGCAGTGGGGGAGCATCGACGTGCTGGTCAATTCCGCCGGAGCCGCGAAGCGCTATCTGCCCGAAGATCTCAACGCCGCGGCCTGGCACGATGCGATGGACGCCAAGTACTTCACCTACGTGCACACGATGGACGCGGTGCTGCCGCGCATGGCTGCGCGGGGACGCGGCGCGATCGTGAACATCATCGGCATGGGCGGCAAGGTGGCCACGCCCTACCACCTGCCCGGCGGCGCGGCCAACTCTGCGCTGATGCTCGCGACGGTCGGCCTGGCGAACGTGTACGGCCCGAGGGGCGTACGCGTGAATGCCATCAATCCGGCCGCGACGATGACGACCCGCGTGCAGGAGGCGCTCAAGCTGGAGGCGAAGATGCGCGGCACGAGCGAACAGGAGGTGCTGGCGCAGGGCGAAGCAAAGGTGCCACTGCGGCGCTATGCAGCCCCCGAGGATGTCGCCGCCCTGACTCTTTTCCTGGCGTCGGACCGCGCGAGCTACGTGACCGGCGCCTTGATCCCCATGGACGGCGGGGCCAATCCGCTCATCTGACATGCGCTACGCCGATCTGCGCGACTTCCTCGCGCAACTGGAATCGCTCGGAGAGCTCAGGCGCATCTCCGCCGAGGTGTCGCCCCGGCTGGAGATGACGGAGATCTGCGATCGCGTACTCAAGGCCGGCGGGCCGGCGCTGCTGTTCGAGAAGCCGACGGGTCACGCCATGCCCGTGCTCGCCAACCTGTTCGGCACGCCGCGACGCGTTGCACTGGGCATGGGCGAGGAATCGGTCGAGGCGTTGCGCGAGGTCGGTAAGCTGCTCGCCTATCTGAAGGAACCGGATCCGCCGAAGGGTCTCAAGGACGCCTGGGACAAGCTGCCGGTGATCAGGAAGGTGCTCGACATGGCGCCGAAGGAACGCAGCGCCGCGCCGTGCCAGGAGATCGTGTGGGAAGGGGCGGACGTCGATCTCGCGCGCCTGCCGATCCAGACCTGTTGGCCCGGCGATGCCGCGCCGCTCATCACCTGGGGGCTCACCGTCACGCGCGGGCCGCGCAAGAACCGCCAGAACCTGGGGATCTACCGACAGCAGGTGATCGCGCGCAACAAGGTGATCATGCGCTGGCTCGCTCACCGCGGCGGTGCGCTCGACTTCCGCGACCACTGCCTCGCGCATCCGGGCCAGCCGTTTCCGGTGGCCGTGGCGCTGGGTGCGGATCCCGCCACCATCCTCGGCGCGGTGACACCGGTTCCCGACTCGCTGTCCGAGTACCAGTTCGCCGGCCTGCTGCGCGGCGCGCGCACGGAATTGGTCAAGTGCATCGGCAGCGACCTGCAGGTGCCGGCCGGTGCCGAGATCGTGCTCGAGGGATACATTGCGCCGGACGAGAGCGCGGTGGAGGGCCCGTTCGGCGACCACACCGGCTACTACAACGAGCAGGAACGCTTCCCCGTGTTCACCATCGAGCGCATCGCGATGCGCCGCGATCCGATCTACCACAGCACCTATACGGGCCGACCCCCGGACGAACCGGCCATCCTCGGCGTGGCACTCAACGAAGTGTTCGTGCCGCTGCTCGCCAAGCAGTTCCCGGAGATCGTCGACTTCTATCTGCCCCCAGAGGGCTGCAGCTACCGGCTGGCGGTGGTCAGCATGCGCAAGCAGTATCCGGGACACGCCAAGCGCGTGATGTTCGGCGTCTGGTCCTTCCTGCGGCAGTTCATGTACACGAAGTTCATCGTCGTCACCGACGAAGACGTCGACATCCGCGACTGGAAGGCGGTGATCTGGGCGATGACCACGCGGGTGGATCCGGCACGCGACTCGCTGCTGATCGAGAACACGCCGATCGACTACCTGGACTTCGCCAGCCCCGTATCCGGGCTGGGTTCGAAGATGGGAATCGACGCGACAAACAAGTGGCCGGGCGAGACGACGCGGGAGTGGGGTCGGCCGATCGAGATGGACGTTGCCGTTAAGCGGCGCGTGGACGAAATGTGGTCCTCGCTCGGTATATGAGGATCGCGTTCGCCATCAGAGCACGACAAGACCACATCTAACACAGAGGGCACAGAGGTACACGGAGGAACTACAAGGAGAAGGACGGCCTCGCGTTTCCTCGGTGATCCTCGGGGTCCTCTGTGTCAAGTGTTCTTCGCCTTTCTTCGTGTTCTTCGTGCTAGATGAGCTTCGCTTCTTGATTCGCACCATGCCCAATCGCCTCGCCAACGAAACCAGTCCCTATCTCCGGCAGCACGCCGACAACCCGGTGGACTGGTATCCCTGGGGCGCGGAGGCGCTGCGTCGTGCGCGCGAGGAGGACAGGCCGATCCTGTTGTCGATCGGCTACTCGGCCTGCCACTGGTGTCACGTGATGGCGCACGAATCGTTCGAGGACCCCGCCGTCGCGGCGCTGATGAACCGCCTGTTCGTCAACATCAAGGTCGACCGCGAGGAGCGCCCGGATCTCGACCAGATCTACCAGCGCGCGCATCAGGCCCTGACCGGTCGCGGCGGCGGATGGCCGCTGACCATGTTCCTGACGCCTGACCAGCGGCCGTTCTTCGGTGGCACGTACTTTCCGAAGTCGCCCCGCTACAACCTCCCGGGCTTTGCCGACCTGTGCGCTCGGGTCGAGCGCGTCTATCGCGAGCAGGGGCCGGCCATCGACGCACAGAGCGACGCGCTGCAAGCCGTCCTCGAACGCGGCAACGCGCTCCCCGGTACATCCGGTGAACCGGACGAAGCGCCGATCGAGGCTGCCGCGCTGGAACTGAAGGGCCTGTTCGACCCTGTGCACGGCGGCCTCGGCGGCGCACCCAAATTTCCCCATCCCGCCGTTCTCGAGTTCTGCCTGCGTCGCGGCAAGACGGCTGACGACAGCCGGTTGACGTCGCTTGCCCTGCTGACGCTGCGCGAGATGGCGCGCGGGGGCATCTACGACCATCTCGGCGGTGGCTTCGCGCGCTACAGCGTGGATGCGACGTGGACCATCCCACACTTCGAGAAGATGCTCTACGACAACGGGCCGCTGCTGCGGCTCTACGCGCAAGCCTGGCAGGCGACAGGCGACGCATCGTTTGCGCAGGTGTGCGAGGCCACCGCCGGCTGGCTCGTGCGGGAGATGCAGTCGCCCGAAGGCGGCTACTACTCCAGCCTCGATGCCGACTCCGAGCACGAGGAAGGCAAGTTCTACGTCTGGTCGCGGGCGCAGGTGCACAGCGCTCTCGACGCCGGCGAGTACGCACTGTTTGCGCGCGTCTACGGGCTCGACGATGCACCCAACTTCGAGGGGCGGCACTGGCACCTGCGCCGCTGCCGCGACGAGACACAGGCCGCGCAGGAACTGGGTCTCGACGAGACTGCCGCGCGTGGCACGCTCGCCTCGGCGCGCGCCAAGCTGTTCGCGTTGCGGGAAGGGCGCGTGCGACCAGGACGCGACGAGAAGATCCTGACTTCGTGGAATGCGCTCGCCATCCAGGGTATGGCCCACGCGGCGCGCGTGTTCGAGCGACAGGACTGGCTGGACTCAGCCCGGCGTGCGCTGGCATTCGTGCAGCGCGCGCTGTGGCGGGAGGGACGGCTGCTCGCCACCTTCAAGGACGGCACCGCGCACCTGAACGCCTACCTCGACGATCATGCCTTCATGCTTGCCTCCCTGCTCGAGATGCTCCAGACCGATTTCGATCAGCGGGATCTGCGATTCGCCACGGCACTCGCCGACGCGCTTCTCGCACGCTTCGAGGGGTCGGACGGCGGCTTCTACTTCACCAGCCACGACCACGAGCGACTCCTTCTGCGTCCCCGGAGCGCGCACGACGATGCCACCCCCTCGGGGAACGGGGTGGCGGCGCTGTCGTTGCAGCGCCTCGGGCACCTGACGGGTGAGGCGCGCTACCTGGGCGCGGCGGAACGCACGTTGCGCGCTTTCCACCCTCAGATTGCCGCACAGCCGAGCGCGTTCTGCACCCTCCTGATGGCTCAGGAGGAATGGTTGAATCCGCCCACCGTGGTCATCCTGCGCGGTGAACGTTCCCGGCTGCCGGAGTGGCGGCGAGCGCTGCGTCAGTTGCCCGATCCCGCCCGGATCGAGCTGTCCATCGCGTCGGGCGAGCGCGATCTTCCCGCCGTCCTGGACAAGACTTCTGCAACCGACGGTGTCAACGCCTGGGTGTGCCGCGGCGTTACATGTTCGACACCCGTGTCGCAGGTGTCGGGCTTGCTGGAGTACCTCCGGGGGCCACCCGGGTGAATTGTTCCACAGGGTCGGAAATGGCATTAAAATCCGGGGGCTTTACGCTCAATCACTACGAGAAGGGGTTGTGGAAGATGAAGAAATTTCTGATTGCCGCCATCGCCGTCGTGGGCGCCCTGGGCGGCACCAACGCCATGGCTGATGCCGCCAAGGCGAAGCAATTGGCCACCAAGTACAACTGCTTGGCCTGTCATGCGGAAGACAAGAAGCTGGTCGGTCCCGCATTCAAGGACGTCGCGAAGAAGTACGCGGGCGACGCGGGTGCAGGGGCCAAACTGGCAGGCAAGGTCAAGTCCGGCGGTAGCGGCGTATGGGGCAGCATCCCCATGCCGCCCAACAACGTGCCCGACGGCGATATCAAGGCCATGGTGGACTGGATCCTCGCGCTCAAGTAAGCACCCCGAGCGCAACAAAGAAAGAGCCGGCCTTGTGCCGGCTCTTTTGCTTTGTGCCCAACTCGATGATAGTTGTCGCAAAATTGACATCCGCCCGGTGAGGGAGAATAATCCGGCGCGGTTGGGCCCCCTGCGCGGCCCAAGGGAGAGACCATGTCGCGAATTGCTCTGGGATCGAAGTTGCAGGCAGCTGTCGTCGCGCTCGGCGCAGCCGGTGTGCTGGTACTCGCGGGGTGCGGGGGCGAGACCGAGGAGTCGACCCTGAGGATCGGGCACGCGGGTCCCCTCACCGGAACCATCGCCCACCTCGGCAAGGACAACGAGAATGGCGTGCGGCTTGCACTCGAAGAGGCGAATGCCGCCGGCTTCGAACTCGACGGCAAGAAGTTCACGCTCGAACTCCTGTCGGAGGACGACCAGGCCGATCCCAAGCAGGGCACCATCGTGGCACAGAAGCTGGTGGACGCGAACGTCGTGGGCGTCATCGGCCACCTCAATTCGGGCACCACGATCCCGGCATCGAAGATCTACCACGACGCGGGGTTTGCGCAAGTCTCGCCGTCTGCCACGAACATCACCTACACCAACCAGGGCTACAAGACGGCCTTCAGGGTGATCGCCAACGATGCGCAGCAGGGCAAGGTCCTGGGCGAGTTCGCGGTGAACAAGCTCGGTGCCCGGAACATCGCGATCATCGACGATCGCTCCGCGTACGGGCAGGGTCTGGCCGACGAGTTCGAGAAGGCTGCAGTGGCGGCAGGCGCGACCATCGTCACCCGCGAGTTCACCGACATCACCAAGACGGACTTCACTGCGATCCTGACGAGCATCAAGGGCAGGAATCCCGATCTCATCTTCTACGGCGGCATGGACGCGCAGGCCGGGCCGATGATGAAGCAGGTGAAGAACCTCGGACTCACGGCGAAGTATCTGTCCGGTGACGGGACGCAGACCGTCGAATTCCTGAAACTCGCCGGCGAGGCCGCCGAGGGAATCTATGCCTCCTCCCCGGGCCTGCCGCTCGACAAGATGGCGCAGGGACCGGCCTTCGCCGAGCGGTACAAGGCGAAGTTCAACCAGGAAATCCAGCTGTACGCGCCCTATGCCTACGACGCCACCAACGTCCTGCTGGCGGCGATGCGGAAAGCGAATTCGGCCGATCCTGCCAAGTACCTGCCCGAACTGGCCGGCATCCAGCACGAGGGTGTCACCGGGAACGTCGCCTTCGACGAGAAGGGCGACATCAAGGGCGGCAGCATCAGCCTCTACCAGGTCAAGGACGGCAAGTGGGAGTACATCGAGACGATCGGCGGCTAGGCAGACCGGTCGGTCCCCGCGCGGTACACTTCGCCGGGTGAGTCGATTCAATCCCGAACGGCGCCTCGCGGCGCCGTTTTTTCGCCCGATGACGATGACGACCAGTCGCCGCGTCCGTCCTCGCAGGGGCGGCGCCCGAATTCAGCGCCCGTAGACCGCGATGGACATCTTCCTGCAGCAGATCCTGAACGGCCTCGTCCTGGGCAGCGTGTACGCGCTGGTGGCGCTGGGCTACACCATGGTGTACGGGATCCTGGGCCTGATCAACTTCGCGCACGGGGAGGTCGTCATGGTCGGCGCACTCACCGCGCTGACGGTGATGGCGGGCATCACCGCCCTAGGGCTCGGCCTGCCGGGCCCGCTCGTGGTGCTCCTTGCGCTGATCGCGGCGATGGCTGTGTGCATGACGTTGGGATTCTCCATCGAGCGCGTCGCCTATCGGCCTCTGCGGCGTGCGCCGCGGCTTGCACCATTGATCACCGCGATCGGCATGTCGATCCTGCTGCAGAACATCGCCATGCTGATCTGGGGCCGCCGCT
>CAZNBS010000227.1:0-1303 GCA_964570955.1 uncultured Burkholderiales bacterium | reverse complement strand
CCACACCTTCCCGTCGATCATCAAACCCACGCCGCACGACTTCTTCGGCGCCACCATCACCGACCTGCAGATCCTGATCATCGTGGTGTCGGCGTTGATCATGGCGGGACTGCTGCTGCTCGTGCACACCACCCGGCTCGGGCGCGCGATGCGCGCCACATCCGAGAATCAGGTCGTAGCCGGCCTCATGGGCGTCAACATTAACCGCATCATCTCCGCGACCTTCGTCATCGGCTCGGCTCTGGCGGCTGTGGCCGGTGTCCTGGTCAGTGCCAACTACAGCATTGCGCACTACTACATGGGCTTCATGCTGGGGTTGAAGGCTTTCACCGCGGCCGTTCTGGGCGGCATCGGCAACCTGGGTGGCGCCATGCTCGGAGGGCTGCTGCTCGGATTGATCGAAAGCATCGGCGCCGGGTACATCGGCGACGTGACCGGAGGATTCCTCGGCAGCCACTACCAGGACGTGTTCGCCTTCGTCGTGCTGATCGCAGTGCTCGTGTTCCGCCCCACAGGGCTGATGGGCGAGCGCGTCGCCCAGCGAGCCTGAGCGAGGAGCGCGCGTATGGTGACCGACTTCCTGCAGTCTCTCAGACGGCACAAGCGCGCGCCCTGGATCGGCACGGTGTTGATTGCCGTGGCACTCGCGGTCCTGCCGTTCGTGCTCGAGGCGAGCCTGTCGCGAACCTGGGTGCGCATCGTCGACTTCGCGCTGCTGTACGCGATGCTGGCGATGGGATTGAACATCGTCGTCGGTTTCGCCGGATTGCTCGATCTCGGCTACATCGCCTTCTACGCGGTGGGTGCCTATTCCTACGCTCTGCTCGCCTCGCCTCACTTCGGCGTGCATCTGCCGTTCTGGATTCTGCTGCCCATCGGCGCGCTCGTCGCCGCCTTCTTCGGGATTCTGCTGGGCTCGCCCACCCTGCGGCTGCGAGGGGACTACCTGGCCATCGTCACGCTCGGCTTCGGCGAGATCATCCGCATCTTCCTCAACAACCTGAACGCACCGGTCAACATCACCAACGGTCCGCGCGGGCTGGACCGTATCGACCCGGTGCGTGCCTTCGGCGTCAGCTTCGGCCGGCCATGGGAGGTCGGCGGCTTCGAGGTCGCGCCCGTGACGATGTACTACTGGCTGTTCCTCACGCTCGTCGTGGGCAGTGTCGTCATCTGCCACCGGCTCGAGCTGTCGCGCATCGGCCGCGCGTGGATGGCGATCCGCGAGGACGAGGTCGCTGCCAAGGCGATGGGCATCAACACGCGCAACATGAAGCTGCTCGCGTTCGGCATGGGCGCCACG
>CAZNBS010000226.1:0-7964 GCA_964570955.1 uncultured Burkholderiales bacterium | reverse complement strand
GGCCTCCAGCCGTGCGGCCTCGACACGTGCGGCTTCGATGCGTGCCGCCTCTCGACGAGCCTCTTCCTGCCGCTTCGCTTCCAACTCGGCGGTAGCTTGTCGCGCGGCTTCCTGACGTTGGGCCTTCAACCGTGCTGCCTCGATGCGTGCGGCCTCCAGACGCGCGGCTTCCTGCCGCTGCGTCTCCAGCTCGGCGGCCGCCCGTCGCGCGGCAAGCTGGCGTTCCATCTCCACCCGTGCGGCTTCGATGCGTGCCGCCTCCAGACGCGCATCCTCCTCCAGTGCAGCGGCTCGCTCAGCGGCTTGCTCCTGCTCGTCAGTCGGGACGACTTGCTCCTGCGTTGCATCGCCAGTATCGCCAGGCGCGGGGACGCCGGGCTCCTCGTCGGCCGCGCCCGGTGCTGCGATGACGTCAGTCGCTGGTGCCCATGGAGCAGGAGGCTCGACCAACTCGTCCGCGCTGGATGGCTCCACGTCGACGACGGCCGTTTCGGGGGTACGGGTGGGCGCCGCGTCGGCGCGTGCTTCGGCGCGCGTGTGCGCTTCCGCCGGCTCCGCATCGGCCGCGGCGTTCTGCGCTGGCTTGGCTTCCACGGTGAGGTTGTCCGAGGGAAGGACAACGAGTGTGCGTGGCGGCGCCGGTGACACGGAAGGAGTCGGCATGCGTGGACGGGCAGCGGGCAGCTCGACCGGCGCTTGCGGCAAGGGCTCCGTGAACGACGGGATCGCCGGCGTCGCCGGTGCGGCTTGCGGCGGAGCGAGCGTGACGATCAGACGCGGGACTTCGATCCGTCGATCGCGCCAAGGAAAGCCGAAGCCCGGAAGCCCAAGCCCGTCGCCACCGAAAGTGAGACTCAACAGCAGCGCATGGATCAGCAGCGAGAGCAGCAGCGAATACGCGAGTCGCTTATGTTCTATCAAGCGTGTAATGGGTGGCGCTGATGTTGAGCAACGTGGCTATGGTGCATGGTCTCTGTTCTTGTTCGTCCGTCTGTACCGGCGCGCAATCGTACCCGTTTCCCCGTTCGCACCGATACGAAGTGCCCACTGCGCACGACCCCCGGGAAGGTTCCGATGGGAATGCTACAGGACGCTCAGCCATCTCGTCGCCGGTCCGGCAGGCGCATCCGTGAATGGGTGATCGGCACGCTGGCATCGTCGTCGCGACGATACACGGGCTAAGGGGCGCGCGCGATCTCCTCCCCCCGTGCCCTGTCCCCGGAGGACGACGTGCGAGCCCCGGGTGTCTGAACTATGATGTGCGGCCACGGTACGCGATGAGCGCAACCGAGATGCCGGGCCAGGTAATCGTAGCGGCGCGGCCGCATCGTCTGCTTCACTTCAACACTTAGGAGGGATTGAGCGATGTCCGTGCACCCGCTGTCGGCGAGGCGTGCAGTCGATCCGGTAATGGAAGCAAAGATCCAGCTCGCTGCTGCGCACCGGCTGGCTGTCCTGCATGATCTCGAGGAAGGCATCGACAATCATTTCACCGTCACGGTTCCGGGGCGCGACGACCGCTATCTGATCCTGCCATTCGGATTGCACTGGTCGGAAGCGCGGGCCAGCGACGTGATCGTGTTCGACGAGTCCGGTGCGACGCTGGAAGGTGACGGCACCGTCGAGCTCTCGGCCCAATGCATCCACGCACCGATCCATCGGATCACGGGTGCGCGCGTCGTGCTTCACACCCATCAGACCTGGGCCGTGGCGCTGAACATGCTCAAGAACAACCGCCTGCTGCCGGCAAGTCAGACAGCCGCCTATTTCTACGGTCATGTTGCATACGACGATCACTACACCGGCACTGCGGATACGCTGGAAGAGGGTGAGCGCCTGGCGCGGCTCCTCGGCGACAATCAAGTGATGTTCATGAAGAACCACGGTGTGCTCGTGGTCGGCGCCACGGTTGCGCAGGCCTACGAGCGTCTGTACAAGCTCGAACGCGTATGCCGTGCCCAGGTGCTCGCGATGGCGACCGGCGAGCCGCTGGAGCTTCTCTCGGACGAGATCGTGGCTCAGGTGCAGGCAGTCCCGGCGGACGATCGTCATTCACCCAGCGAACGCGAACGCCTCTACTTCGAGGCGATGATGCGTGTGCTCGATCGGGAACTGCCCGGCTACGCCGACTGATGGACAATGGGGATAATGGGGACGTACCACTATTTATTCTGACGGCATAGCGCAAGCTGCACGCACAGGTCGCTGCGCCAAGAAGGAGATTTTTGCCGGCCGTGCCGAAGGAGAAGGTCTTGGAGATTCGCGAAACGCATGTCTTCATACGAGAAGTCGTGCAGCATGCAGACCGAAAGGTGACGCCACCGGCGCTGTGTGCGGTCTCTTGCGCCGTCCTCGTCAACCCTGCAGCATCCCGACCGGCTGAGGCCGATCTCAAGGCGTACATTGCTGCCTCGGAAGAAGTCGGACAAATGCTGGCCAACAAGGCCCTCGACGCGATGGGGGGGAGGCCACCGATCGCGTTTGGGAAGGGTGTCATGGTGGGAGCCGGAGGCGAT
This sequence comes from uncultured Burkholderiales bacterium, assembly GCA_964570955.1. Lineage (GTDB taxonomy): Bacteria > Pseudomonadota > Gammaproteobacteria > Burkholderiales > SHXO01 > SHXO01. The sequence goes on along the minus strand of CAZNBS010000226.1, from coordinate 5,448 downwards.
CTGGAGCAAGGTGCCGCGATGATCCATTGCAGGATCGGGCTCGCGATACGGACAGCCGTGAAGTCCGGGCTGGCCATGATTCCGGGAAACGCCAAACTTGGCGGACCCGGCGCGACGTTGGACGTCGTGCTGGGCGGAATCGACAATGGCTGGGATTACGACGCCATGGATACCATCGAAATACGCGTGCCGGGTGCCCCGCGTGCGGATGAGATCCTGCTCGCGGTCGCTTTTGCCACCGGGAGGCCCAACGCCCGGATTGAGGGCGCGAGCGAGAACGTCGTGCGTGAACTGGTCGCCAAGCTGAAAGGTCGGTAGCCGTTCTTCGGCCGCCCAAGAACGGACGAGGGCCTGCATGCATGCAGGCCCTCTTGTTTTCCAGCGTGGCGATTCATCCGCGGCCCGGCCCGATCCGGTAGCCTAATTGGTCTGCGAGAAGGCCCGCAGCCCCCTGTTCAACGTTGACCCATGCCTTCGGCTGGTTTGGGGGCGGCGCCGGAGCGCACCTTCTCCTCGATCCGCCGGCCCACCTCGCGGTCGATGCTCTTCCAGTAGTCGAAGGCTCGCGTCAGTACCGGCTCGCGCACGCCGCCGAGAAGACTGCCGGCCACCGTTTCGACCAGCTGTGTCCTCTGGGCATCGTCGAACACATCGCGCACCAGGGTTCCCGGCTGCGTGAAGTCATCGTCATCGGGACGCAGCGTATAGGCGCTGCGCACCATCTCGCCATCGGCTTCCCATCCGTCGGCCATGCTGCCTGTCTGGTCCGACCAGGGCCGGTCGCCGCTGTTCGGTGCGTACACCGGGGCCCTGCCGCTGTGCTCATAGGCCATCTGGCCATCGAACATGTAGGTGTTTACGGGCACCTTCGGGCGATTGACCGGCAGCTGATGGAAATTCGTGCCGATGCGATTGCGCTGCGCATCGTTGTACGCGAAGGCACGGCCGAGCAGCATCTTGTCGGGCGACAGTCCGATCCCGGGAACCGTATTGCCGGGAGAGAAGGCGGCCTGCTCGATCTGGGCGAAGAAATTCTCGGGATTCCGATCCAGGGTCATCGTGCCGACCTTGATCAACGGGTAGTCCTTGTGCGGCCAGGTCTTGGTCAGGTCGAACGGATTGATCCGATAGGTCTTCGCCTCTGCATAGGGCATGACCTGCACCGAGAGCGTCCAGCTCGGATGATCGCCGCGCTTGATCGCCTCGAACAGGTCGCGCCGATGGAAGTCGGCGTCGGAGCCCGACATCGCGGCGGCCTCAGCGTTGGTAAAGAAGGCCATCCCCTGGTTGGTGTGAAAGTGGTATTTCACCCAGAACTTCGCCCCGGCCGCGTTCACCCACATGTACGTGTGCGAGCCATAGCCGTTCATGTTGCGCCAGGTGCGCGGCAGGCCGCGCACGCCCATCAGATAGGTGACCTGGTGTGCCGATTCGGGATTGCCGGTCCAGAAATCCCATTGCATGTGGTTGTCGCGCAGGCCCGAATCCGGCAGCCGCTTCTGACTGCGGATGAAATGCGGAAACTTCATCGGATCGCGGACGAAGAAGATCGGCGTGTTGTTGCCGACGAGGTCGTAGTTGCCCTCGCTGGTGTAGAACTTCAGTGAGAATCCGCGCACGTCGCGCCAGGTATCCGGGCTTCCCATCTCGCCGGCCACGGTCGAGAAGCGCGCCAGCATCTCGGTCGTCGCGCCCTTCTGGAAAAGCGCCGCCCGGGTGAAGCGCGAGACGTCCTCGGTGACCTTCAGGACACCGAACGCGCCTGCCCCCTTGGCGTGAGGCTGACGCTCGGGAACCTTCTCCCGATTGAAGTGCGCCATCTGCTCGAGGAAGTGGACGTCATGAAGCAGGATCGGGCCGTCGGCGCCAATCGTCAGGGAGTTGCGGTCGCTCGGTGCCGGTGCGCCGGTGCTCATCGTGGAACCGGCGGAATGCTTGTTGGAGTCAGCCATCGTGTCCTCCTGTGATGAGGTGGCATGGACAGAATAGCGAAAGGGAAGTTCTACGCGGGAATGCGTGCCTCACATGGAGCGCATCGCAGCACGAAAAGTCTACGCCGATCCTGCGCGCTTTCGTCGTCGGAAGTTTAATCTCCATTAAGACTTGAAGGTGTCGTCGAAACGAGGCCGGAGGGGGCGGCACCGACGGGAGCGCGCCGGGCGAGGACTGAGCCAGCGGCGCAGGCGCGGCGAACGACCTGGTTGTCGAATCGCAACACCGCCATGCCCTCGCGCATGGCGATGAACGCGAAACCTTCCGGCATCTCGATCAAGGATTACCGGACACCGCCTTCATGAAATGGGCGACCCCTACCACGCGTTCGACCGGGACCACGAACGCGATCCCGCGACCGGTGTCGTTCAGGTCGGCGGCGCGCACGATCTCCTCGAGAACCGTGTCCACCAGGTCGGAGCGGACCACCGTGAAGATGATCTCCTTCTCCGGCTCGATCGACATGCCGAAGATCTTTTCGTGCTCGTTGATACCGGCGCCGCGCCCGAACAGCACGGTTGCGCCGCGTGCGCCGGCTCTGACCGAGGCCTGCAGCACGCTGCTGCCCCAGCCCTTGCGCACGATACTAACGATGAGACTGGAATCGTTCATGTTCAGGGCTCCTTGTGACGCTCTTTCCAGCGCACGATCAGACCGAGCGTCATGACCGACATCAGAGGCGCCAGGGCGATGAGTGCGACGAGCCCCAATCCCTGCACGAGCGATTGGTGGCCCAACGCCGACGCCACGCCGAACCCGAGCGCGAGCAGAAACGTATTCGCGAGCGGACCGGTCGCCACCCCGCCTGCATCGACGGCGATCCCGACGAAAGTCCTCTCGGTGAATGGCATGATCAGCAGAACGAACAGATAGCCCGGCACGACCAGGTACGACAGCGGAATCCCGTAGGTGATCCGCAGCATGCCGATGCCTACCCACACGGCAACGCCGATGCACACCGTGACGACCACCAGCGAACTGCGGATCGACCCTGCCGAGGCCTCCTCGATCTGATCGGCCAGAATGCGCACGGCGGGTTCGCCCCAGGTGGTCACGAATCCCAGCAGTACGCCGAACGCCGCGAGTATCCATTTCTGGGGCAGGGCGCCGAGTGCCTCGCCGATCGCCCGCCCGTAGGGCAGAAACGCGATGCTCACGCCGAGCAGGAATACGAACAGCCCCACCGATGCGACCAGTGTGCCGAGCAGTATGCGCTTGACTTCTCCAAGCGGCAATTGCAGGAACAAGACCTGGAACAGCAGGAACAGTGCGGCGAGCGGCAGGACCGCCAGGATGACGCTGGAGCCCGTTTCGATGAGGTGTTCCAGAACCGCGATGGCGCTCACTGCCACAATCCCATCAGGAGCACGGCGATGATCGGCCCTGCGGATGCGAGTCCGAGAAGTCCGAATCCATCACCGATGGCCGAGCGTCCGGCGATGACCGAGCTCAGACCGATCGCGAGCGCGAGCAGCACCGGTGTGGTGAGCACGCCCGTGGTCACGCTTCCCGCATCGTAGGCGAGTGCGATGAAACCCTCCGGTGCGAAGAACGTGAGCACGAGGATCAGCGAGTAGGCGATGGCAAGCAGCCATCGCAGCGGGAAGCCGTGTACCACGCGCAAGAGCGCCAGCGCTGCCAGGAAGCCCACGCCTGCGGCGATGACGTGGGAGAGGAACTGCCCGTGGATCGCGCCTTGCGACTCGGACTGGACCTGCGCGGAGAGCACGAGGACGTCCGGCTCGGCCACCGTGGTGGCGAATCCCATCGCAAAGCCGACCCCGATGATCAGGCTCAACGAGCGCTTCCTCGGCAGTTCCGCGCCGATGAAGCGCCCCATCGGCAGTACGCCGAGATCGACCCCGGCGAACAGCAGCAGCATTCCGATGATCACCAGCGCCGAACCGGCCAGAAACTGGACGAACACCACGGTGGGTGCTTGCACGAAGGTCACCTGCAGGATGCAGGCGAGCACGATCAGCGGCAAGATCGCCTTGAGGACTTCGTAGAGCCGTTCCCGGAGCAATGTCAGCACTGGTCACCCGTCATGCGCAGGACGGCCAGCCTCGAAGGCGGCTGGTCGGCGCGTTCAACGACGCCCCGCGAGTCTTCAGTCCTCGAGCGTGAATCCGACCTTGATGGTCACCTGCCAGTGCGCCACGGCGTCATCCTCGATGTGGCCACGGGTGTCGACGACCTGGAACCAGCGCATGCCTCGGATGGTCTTTCCAGCCTTGGCGATGGCCTGACGGACGGCGTCGTCGCTGGATTCGGTGGAAGAGCCGGTGAGCTCGATCTGCTTGTAGACGTGATGGGTCATGGGCGTCTCCCTGGAAACGACAGGGCAACCGTACCACGGGCGGCGCAGCGGTGCTGCGCCCGATGTGTCCGGTGCGTTGCGGGCCCGCCTTCTGCCGTACATGCCCGGAGATTTGGACGTATGCTGCAGGTCGTTTCTGCGGTGCAACGAACAAGGAAGCCATGAGAGCACGCGATGCGCTGGCCGAGGCGCTGAAGGACCCATCCGTCGTCGACGCCGATGAAGTGGCGCGCCTGCTGCATGCCGAGCTGCAGACAGGGCTTGCTTCGGACGAGGCCGCGCAACGCCTCGCGCGGGACGGGCGCAATGAACTGCGGGCCGCACCGCCGGTTCCGGCATGGCGAAAATTCCTCGCGCAGTTCCAGGATCCGCTCATCTACCTGTTGCTCGTCGCGATCGTCATCTCGCTCGCTGCCTGGGTCGTCGAGGGCCGGATGGGCTGGCCCGTGGACGCCATCGTGATCGCCTCCATCGTGGTGCTGAATGCCATTCTGGGATATGTCCAGGAGGCCAGGGCCGAGACAGCGGTCGCTGCCCTGGCGAAGATGACAGCCGCGATGTCCTCGGTGATGCGCGACGGACAGCTGCGGCGGGTGCCGAGCACGGAGCTGGTGCGTGGCGATGTGCTGGTGCTCAACGAAGGCGATTCGGTGGGCGCCGACGCGCGCCTGGTGCGCGCCGCGTCGTTGCGGGTGCAGGAAGCGTCGCTCACGGGCGAGAGCGAGGCCGTGTTGAAGGACGTGGCCAGGTTGCCCGCTGCGACAGCGCTGGGCGACCGCTTGAACATGGTGTTCAAGGGTACTGCAGTCGTGCAGGGCACGGCGCGCGCCGTGATCACCGCGACCGGAATGCACACCGAGATGGGCGCGATTGCGGCGATGCTGGAGGCAACCCAGGAAGAAGCGACGCCGCTGCAGAAGGAGGTGGGGCGGATCGGACGCATGCTCGGGCTGGCCGTCGTGCTGATCGCCACGATCGTCGTGGCGGCCGTCCTGCTGACGTCGAGGATCCGTGGTCCCGCCGAACTGATCGATGTGCTGCTTCTGGGTGTATCGCTGGCCGTTGCCGCGGTGCCGGAAGGCCTTCCCGCCATCCTGTCAGCGGTGCTCGCGCTGGGCGTGCAGCGCATGGCGAAG
>CAZNBS010000225.1:0-7967 GCA_964570955.1 uncultured Burkholderiales bacterium | reverse complement strand
CGCAGTTCGATTGGCACCCCACCGGACGGCTGACGCTCACGGTGGGATCGTGGCCTTCACGGAAGTGGAACGACACGGAGCGCAGCCTCATCGACTCGCGGCTGAGCGGCATCGTTGCTGCCATCTCCGGCCTGGCCGAAGCGAAACGCGCGAAGGAGGAGGAAGAGGAGCGCCGCCAGCGGACCTACGAGGAAGCGCGCGCCCGATACGAAGCGCAGGTGCGCGCGCGCAACGAAGAACGTCGCCAGCTGCGCGCCCTGTTTCGCGACGCGAGCCGGCTGCAGCGCGCAAACCGCTTGCGCGAGTTCATCGCGGCCGTCGAGGACCGAGCACGCCACGGCGGCGAGCTCACGCCCGAGAAGCAGCAGTGGATCGAGTGGGCCATGGCCAAGGCGGACTGGCTCGATCCGCTCGTTCGACGAAGCGATCCGATCCTGGATGCGCCGGAGCCGGAAGCTCCGAGTTACTGGCAGTACTGAGCCCCACTCCACTCTTCGATCCGCTGGCGGCGCGATTCTCGGAGCTATGGCCAAGACGCTGGCAGCGACTCCTGCTCCACCGCAATCCGGTGCGCCGATACCCATCGAGCCGGCGCATCCCAATTCCACCGGGTGCAGAGCTTCTCGATCATCGACACCTCTGCGTCCGCGAGTGCACGTCGAGACGAAACAGAGTCGAGACGCGCGACATCTGGGCTCATGGCGTGCAGTTCGACGCGTCGCCCCACTTCCCCGGCACAAGCGGCCAGATGGTCGGCAATTCGGAACCCGCCCGCATCAATGTCACCCCAGTGGAACACCCTGGCCTCGACTGGTAGCGACGTCAGCAGCAAGCGATACACGCGCTTCCACGAAGGACTGGGCATGCCACCGGTGTAGAGGAGAACCGCGGCGGGCATGTGCAAACGCTGTCCGACCAACTCGTGAAAGGTTGTGAGGTTCTCGACCGTCAACAACAGGGTCACGGTCTCGCAGGATGCGAAGCCCGTGATCGCCGACGGCGGAAAGCCAAGATACGGCGCGTCAATCGGGACATGCTGGTCGCCGACGCGTACCTGAAGCGCACCACTGATCAGAAACGTCGGCGGAAACTTGACGAGCCCGAGCTCATTGAAGACGTCTTCCGGATCGCGGACTGGGGCCGCTACCTCACCCTGGATCAGGACGTCGATGGGTGCAGAGAGCTGCTCGACACGCTTGCTGTCGCCCGTCAGCTGCGCGCTCAACCTGCGCACCGCCACATCAGTCGCGATCTGCGCACGGCAGTGGGACACGACGGCGACCGCATACGTCCATGCTTCGACATCCTCTGGACCAGTACCGCGGACCTTCGCGCCTCGACGCCAAGACGCCAGCACCTCCTTCAGCACCGGGTATTCCGTCAGGTGGGGCCCAAGATGCTGAGCGGCTCTGGCGACCGCATCCCATCGCGGTACCAATCCCAAGTGCCGCGCGAGCGCCTCTCGATCCAGCAGCTGAACTCGGAGGATTTGATTTCGTTCGCCCGCTCGTCGGTCCCACTCGATGCTGATCGCTCCGTCGCGTTCGGCAAGCAGGAGGTCGCCATGGCAAGCCTCCTTCTCAGCATGCGTGCCGATGGCCGAATAAGCGGGCAAGGACTCGCTGGAGAAGCGCAGACCGATGTTGCGGCCATCCTCGCTCCTCCCCGACGCGTTCTCCGCTCTACGCAGGAGCTTCAGCAGCGCCTGGCCGGCTACCGGGTTCATGCCGGGCTACCGAACTTCACCGCCATTTGCTCAACGAGTTGCGGATTGCGACTCGGCATGTCGGTTTCAAGGAGCCGTCGGGCGTCTTCCTTGACGATCACCTCGCTCGTGAAGACATCCGATCCAAAGCGATCGAGATCGTAGTAAGAGTCGAGGACCGGTATCAGCTTTCCGACGTCCGCATCCGGCGCCGCCATGACGAGCTGCAGGCCGAGCGATCGCAGGAACTGCGCCGTGACGTAGGCGTTCTGGGCATCGAAGCCGTGGAACGCCTCGTCGATGATCATCACGGCCGTGCCCTCGTGCGGCTCCCCTGCCTTCAGGCGATAGGCATTGGCGAGCGAAGCGCCCGCGATGACGTAGAAGGGCACCAGGTGTTCGCCGTTCGACCCCACGCCGAGCCGCTTGCTGAGCGAATCGACCTTCTTGTCGCCGACGCGGATCTCCAGGTCGAAGTTGAACAGGAGTCGATAGTCTTCGAGCGGGTTATTAGCCTTGTCGGCGCCGGTCTCGCACGCCTCGAGGAACGAAACCAGCTTCTTCTGGACATCGTCGGCCGCCTCGAACAAGGGCGAGGACCCCGACTCCAGAAAGGCGCTGCTCTGGATGAGCTCGTATAGCGCCTTGTGCGCGAGCGCGGGTGTGGCCACGAATCGGTACTTCTCGCCGCCGGTGAATTCCGGGCACGCACGGAGGATTCTGTTCAGATCATCAATGTCGTGCTCCACACGCTTGATCGCCTCGCGCATGCGGTAGGCAACGTCGGCACGGAACGACTGGTTGGCGGCCTCGCGCGCCGCCTTGGCCTCCTGCTCGTATTCCACCAGGGTCGAAGCGGTGAGCTTCTGAACGTGGTTCCGGACCCACGTCGCAGCCTTTCGCCAGTCACTTCGTTCTTCGACGAGGTTGATCGACATCTCGTTGATGAATGCCGTGAACTCGGCCTTTGCATCCGACTCCGACTTGACGATCCGGTCATTCGCCCGCCTTGCTTCAGTCTCCAGGAACGTCAGGGCCGCGACAGGACCCTCGGCTGAGTCGATTTCGCGCGCTTTGTCATAGGTGGTCGTTGCCGCTTCAACGTCATAGTCGACATCCTCTGCCGCGGCGCCATACCGCGTCTGCAGATCAGTGAGGTCGCCCAGCGCCTTGCGCAGATTCGTCCGTGTCTCCTCGAGCGCGCCCCGCTTCGTGCCTCGCGCCTCGCTCAGGTCGCGCAGGTCTCGTTCGACATCGTCGGCCGCACGCTTGGCGTCGTCGACTCGGCGCTTGAGCTCCACGAGGTGGCTCGGCAGGTCGATCGTGGTCGGGTCCGGTGTGTCGTCCAGCGAACGCTTCGCTTCTTGCAGCTCATCGAGCGACATGCGAACGCGCTCCGGCGTGACGTCGCGCAGGACACTTGTCACGCGGTTCGCCGCTTCCATGGCGAGCCGCACTCCGTTCTTGGCCTCGTCGTCCGCCCGGGTCGCTTCCAACACCTCCAATCGCAGCGCCTCGCGCTCTTCGCTCGAAATGCGAGCACCCAACACCCATTCCGACGAAGGCACCAGGCGGATTCTTCGCGTTCCACCGTTGGCGCTCAGCATGCCGTCGCGCGTCAGAGCGCGCTCATACCGTTCAAGCTCCTCCTCGGTGTCGACCTGGCGCATCTGCCCCAGAAGACGACGCAAGTATGTCAGCGCGATGCTGTTCGAGCTTTCGAGGAGCGATGCCACGGTCGTTGCGTCGTAGCTGCGCTTCAGATCATCGCGGATGTGCGATGGCTGCACGATCGTGACCTCGAACAGTGGGCGAGGTGCGGTTCGAAGCAGGCGGACCGCTTCCCGTTCCCGGCCATAGGCAACGACGAGGGCATGCCGATTGCGGCCGAGGAACGACTCGATCGCGGACTGCCAGGACGAATCCTTGACACTGACGACGCTGCCGACGGTGACGCTTTCGATGCCGGCAGAGCGAAACATCGCCATCGCTGCGGCGACGTCGCCCGAATCCGTCAGGCGGATACCCTTCTCGGCGGCCTTCGCCCGTTCCGTCGCACTGGCGAGGCGCTGGGTTGCGAGCGCGGCGCGCTCCTCGAGCAGTTGCCGAAGACTCGCAAGGTCCCCGGCCGCCGCGCTGAGCGCCGCGAGCGCTTCGTCAAACGCGTCGGAGTCCGGCAGGGTGCCAGCGCGCGCCCGCGCCTCCCACTTCGGGACGAGACGCCCGATCGCTGCCAACGACGCGGCGTCCGACGCGCGTCTGAGGCTCTGAACCAATTCGAGCGCATCCCGCACTTCCAGAACGAGCCGCTCCAACGCCCGCCGGCAAGTCGTCACGCTGGTCTGCAGGGCGGCCCTGAGCTGACGCGCGTGCTCGGGGTTCTGGGAGGCGGGATCCGCGTTGTAGGCGGCCAGCAGCCTCTGATGTTCCTCTCGCGCGGCCTCCATCCGGCGCGTTCCCTCGTCGATCGACTTCGCGAGCGTGTCGATCTCGCCGGACAGTTCCCGCTCCCTCGACAACAGGTTGCCGACGCGCTGGTCCGCCGACTCCACCTGCAGCAGTAGCCGCACCGCGTTCGCGACGGCACGAGTCCGGTACTGCGCAGCGACGCTGTGGAAACGTCTGTCGATGTCCGTCAGACGTGCGATCTGCTGCTTGACCTCCTCGATTTGAAGAACGAGCGAGCGCACGGTCTTGATGTGCTTCAAGGTCCCCTGCTTGTCGATCGGCTGTGCGTCGACAAGGTACCCGCGCAGGTAGTCGTTGACGCTCTGGATACCCTTCAGCCGAAGACTCTGTGCGAGGGCGCGGAGGAACTTGTCCTTGTCGATCGCACGGCCCTTGTGTTGCAGCACGTGCAGCAGTTCGTTCAGGTACGTCTCCGGCTTCGCCGTCAGCGTGGGAGTCCGTCCAGCCTGCCTGGCAAGCCTGCGCGCCAAGGCCTCGAAGGTCGGCCAGTCCAAAGGCGCCTTGCCCCCATCGTCGAGCGCGCCAAGATGATCTTCCAACGCCAGTCGAACGCCCGGCAGGATATACAAGCCGAGGGTTCGATGGTTCTTGTCGGTCGCCACTGAATGAAGGCAAACGCCCGCGCTGACAACGTCGGCGGCGGACTCGCCCTCGAAGATCAAGGTGATGTACGAGAGCGCCTCGTCGCGCTTGCGGGCCAACACGCCCTGATCCCCCTCGCCGGAGCGCATCGTGCCGAGCGCATAGTCTCGGACCGAGCGATGGTCTCGGTGCACCGACTGGGCATTGAAGTGCATGTGATTGCCGTGCGCGCCGACGAGGGCGATCTGCACTGCATCTGCGAGGCTCGTCTTGCCCGCCCCGTTGGGCCCCAGGAAAGCCGTTCCACCGCGGCGGAGGTTGAAGCTCTCGTAGTCCCAGAACGAGAACTGCACGAGATGCAGGGCACTAAGCGTCTTCACGTGCGGCCTCCTGTGTGCTCGCGACGCCATCGTCCGAGGGTTCGCTCGAGACCAACGCGGACTTCAGATGTGCGCCAAAGCGGCCGACGGCGTGCTCGCTCAGCACCTCGGCGATCGCCGGAAGAATCGCGACTGCGAATGGCTGGGGATCACCCTCGGGCGTATCGATCAGACGGGCCAGTCCGCATCGCGCCGCGGTCTTCACCAGCCCCTTCACGACACCCTGATTCTTCGTTTCCAAGGTGCGTCCGGTGATCGAGCGGTACGTGGCGACCAGCTCTTCGATCCCCACGATGGCGTCACCCTCATCGGTCAGTTCGCCGGCGCTGCCACGCAGGTGGTAGAGCTGTCGCAGGACGAGAAGAAACAACGTGTCCTGGGTGTCGAGCGGCGTGAGCTTGACCGTTTCCGGAACGACGTAGCAGAAGGCCAGTCGCTCGTTGAAGCCGAGACGAAGACCCATGAGCTCCACGGCCTCCTCGAAATCCCGACGGTGCGCCGAGACAATCCGAAAGGCCGTGCTCTGATGGTTGAAGCGGGCATAGAGGCACTGCTGCGCGATCAGCTGGTACAGCGACTGCTTGAAGTCGTCGACCGTGTAGATCCCGTCGGATGCCTCCGCCAACGATCGCCAGTTACGTGGCATCTCGATCTCTCCGAGTGACCTGGAAGTTGGGAACGTTGAAGTACTCCGTATCGGCTCGACTGCCGGCGATCAGCGAGACTTCGAAACCAAGGCTGCGCAGAAGCGGATTGCGCCGCACCGCGGCGGGGTTGCGGGAGCTGATGGCGGCGAGACGCATGAGCACAAGGTAGGAAACGGCATCGGGGACGCTGCCGACCGGGAGGTCTTGCGCGGTGACCCGCGCTCCCGGCGATAGGTACTCGGCGATGTAGCGGCGCACGGCGGCCGGCGCGGTATCGCGATGGGCGATCATCGCTTTGCGCAGGAAATGGACAGCCTTCTCGTGAGGTGTCATCTCCCTCTTGCGCAACGCCGTGCGTTTGGGAACCGGCGGCGGCTCGACCGGAAGCCTCAAGCGGTTGTCGCCGACCACCGGCAATGGCGAAAGAAGTCGACCCTCGAGCGGAACGCTGCGATCTTCGGCGGCGGCGACCGCGCGCACCGTGTCCGCGATCACCTCCTCGATTCGCTCCGAGGCCTTCAATCGATAACCGAGGTAGGCGACTGCGCGCTGCGTCGCGGCGTCCATCACTCGGTCCATCCGATCGAGGAACTTCTCGACGTCGAGGAGGCGCCGAAAGCGCTGTACATCGCGCTCCAGAAGTTCTTCCTCCTCACCAGGCCGGTTGCCGGGAAGCTCCGCATAGCCCTGCAGCAATGCGACGCGCGCCGGACCCTCCAGGGCGACCGCGTTGACGAGCTCGATGATTTCGTAGCGTAGTCGCAGCGGATGGTTCTCGGTGCGAAGCTGCTTGAAGTCACGAACGTAGAGCTCGCTGTTGTGCTCGCTGAAGAACCGTCGGACGAATACTGGCGTCTCGGCCTCCTGCGTGAGCTCCTTCATCAAGTCGCGGACCCGAAGGGTGGTCGCGTTCAGGGAATTGATGAGCCGCACGCAGAGCTGCGCTGCACTCACGAAGCCTCCCGCCTGGCCTCTCGGGTCCTGCGAAACGCTCTTGAGCTGGTTGTAGACGAGGAGGACGTTGCCGCCGAAGAGCTGAGGTCCTTCCGTGACGAACTGCTGGATGGTGTCGAAGAACCGCGCAACGACCGGCCGCATGCTCACGAAGCGACGCAGCCCAACCCGCTCCTCGGTGAGCCACCCGGTCTCTACAAGACGTGCCAGCAGCTGATTGGCCTGGATCGACAGTGGCGTGGCCACCTCGGGCACGGGATCGTCGCCTTCGTGCTCCCACCCCGCGTCGAGGAGGAAGCGCTCGATTTCCTTGACGATCTGGTCGTGCAGGTACCCGTCAGGGTACGGAGGCACGGCATCCGGGCCGAAGTAGCGATCCGACAGCCGTACCAACAGATCCCAGGCGCGACGATTGTTGCGTCCGGTCAGCGCGGCGAAGAGCCCATGCGGGATCCGATCGAAGAGGTTCATGACTTATCCTTAAGGCTAATTTATACTACGGACTAAATTAGCTTGCAAGTCAATTTAGCCTGTAGGATAATTTGAGCATGGACTCCGCTGCAGATCGAGTAGCCGACCTCGAAACCGTCCTCCTTTGGGAGGGCGAGATCGACAACTACCGAATTCGGGAGCTGCTGGGCGTCCAAGCCGTCTGGGCGAGCCGGTTGATGGGTGCGCTCCGGAAGCGCGTAGGTGATCGCGCAGCGCGCTCCACCGCACACGCGCCATTGCGCTTGACGCCCGGTCAGCAAGACCGGGAAAAGCGTCAGTCGCCAGACGACTATCTACGCATCGTGGCGGGCGCAGAGCAGCCGGCGGCCAGCGACCCGCTCCTCGAGGACGCGAGACGTGACCTTTCGGTCGTGGCGCCGGAGACCTTCGCCGCGGTCGTGCAGGCCATACGGAAAGGGATCGGCCTGCAGCTCGTCTACCGATCGATGAACCACCCGTCCGGAACCGACCGGCTTGTGTTCCCGCACGCCCTCGTCCGAGTGCCACGCCGGTGGCACATGCGCGCCTGGTGTACCGAGCGTCGGGACTTCCGCGACTTCACGCTGGGCCGGGTGGCGAACGCCAGCCTCGTGGAATCGCCAGCGCCAGCGCGTCGATCGGACGACAAGGACTGGAACGAGATCACCACCGTAACGATCGTGGCACATCCCGATCTCACGGCCGAGCAGCAGAGCATGATCGCGGCCGAGTATTTTCCGGGGGCCAGTGCGCGCCAGC
>CAZNBS010000224.1:0-7981 GCA_964570955.1 uncultured Burkholderiales bacterium | reverse complement strand
GTCAAGAGGTTGTTTCTGGACTGACGTAGGCGACTGATGGGCGCCACGCCGCCGATGCCTTGATGCGGGCGATGCCAGTTGTAGTGGTGGATCCAGCGCTCGAGCATCTGCGCGCGCTCCTGTGAATGTTGATAGACGGCCCCATAGGCCCACTCGCGTAGCGCCGACTGGATGAAGCGTTCGGCCTTGCCGTTGGTCTGTGGCCGGTAGGCGCGCGTGAAGCGGTGCTTGATACCGACGCTGCGACAGGCTTTGGCGAACTTCTTGGAGCGAAAGGCAGAACCGTTGTCGGTGAGCACGGCTTTGACCCGCACGCCCTGCGAAGCGAAGTAGGCGATGGTGTTTTCCAGGAACTGCACTGCACTTGCCTGGCGTTCGTTCTCGTATAGGTCGGTAAAGCCCACGCGCGCATGGTCATCGACGGCCACGAACAGGAACTCCCAGCCGGCGCCATCGACCGAATCGCGCCGATTGCCTGTAACTCGGTGGCTGGGGCGCACGATGCGCCCCAGTTTCTTGGTATCGATATGGATCAGCTCTCCGGGGCGCTCATGTTCGTAGCGAACCACCGGCTCACTGGGCTGCAAATCGCTCAGGCGAGACAGCCCGGCACGGGCCAACACCCGTCCCACGGTGCTCTTGGACACCGCCAGGCTGGCGGCAATACGCCCCTGGGTGAGCAGGCGACGGCGCAACTCGACGATGGCCAGGGCAGTGCCGGGGGCGGCGATCGAGCGAGGGCTGCGGCGAGGACGCGAAGAACGGTCGGCCAAGCCTGCGTGCCCCTCGCTCAGGTAGCGCCCCATCCATTTGCGCGCGGTGGGCAGGCTGACCTGCTGGGAAGCGGCTGCTTGGGCCAGGGGCACCTTAGCGTTGATCACGGCTTCTACCAGTTCGAGTCGACGCACAAACGTCAGTCGGGCATTCTTGTGGGTGTTCATTCGGCTGAGCTCCTGAAAGATGCGGGTTGGGTCGCACCTCCCAGTCTCTCAAACTCAGTCCGAATGAACAGAAACAACCTATTGGGCCATCACAGCTAGCGCACCAAGGGTAGCCAAGGTCAGCGCGAGGATGATGGATATCCACTTAGCCGCTCCTCGTGGCGAGATTCACCGCGCCCTGCAATGCCGGTCGTGTCGAATAACTTTACAAACTGCGATGCCGTTGCCGGAGCTCATGGCTCCCGTCTGGAAAAAACCCCGACACGATAGGGAGTTGGCGCGGTCCAGTGCAGCCGGCACGGCGTTTGCGAGAGGCATCGCCACGGACTGACAAGTCGACCAATTCGGAGACCAGAAACAATGACCACCAGAAAGATTCTCGGCAGCCTGACGCTGTTAGGGATGGCAGCACTGATGCCAGCTGGCAGCGCGCTGGCAGCAGACGTCATGTGCCAGACGATTACGAACAACCACATGCTGGTCGACGATGCCTACGTCTCCACCTGTATCGACGCGGGTGTGGGCAACATCGGTCAGGGGAACCAGGACAATGACGACTGGCTGAACCAGACGGACGGCGGCGGCAACCTGATCTACACCGGTTTCACGACGATCGGGGATCAGAACTTCACCCAGGCTGGAGCCACCGGCACCTTCTCCATCGACGCGTCCCAGTGGGACAACTTTGCCGACCTGTTCATCGGCTTCAAGTTCGGCACGGGTAATCAGCCTGACGAGTGGTTCATCTATCAGCTGCAGGACAACGTGTCGTCCGGCGACTGGAACTTCGTGAACGTGTTCGGAACGGGCGGCGGCCTTTCGCACGTTTCCCTCTACGGGAAGGGTGACCCCGACAATCCCCCGGAAGAGATCCCGGAACCGGGCGCCCTCGGCCTGCTGGGCATGCTGGCGCTCGCCGCGGGCATTGCGTCCCGCCGCCGCAAGGCCTGATTCGTCTCGGACACCCGAGTGATCGGCAAGAGACCCGCTTCGGCGGGTCTCTTGCTTTGGACTTGTCGATTTTCTTTACGGTAAATCTGACAGTTTGTCAGGTTCGGCATATCGGCCGGTCAGCCGGCGTCGCGCCTGAGCCACCGCTTCCCGGTCCGGCGCGGTGCAAAGTGCGCCGGAATCACGAGGCAGCCGGCGAGCAGCAGAATGTCTACCGCCGGCTCTTGGAGACCGGCCATAGCAGCCCCATGGAAAGCCTTTGCGCACCTACCTTTTGAACGGTGCAGAGTCGCTCCTGCGCGGCGTACCAGCATGCCCGTTCCGCCGCGCCTCCCGCATCAAGAAGCCCGGGCCCCGCAGTGCATTCAGTTCCGCCTCATTCGGCGTGTTGCCATCGCCGTCCAGCGCGTTGGAGCAGGCATCGGCATTTTGCTGATTCGTCTGGTCCTCCGGATACTTGGACGAGAACGTTGCGTCCGTCACCGAGCACGGCGCTGCATTCGCGACGCCGGCGCCAAGCGCCATCAGCGTCGCCCCGAGGGCGGTCACGGCGACCGTTTTATTCGAACTTGACAAGATGTTGATTTATATCAATCTTTCTGGCAATGGGTGGTTCGCATCGCACAATCTGTAAAGTTATTCGACAGTGCTGCAGCCCCCGTTTGGATTCCAGCCGTGGACTCCGGGCCTGGCCAAACGACTTCCCTCGATCGATCTGAGCGCCCGGACGATGCTGCCGGCGGGCGACGAACCGTCTCCCGTGTTAACTTGAGGCAGATCCATCGGAGAGCAGCATGAACCGAAGCGTCAACGCGGGCGTCGCTGCCCGCATCGGCAGCTACAGCGACGCGGTCGAGGTGAGCGGCGCGACACGGGTTTTGCACACGTCCGGCACACCGGGCGTCGATCCGGCGACGGGGAAGCTGCCGTCGGAGTTTGCCGATCAGGCGGAGCAGGCCTGGCGCAACATCGAGTCGATCCACTCCGAGGCAGGCATGGGTGTCGAGCACATCGTCAAGCAAACCCAGACCAAGATCCGGCGCGAAGACCTGGCCGCGTATCGTGACATCCGTTCACGTCATCTGGGCGAGCACCGGCCCGCCTCGATGCTGAGTTTCGTGTCCGAGTTGGTGTGGCCGGACATGCTGATCGAACTCGAGGTCGTCGCTTCCAAGTAGGGATTCGCCATGCAGACAAGACTGACGCAGGCATTCGGACTGCGCCATCCCATCGTGTCCGCCCCGATGGGGCTCATCTCCGGCGGCCGGTTGGCGGCGGCGGTGTCCGCCGCGGGCGGGTTGGGACTGGTGGGTGGCGGCTACGCGGGTCTGCTGGGCGCGGAACCGGAACTGCATCACGAACTGGCGCTGGTACGTGGACACACCTTCGGGATCGGGTTCATCACCTGGGCGCTGGCGCGCAATCCCGGCCTGCTCGACGAGATGCTCAGCTACCACCCGGCCTGCGTGTTCCTGTCCTTCGGCGATGCCAGGCCGTTTGCCGCGAAGGTCACGGCGGCCGGGGCGCAACTGATCTGCCAGGTGCAGTGCCTGCGCCACGTGGACGAGGCGCTCGACGCCGGCGCAGCCATCATCGTTGCGCAAGGTGCGGAGGCAGGCGGACACGGCGCGCGCCGCGCCACGCTGCCGCTGGTGCCGGAAGTCGCCGACCGTCTCGCGAAGCGCGCCCCGCAGACGCTGCTGCTCGCGGCCGGCGGCATCGCGGACGGGCGCGGTCTGGCTGCGGCGCTCATGCTGGGCGCGGACGGGGTGCTGGTCGGCACGCGTTTCTGGGCTTCCCAGGAAGCGCTCACGCCGCAGTCGATGGTGGAACGCGCGATCGCGGGGACTGGCGACGACACCGTGCGCACCGCCGCGGTGGACGCGCTGCGCGGTGTGGACTGGCCTCCCGAATTTTCCTACCGCGTGATGCGCAACCGCCTCACCGACGAGTGGGCGGATCGCGAAGCAGAGGCGCGCGCGGCGTTCGGCAGCTTGCGCGAAGCATATGCGCGTGCGCGGGCCGCCAACGACCTCGACATGGTGGCAACCATCGCCGGCGAAGCCATCGGACTGATTCACGACCGGCCAAGCGCGGCGAGCATCGTCGAGTCGATGGCCTCGCAGGCAAGGGAGCTTCTCGCGCGTGCGGGGACCTATCTCGCACACTGATCCACGAGGATGACCAGACGCCTCGAGGCGGTCACCGGCACGCTGCGCGCTTCGTTCCTGTTGCTCATCGTGGTCGTGGCCGCGGTAATGGTTCTGACCGCGGGTGCCATCATCCTCGCCATCGATCGCACACCGGTCCTCGAGCGGGCGGTCGTGCTCACCCCTGCGCACATCGAGCGCGCCAAGCGCATCGTGCGCGGTCAGTCGTTGCGCCGGATGCATGCCGGGTCCCTGCAGAGCATCCGTCTGGGCGCCGACGACGTGGACACCGCAGCGAACTACCTGGCCGGCCTGTACGCGCGCGGCAGTGCGCACGTGCAACTCGAGGACGGCGGCGCGCGATTCCTGGTCAGCGCGCCGTTACCGGGGTCGCCGCCGCGCGGATATCTCAACGTCACCGGACGCTTGACGCAGGCTGTCGATTTGCCGCGCCTCGAATCGGTGCGCATCGGCCACCTTCCCCTTCCGGACCGACTGTCGAACTGGCTGCTCGATCGCGCCCTCGAACGACTGAGGACGGATCCGCGCAGACCGCTGCCGGTGGACGCGCTGCGCTCCGTTCGCTTCTGGCCGCGATCGCTGGTCCTGATCTACACCTGGGACAATGCCCTCACCGGTCAACTCAGCGCATCGATGGTGAGCGAAGGCGACGTGGAACGTCTGCGTCCCTACCAGGCCCTCCTCGCCGAGGAGGCGCGCGCGTTCGGGCGCGGACCGGTGTCGCTGTCGGTCCTGCTGCACCCGATGCTTCGGCTGGCCCAGGCGCGCAGCGGGGACGGCGATGCGATCGCCGAGAATCGCGCGGCGCTGCTGGTCCTGACGTTCCACGTGCTCGGTGAGCGCCTGAGTCGTGTGGTGCCGCAGGCAGCGGCATGGCCCCGTCCCCTGTGGCAGCGCGTGACGCTCCTGGGACGCCCGGACCTGGCCAAGCACTTCATGGTGTCGGCCGCGATCGCCGCGCACGCCGACACCGCACTGGCCGACGCCATCGGCCTGTACAAGGAAGTGGAGGATGCACGCGGGGGAAGCGGCTTCTCCTTCGACGACCTCGCGGCAGACCGCGCGGGCACGCGCTTCGGGGAGGCGGCCACGACACGCGCGAAGGCGCTGCAGGCGCGCGTGCAGGCAGGGGTGAGGGAATCCGATGTCATGCCCTCGATCCAGGATCTGCCGAGCGGGTTGCAGGAACCGGAGTTCGTCACGCGCTTCGGAGGAATCGGCGCGCCGGGGTACCAATCGATGCTGCGAGAGATCGACCGCCGCATCGCCGCACTCGCGGCCCTGCGCTGATCGTTCACCTTCTCACGGTGCCAGCACCACCTTCACGCAGTCGTCCTGCTTGTGCTTGAACGTCTCGTAGGCTTCGGGTGCCTCGTCCAGTGCCATGCGATGGGTGATGACGAAGGTGGGGTCGATGCGCCCGTCCTGGATCATCTCGAGCAGCGGGCGCATGTAGCGGTGTACGTGAGTCTGCCCGGTCTTGATGGTCAGCGAGCGCTGCATGATCGAGCCCATCGGAAACTTGTCGAGGAAGCCGCCGTACACGCCCGGCACCGACACCGTGCCGCCATTGCGGCAGGCCATGATCGCCTGACGTAACGCGGCCGGTCGATCGGTCTCCAGCATCATGGCCTGCTTGACGCGATCGTAGGTGCCGACGACGCCGTGCACGTGCGCCTCCATGCCGACGGCGTCGATGCACGCATCCGGTCCGCGTCCGCCGGTCAGTTCCTTCAGCGCGTCGAGCACGTCATCCTGCTCGAAGTCGATCGCCTCCGCGCCTGAGTGGCGCGCGGCCATGGCCAGCCGCTCCGGGACGCGGTCGATCGCGATGACGCGCTCGGCGCCGAGCACGCGTGCGCTCTGCAGCGCGAACTGCCCTACCGGCCCGCAGCCCCACACAGCGACGGTGTCGCCGGGGTGGATGTCGCAGGCTTCCGCAGCCATGTAGCCGGTGGGGAGGATGTCGGAGAGGAACAGCACCTGTTCGTCGGACATGCCCTCGGGTACCTTCAGCGGTCCCACGTCGGCGAAGGGCACGCGCGCGTATTCGGCCTGTCCGCCCGCGTAGCCACCGGTGAGGTGCGAATAGCCGTAGATGCCGCAGGCGGCATGACCGTATATCTTCTCCGCCATCCACGCGTTGGGATTGGAGTTCTCGCACAGCGAGTACTGCTCCTTCTCGCAGAAGAAGCAGTTGCCGCAGGCGATCGGGAAAGGCACGACGACACGATCGCCGATCTTGAGGTTGCGTACCTCTGCTCCCAGTTCGACCACCTCGCCCATGAACTCGTGGCCGAGGATGTCACCCTTGCGCATGGATGGGATGAAGCCGTCGTACAGGTGCAGATCGGACCCGCAGATGGCGGTGGAGGTGATGCGCACGATTGCATCGCGCGGATTGAGGATCACCGGATCGGGCACCTCCTCCACGCGCACGTCGTGCTTGCCATACCAGCAGGTCGCTTTCATCGAATCTCTCCATCGAAGGGTTGAGGCGGCTCATGCGACTCGCCCATACTCGGCGCTCGCAGTCCCGACAGCCGGAGCGATGTTCGAAGCACAAACCGCTGCGCAACGCCACCTTGTGCTCCGGACCGGCGGGACTACTGCGCGTCCGCCAGTTCGCCGGCCTCGTCCTGGCGACCCTGTCTGCTGCGCGTGCCGGCGCGTCCGGACGTCTGTCCGTCGACGGTGGCCACCTCGCCTGCTTCGAGGAGCTGCTTGAGGCTGCGCAGCGACTGCTCCACCATGCTCTGGGGGGCACGTCCCATCAGGCGCGCGACTGCCGCACCGAGCGAACCGGCGGGGGAAACGTACTCGAGGTGCACCCGCACGATCGTGCCGCGGCCGGCGGGAGCATCTCGGAAAGAGACGCTGCCGAAGTTGGCGATGCTGCGGTTGGCGGTGGTCCGCCATTCGATCTCCTCGTTCGGCGTGTCGCGGGTGATCTCGGACTCCCAGTGCACGACACCGCCGTGCGGACCCTCGACTTCCCACTCGGAGCGGCGCTCGTCGAGCACGTCCACGCGCCGCACCCACGGCGCGAACCGCGGTAGGTTCTCGAGATTTCGCCAGAAGCGGTACACCTCCTCGCGCGGCTTGCCGATCGTGAGGTGCTCGCGCAGGTTGATCTTGCCCCAGAGCCGCAGCGGCAGCGGGTTGTACCAGCCGTTGCCGACGATCGCCCCCACCGCGTTTCGGCCTTCGCGGAGCAGGTCGGTCACGTCGTACGTCGAGTAGAGCACGCGCTGGGAATACGTCGTCCAGCCAGGGTCCAGGGCGTGGTCGCCGACCCGCCGGCCGTTGAGGCACAGCTCGTAGTAGCCCAGGCCGCTTACGTAGGCGCGGGCCCGGGCGACCTGCTTGCCGGCGGTGAACTCCTTGCGGAACATCGGGGCGGGGTGGTCGGCGTAGAAGTCCTCCTCGCGCTCCGGCAGGGGGCGGTCAGTGGTGATCCACCTGGCCGTCCACTCGCGGGGTTCGAGAGCCATCTCCCAGAAGGCTGGCTCGCTCCAGGCTGACCGCCGGCCGTCCGAATCCCACACGCGGACTTTCCACCACGCCCGCTGGCCGGAGCGCAGCGGCCGGCCGCCGTATTCCACGTGGATGGATTCGGCGGCGCTCGTCCTGCCCGTGTCCCACAGGTCGCCGCGGTCCTGCCTGAGCAGCTCCTCGCCGGAGGCGACGAGGATCTGTCCGGCGGACTGGAAGTCGCCGCGCTGCTTCGACTCGAGCACCCAGCCCAGGCGCGGCCGGGCCACGTCGATGCCGACCGGGTTGGTGGCGTACTCACAGTGCAGGCCGGTCACCCGCATCTGCCCGAACGCGGCGGCCGGCATCGCGACGAGTGCGCAGATGGAAGTCAGAACGAGACAATGGACAACGAAATCCCAGTGCTTTCGCATCTGTGTTCCT
>CAZNBS010000223.1:0-8024 GCA_964570955.1 uncultured Burkholderiales bacterium | reverse complement strand
AGATCCTCGCCACCTCGCTGCTGATCGAGGCCTTCCTGTACGAGGAGCAGACCCGGCGCGGCATCTCCGTTCGTCACTTCGACGAGTTCGGCGACGTCGCCGACCACTGCACCGTGTGCCACAAATGCGAGAGCCCGTGCCCGGTGGACATCGACTTCGGCGACGTATCCATGGCGATGCGCAGCATGCTGCGCAAGGCGGGAAGGAAGAAGTTCAACCCGGGTGCCGCAGCGGCGATGCTGTTCCTGAACTCGACCGATCCCGGGGCCATCAAGATGACGCGCAAGCTGCTCGTGGACGTGGGCTACCGTGCGCAGCGAATCGGACACGAGGTGGCCAAGCGGCTCGGCCTGATTCAATCCCAGCTGAAGGCCCCGCCGAGCACGTTGGGGCGGCCGCCGCTCAAGGCGCAGGTGATCCACTTCGTGAACAAGCCGATGCCGGGCGGGCTGCCGAAGAAGACCTCGCGCGCGCTGCTCGACATCGAGGACCGCTCGATGGTGCCGGTGATTCGCAATCCGCGCACCGTCAACGACGAGTCCGATGCAGTGTTCTATTTCCCCGGCTGCGGTTCGGAGCGATTGTTCGGCCAGGTCGGCCTCGCCACCCAGGCGATGCTCTTCCACATCGGCGCCGTCACCGTCCTGCCTCCGGGCTACCTGTGCTGCGGCTATCCGCAGCGCGCGGCCGGCGAGGCGGAGAAGGGACAGCAGATCAGCACCGACAACCGCGTGCTGTTCCACCGCGTGGCCAACACACTCAACTACCTCGACATCCGCACCGTCATCGTCTCCTGTGGCACCTGCCACGACCAGTTGCAGCATTACGAGTTCGACCGGATCTTTCCCGGTTGCCGGCTGCTCGACATACACGAATACCTGATGGAGAAGGGGGTCAGACTCGATGGCATGAACGGCGTGCGCTACATGTACCACGATCCCTGCCACACGCCGATGAAGACGCACCAGCCGATCAAGGTCGTGACGACCTTGATGGGACAGACCGTCGAGCGCAACGACCGCTGCTGCGGGGAGTCGGGCACGCTCGCCGCGACGCGGCCCGACATCTCCACTCAGGTACGCTTCCGCAAGCAGGAGGAAATGGAGGCGGGTGCCGCGCGCATTCGCGCGAGCGGGCACCAGGGGCCGGTCAAGGTGCTCACCGCCTGTCCGTCCTGCCTGCAGGGATTGTCGCGCTACGATGCCGATAGCGGGACGAGCGCCGACTACATCGTGGTGGAGCTTGCCCGTCACATGCTCGGGGAGAACTGGATGCGCGAATACGTGGAGGCAGCCAATCGCGGCGGCATCGAGCGGGTGTTGCTGTGAGTGCCGACGCGCACTGTCCGCTGTGTCGGGAGCCCGGCGGCGAAGTGCTCTGGCATGACGCTGGCAACCGCGTGGTATGGGCCGCACATCCCGACCATGCGGGGCTGTGCCGCGTCATCGCACAGGTGCACGTAAAGGAAATGAGCGACCTCGACCGCACCGCACGCACCCGCACCATGGATGTGGTGCTGGCGGTCGAGGAGGCGCTGCGCGAGGTGCTGGCGCCGGACAAGATCAACCTGGCAAGCTTCGGCAACGTCGTGCCGCACCTGCACTGGCACGTCATCCCGCGCTTCCAGGACGATGCGCACTTTCCGAACGCAATCTGGGGCGAACGCCTGCGCGAGGCTCCACCACGCAGCCTGCCACCGGAGTTCGCCCGGCGTATGGCCGAGGCATTGCGGATGCGCCTGGGCGGCGCGCACGGCTAGCCGGTCGAAGCCTGTTGCGTGACAGTGCGCGCGGTCGCGCGCGCCGGGCGCCGGCGTGCCGCGGGAAACACTGCGCGGAACGTGCTGCCCTGCCCCGGCTCGCTGTCGATCTCGAGGTGCGCCTGGTGGCGTGACAGGACGTGCTTGACGATGGACAGTCCTAGTCCCGTGCCGCCCGTGCTGCGCGAGCGGCTGCGGTCCACCCGGTAGAAGCGCTCGGTCAGACGCGGGATGTGCTGCGGCTCGATGCCGATGCCGCTGTCGCGCACCTCGAAGGCCGGGTTGCCGTCGTCGCGAATGCGCCAGCCGATGCGGATGGTGCCGCCCTCCGGCGTGTAGCGCACCGCGTTGCTGACCAGATTGCCGAACGCGCTGCGAAGTTCCTCCGCGCTGCCCTCCAGCCCGTCGGGGCTGTCGACCTCCAACTCGATGCGGTGACGGTCGCCGGACAGGGCCGCAGCGTCGCGCTGCAGCGTGAGGATCATCGCGGGGATGTCCACGTGCTCCTCGCGCAGGGGCGTCTGCGTGCTCTCGAGCTTCGACAGCGTGAGCAGGTCCTCCACCAGCCGGTTCATGCGCGTGGTCTGCTCGCTCATCAGATCGATGAAGCGACGCGTAACGTCCGGGTCCGGCTCGCGCATGTCGGCCAGTGTCTCCAGGAAGCCGCCGACTACCGTCAGCGGCGTCCGCAGTTCGTGCGACACATTGGCGACGAAGTCGCGTCGCGTGGTCTCCAGCCGGTCCCAGTGCGTGATGTCGCGCGTGAGCAGCAGCTTGTCGCTGCCGCCGTAGGGCACCAACTGTATCGACAGGACTGCCTCGGTACCGGCCCGGGTCACGCGCAGGGTGAGCGGCTCGGTGAAGCTTCCCTGCTCGAGGTAGCCGACGAACTGCGGGTTGCGGATCAGGTTGGTGATCTGCTGATGGCGGTCGCGCTGACTGTTGAGTCCGTACAGGTGTTCCGCGCGCGGATTGCACCATTCGATGCGGTCGTGCTCGTCGAGGACGATCACACCCTCCGGCAGGGCGGCGCCGGCGCGCTGGAAGCGCACCAGCGTGGCCGAGAGCCGGCTCTCGATCTGGGTCTGCCGGCGCAGCAGCCGCGACAGCCCGGAGAAGATCTCCTCCCACGCGCCGGTTTCATCGGGCAGCGAACGCGGCGACGGTGATTCCAGCCAGTGGTGCAGCTGCGAGAGGTTGCGCAGATGGTGGTAGAGCAGCGCGAGCAGGGCGAACGCCCAAGCGGCCAACGCAGCGGTAGCCCCGATCGCCGGCCACAACAGGGCCGCGACCACGGTGATCCAGATCACCGGAACGAGCGGCCGTCCCCACAACATGCCCCACACCTGGTCTCTCCCCGGCGCACCCCGATGGCGACTTCACGAAGCGCCGCGATTATCCCAAATCGGCGCGCGTTGCGGCTTTGGGCTCAGGCGCCCGACAGGCGGTACCCCGATCCGCGCACCGTCTGGATGAGCGCGTCCTGCCCGCTCGGTTCGAGGGCCTTGCGCAGGCGGCGGATGTGGACGTCGACCGTGCGTTCCTCGACGAACACGTGGTCGCCCCACACCTGATCGAGCAGCTGCGTGCGCGAGTGCACGCGCTCGGGATGCGTCATGAGAAAGTGGAGCAGACGAAACTCGGTGGGCCCGAGCGGAATCGGCTCGTTGCCGGCGCTGACCCGATGGGTGGCCGGATCCAGGCGCAGGGCGCCCACCTGCACCACGTCGTCGGTCATCTGCGGTGCGCGCCTGCGCAGCACGGCCTTGACCCGCGCGGTCAACTCGCGCGGCGAGAACGGCTTGGTGATGTAGTCGTCCGCGCCGGTGTCCAGACCGGTGAGCTTGTCTTGCTCGTCCGCGCGCGCGGTCAGCATGATGATCGGAATCGCCTTGGTGCGGCGATCTGCGCGCAACCGCCGGGCCAATTCGATGCCGGACAGGCCCGGCAGCATCCAGTCGAGCAGCACCAGGTCCGGCAGCGCCTCCTGCACCAGGCGCAGCGCATGCTCGGCATTGTCGGCGCGCAGCGGCTGGTGCCCGGCCTGCTTCAGGTTGTACGCGATCAGTTCCTGTATGGCCGGCTCATCCTCGACCACCAGCACCGTGGCTGCCATGCATGCTCTCCGCAGTATCGTGGCCGCAATCGTATGACTGCAACGTTACAGCAACATGACGGTGGCGCGTGCGGTGCTGGAGCCAGCTGCCAGGAGCCGTAAGGTATCATTCCGCAGGCAGTTTCCCTCGGCGTAGACGCCATGCCCACACCCACCCGGATCACCCTGCATCAGGCTTCGCGCGTCCTGGAGATCGATTTCTCGGACGGCCGGAGCTTCCGCCTGCCGTGCGAGTTCCTGCGCGTGTTCTCGCCCTCGGCAGAGGTGCGTGGGCACGGGCCGGGGCAGGAAGTCCTGCAGGTCGGCAAGCGCGACGTCGTCGTGACCGCAATCGAGCCCGTGGGCAGCTACGCGCTCAAGCTCGTGTTCTCGGACGGACACGACACCGGGTTGTATTCATGGGACTATCTGTACGAGCTGGGGCGGGACCAGGACCGGCTCTGGAGTCGCTACCTCGAACGCCTGCAGGCGGCCGGCGCGAGCCGCGATCCTGAGGCGCCGGCCGCTCCCGCACCGGCGTCCGCGACGCGCTGGAAGTCGCTGTGAAACCCGACGAGCCAACCACGCACTTCGGTTTCCGGGAAGTGGCCGAGTCGGAGAAGGCGAGTCGTGTCGCGCAGGTGTTCGACTCCGTCGCCAGCCGCTACGACGTCATGAACGACCTGATGTCGGCCGGCCTGCATCGCGTGTGGAAGCGCGTCCTGATCGAACGGGGCGGGCTGCGCGCGGGCGAGCGCGTGCTCGATCTCGCCGGCGGGACGGGCGACATCAGTGCGCTGCTGCACCGGCGCGTGGGCGAAACCGGCCAGGTCGTGCTGACCGACATCAACGGTGAGATGCTGCGCAACGGCCGCGATCGCCTCCTCGATGCCGGCATCGCACTCCCGCTGGTCCAGTGTGACGCGGAGGCGCTGCCGTTCCCGGACCGGCGCTTCGACTGCGTGACCATCGCGTTCGGCCTGCGCAACGTGACCCGCAAGGAACGGGCGCTTGCCGAGATGTACCGCGTGCTGCGGCCCGGTGGACGTGTCCTCGTGCTCGAGTTCTCGCAAGTGTGGCCGCCGCTGCGGCCGCTGTACGACGCCTACTCCTTCGGGGTGCTGCCGCGACTCGGCCGGCTGGTCGCCGGCGATGCCGACAGCTACCGCTACCTGGCGGAATCGATCCGCGTGCACCCCGGGCAGGAGGCACTGCGCGACATGATGCAGGCGGCGGGCTTCGAGCGCGTCGACTACCTGAACCTGACCGCGGGCGTGGTGGCGCTGCATCGCGGCTTCCGCCTCTGATGGACGGCATGATGTTCGAACTGCCCGGTTCCCTCCTCGCGCGCGTGCTTGCCCATCTGCTCGACGGCCAGCCCTGGCTGCGCGAGACGCTTGCCCCGTTCGCCGGGCGGCACGCTCGAATCGAGGTGTTTCCATTCGGCACCGACCTCGAGATCGGGCAGGACGGGTCGCTCGCCCCCTCGCCCCCGGCGGCAGCGGAGCCGGATGCGCGTGTGATCCTCACCCCGTTCGCGGCCGCGCGATGGTTGGCCGGCGACACCGGCGCGCGCCGCGAGGTCGACGTGCGCGGCGACGCGGCGCTCGCGGCCGCCCTCCAGAGCGTGTTCGCCGAGCTGCGCTGGGACATCGAGGAGGACTTGAGCCGGCTGGTTGGCGACGTGGCGGCACACCGCCTGGTTGGCGGAGCGCGCGAGTTCGCGGCCTGGCAGCGACGCAGCGCACGGGACCTGATGGACAGCACTGTCGAGTACCTGGTCGAGGAGCGCAGGCTGCTGGCATCGCCGGCACAGGTGCGCACGTGGTCGCGCGCGGTCGACACGCTGCGCGACGACGTCGAGCGCCTGGCCAAGCGTATCGACCGGCTGTCCCGGAAACACTGAAGCCGATGCGCCTGCTGCGGCTGCTCCTGATCGTCCAGGTGGCGCTGCGCTATGGACTCGACGAATTCCTGCTCGGTCACGAGCGCGTGCGCGGTGTGCGCACCCTCGTCGGTCGCATCCTGTGCTGGCGCGATCTGCGCGAGCCGCGCGCACTGCGGCTGCGCCGCGCGTTGGAGCGCCTCGGCCCCATCTTCGTCAAGTTTGGGCAGGTCCTGTCCACGCGGCGCGATCTGCTGCCGGCGGACATCGCCAACGAGCTCGCGCGCCTGCAGGATCGCGTGCCGCCCTTCGACTCCGAACTGGTGCTGGCCACGCTGGAGCGTGCCTACGGCCGGCCGCTGGCGCAGGTGTTCGCGCAGTTCGACCCGGTGCCGGTGGCGAGTGCGTCGGTCGCGCAGGTGCACTTCGCCACGCTCAAGGACGGCACGCAGGCGGCCGTGAAAGTCCTGCGACCGGGCATCGCGGAAGTCATCCGCCACGACGTCTCGCTGCTGGAGGCCGGCGCCACGCTGGTGGAACGCCTGTGGGCCGACGGCAAGCGGCTCAAGCCGCGCGAGGTGGTTGCGGAGTTCGAGAAGCACCTCACCGACGAGCTCGACCTGATGCGCGAAGCGGCGAATGCGAGCCAGTTGCGGCGCAACTTCACCGGCTCGGCGATGCTGCGCGTCCCCGAGGTGTACTGGGACTACTGCACCGCCGATGTCATGGTGATGGAACGCATGAGCGGCATTCCCATCAGCCACGTCCAGACGTTGCGTGAACAGGGCGTGGACATCGCGCGCCTCGCGCGCTACGGCGTGGAGATCTTCTTCACCCAGGTGTTGCGCGACGGCTTCTTCCACGCCGACATGCACCCGGGAAACATCTTCGTCGATCCCCAGGGTCGCTACATCGCGCTCGATTTCGGCATCATGGGCACGCTCACCGAGACCGACAAGAACTACCTGGCGCAGAACTTCCTCGCCTTCTTCCGACGCGACTACCGTCGCGTCGCCCAGGCGCACCTGGATGCGGGCTGGGTGCCCGAGGGTACGCGCATCGACGAGTTCGAATCGGCCATCCGCGCGGTGTGCGAGCCGATCTTCGACCGCCCGCTGCGCGAGATCTCTTTCGGCAAGGTGCTGCTGCGCCTGTTTCAGGCCTCGCGGCGCTTCAACGTCGAGATCCAGCCCCAGCTGGTGCTGCTGCAGAAGACGCTGCTCAACATCGAGGGCCTGGGCCGCCAGCTCGACCCGGATCTCGACTTGTGGAAGACCGCCAAGCCCTATCTCGAGCAGTGGATGTCCGAACAGGTGGGGTGGCGGGGTCTGGCGCGAAGGCTGCGCGAAGAAGCGCCGGAATGGGCGCAGACGTTCCCGCAGCTGCCGCGCCTGGTGCAGCGCGCACTGACCCGCCACGACAGCCACGACCTGCAGCGACGGCTGGATCGGCTAGAAGCGCGGCAACGCGCGAACACGCGCCTGCTCTGGCTCGCCCTGGGCGCGCTGCTGTTGCTGGCTACAACCGGACTGTATCGCCTCCTGGACTGACCCGGCGTCCACGATTACCGCCCTGTAATCAAACCGTCATCCCCCGTGGTCACAATGCGCCTCGCTTACGAGCGAGCGGCGCCGTCGATGACGTCGTACGCCGTTCGACGTCTTTCGTACCAATGGGGAGAAACAATGCGCAAGCCCTCCGTCTTCCGCTCGAGTTGCCTGAGTGCTGCTCTCGCGGCGGCTCTGTGCCTCGGCACTTCCTCGTCCTCTGCACAGGAGACTCCGATCCTGGACCGCCTCCTGGACAAGCTCAAGGACCGCGGCGTCCTCACCGACGAGGAGTACCAGGCACTGAAGGCCGAGCGCGAGCAGGAGCGCCTGACCTCGCGTGCCGAACGCCGCCAGCGCGCGCTGCGCGAGGCGCAGGCCAGCGAGCGGGAAGAAAAGGAGAAAGAGGCGGCGAAGTCGACGCTGGTAGGCCGATTCAAGGACGGCGTCAACTTCGAATCGGGTGACGGGCACCACTCGATCGGCATCAGCGGACGGGTGCACGGCGACTACCGTCACTTCGCCGATGACACGGCGCCCAACACCTTCGACCTACGCCGTGCCTATCTCGGCGTGCACGGCAGGCTCTACGACATCTACACCTTCGACGTCACCGGCGATTTCGCGCAGAACGGCACGACGCTGGACGTGGCCTGGTTCAATGCCGCCTGGTTCGCGCCCGCCCAGCTGCGCATCGGCCAGTTCAAGATGCCCTTCAGCATCGAAGAGCAGACCAGC
>CAZNBS010000222.1:6724-8057 GCA_964570955.1 uncultured Burkholderiales bacterium | reverse complement strand
CGAGCACGTACATGAGGTGCACCGGGTTGGCCGCCACCTCGGTCTGGTCGTAGTTGAACACGGCCGACAGCACCTTGAACGCGAAACGGGTGGAGATGCCGTTCATCCCCTCGTCCGCGCCGGAGTAGTCGCGGTATTCCTGGAACGATTTGGCCTTCGGATCGGTGTCCTTGAGGCTCTCACCGTCGTACACCCGCATCTTCGAGAAGATGCTGGAGTTCTCCGGCTCCTTCAATCGGGACAGGACCGAAAACTGCGCCATCATCTCCAGCGTGCCGGGCGCGCAAAACGCCTGCGACAGCGCACTGTGGCGCAGCAGCTTCTGGTAGATCTTCACCTCCTCGGACACCTGCAGGCAGTACGGCACCTTCACGATGTAGATGCGGTCGAGGAACGCCTCGTTCGTGCGGTTGTTGCGGAAGCTCTGCCACTCCGACTCGTTGGAGTGCGCGAGGATGATCCCGTTGAACGGGATCGCCGAGAAGCCCTCCGTACCCTTGAAGTTGCCTTCCTGCGTCGCCGTCAGCAGGGGATGCAGCATCTTGATGGGGGCCTTGAACATCTCGACGAACTCGAGCAGGCCCTGGTTCGCCAGGCACAGGCCGCCCGAATAGCTGTAGGCGTCCGGATCGTCCTGAGAGAAGCGGTCGAGCTTGCGGATGTCGACCTTCCCGACCAGCGTGGAAATGTCCTGGTTGTTCTCGTCTCCCGGTTCCGTCTTGGCCACGGCAACCTGCTTGAGCACCGAGGGCTGGATGCGCGTCACGCGAAACTGGGAGATGTCTCCGCCGAATTCCTTCAAGCGCTTGATCGCCCAGGGCGACATGATCCCGGTGAGGTAGCGTCGCGGGATGTCGTACTCGCGCTCGAGGAGCTCGCCGTACTGGTCCGGGGCGAACAGGCCGAGCGGCGATTCGCTCACCGGAGAGCCCTTGAGCGCGTAGATCGGCTGGCCCTCCATGAGCTGCTTGAGACGCTCGGCGATGGAGGACTTGCCGCCGCCCACGGGACCGAGCAGGTAGAGGATCTGTTTGCGCTCCTCGAGCCCCTGTGCGGCGTGTTTGAAGAAGGAAACGATCTGCGCGATGGCGTCCTCCATGCCGTAGAACTCGGCGAAGGCCGGATAGCGCTTGATGATGCGGTTGGCGAAGATCCTGGACAGGCGTGGATCGTGGCGGCTATCGACCAGTTCCGGCTCGCCGATGGCGGCGAGCATGCGTTCCGCTGCGCTTGCGTACGCTCCCGGATCGCGTTTGCACAGATAGAGCTACATCTCGAGGGTCATCTCCTCGTCTTGCGTCGAGGTGTAGCGCGACTTGTACCCCGCGATGAG